>DASRUX010000229.1:0-5392 GCA_035655235.1 Rhodocyclaceae bacterium | reverse complement strand
CCCGCCTGCAGCGGGGCAAGGCGGTCTATGCCCAAAGCTGCATGGTGTGCCACGGCGACAAGGGCCAGGGGGCCAATATCATCGTCGGCCTCATCCCGCCCCGGGACTTCACCACTCCCCAGGCCCGCACCGAACTCACCCGGGAGCGCATGATCAATTCCGTCACCAACGGCCGGGTCAATACCGCCATGGCTTCCTTCAAGGATCGCCTCTCCCCGGCGGACATCGAAGCCGTGGTGGATTACGTCCGCGCCGGCCTCATGCTCCCCGCCACCGCCAACGCCATCTCCGGCACCAACGCCCACGCCGGGCGCAGCGGGCCGGCGGAAGCCGAGAATATGATGGACCAGCCCTTCGCCGCCGGCCTGGTGGGCAACGCCGCCAAGGGCGAGAAGTTCTACATGGCCAACTGCGCCACCTGCCACGGCGCCAAGGGCGACGGCAAGGGACCCCGGGCCTACTTCATCAACCCGAAACCGCGGAATTTCCGCGACCCCGGCTTCAGCAAGACCTTCAACCGCCCCGCCATCTACACCGCCGTCCACCAGGGCCGCCTGGGGGCCGAGATGCCGGCCTGGAGCAAGGTCCTCAACGACCAGGAGATCGCCGACGTGAGCGAATTCGTTTTCAGGGCTTTCGTGCAGTCCGCCAACAAGCCCGCCCCCACGACCGGAGACAAGCGTTGATCCTGGCCCGGCTGGCAGCCCTGGCGGCCCTCGCCGCCCTTCCCCTGGCCGCATCTGCGGCCAACTCCGCCGCCGACACCCTGGCGGCGGGTCGGGCGGTCTATAACTTCCGCTGCTACTTCTGCCACGGCTATTCCGGCGACGCCAAGACCCTGGCGGCCACCTACCTCAATCCCCGCCCCACCAATTTCCAGGCCGCCGACCCGGCCCAGTTCAACCGGGAACGGGTCCTCGCCGCCCTCCACCAGGGACGGCCCGGCACCGCCATGAAGCCCTTCAAAGGCATCATCAGCGAGGCCGAGATGCAGGCGGTAGCGGATTTCGTGGTGGAGGAGTTCGTCAAGAACAAGGCCGCCAACACCCATTACCACACCCCGGAGAACGGCTGGGCCGACCACGACCGCTACCGGGCCGCCTTCCCCTTTGCCAAAGGCGAGATTCCCCTTTCCCGTCCCTGGGAGTCCCTGAGCCCCGAAGAGGCCGCCGGCAAGCGCCTTTACCTCTCCGCCTGCGTCAGCTGCCACGACCGGGGCGCCCCGGCGGAAGACGAGGTGCAGTGGGATTCCCGCCCCCTGTCCTTCCCCCGCAACAACTTCTCCCTGGCCAATCCGCCCAAGGTGGATGCCACCACCAGCGCCAGCCCCTACGCCCTCCACGACATCCCGCCCAAGGTGGGACGCCTCAACCCCATCGAGCGCCGGGGCGAGCGCATCTTCCAGGGCAATTGCGCCTTCTGCCACGGCGCCGACGGCACCGGCATGAACTGGATCGGCCGCTTCATGGAGCCCCATCCCCGCAACCTGCGCGACCCGGCCTTCATGGACAACGCCACCCGCCAGTCCATCGCCCACGCCATCCGGGAGGGGCTGGCCAACACCTCCATGCCGGCCTGGAAATCGGTATTGCAGGAGCGGGACATCCAGGCCGTGGTGGCCTACATCAACCGGGCCTTCCACCCTCTCCGGGACGAAACCTCCGCCGGCCGCTAGCACCGATTTCCTGAATATTTCCTGACGGAACCGGGTGTCTGGCACCCATCTTGCGTTTGCCCCCGCCATAGCCGGAATAACAGCAGCAAGGGAGCAAGCCCATGAAAAGCCTGAGGAACGCACTGCACCGAACCCGGGGCTTCGCCCCCTTGGCGGCGGCCCTGGTCACCCTCGTCTTTTCCCTGCCCCTGGGGCTCTTTCTCGGCTACCTGCAATACATCCAGCACGACGAGGCCCTGGCCCAGGCCCGGCACCACGCCACCCTCCACCTCCGCATGCTGGACGAGGCCCTGGGGCAGGCCCGGCAGGCCACCCGCCTGGTGGCCGAGGGGCTGTCCTCCCGCCAGCCGGCCCAGGCCCAGCACATTGCCGACGGCCTGCTGGCCGCCAGCCGCGGCGTGGCCCGCATCGAGATTTCCCGGGAGGGCGCCGCCCTCCTGGTGGCCGAGCGGGAGCGCACCAGCGACCACGCCCCCTTGCCGGCCCTGCAGTCCCTCGGCCCGGCCATTCTCTTCCCTGCCGGCGAGCCGGTGGTCAGCCTGCGGGGCGACCAGGTCGTGGTAAACCAGGCCCTGGCCACCACCCCGGGCAATGCCGACCAGAAATTCTGGGGCTACGCCAGCGCCATCGTCCCCTTGAACGGCCTGATCGCCGCCGCCCGCTTGCACGACCTGGCGGGCGAGGGCTACGGCGTCCGCCTGCGCCATTCCCCGGACGGCATCGCCCCGGCCGCCACCTTGTTCGAGAAGCACGGCGGCCAGCCGGGCGCCGCCGCCAGCCAGGTGCTCACCATCCCGGGCAACGGCTCGCTCCAGCTGGATGTGCAATCCGCCCCGGCGGGCTACACCACCTTGAACGTCCTGGTGACCTGGCTGTTCTTCGCCACCGGCACCGTGCTCTTCTTCCTGCTCACCCTGCGCCTCCTGCGCCGGCCGGCGGAGCTGGAGCGGGAAGTGGCCGTGCGCACCCGCCAGCTGGACGAGGAGAAGCAGGCCCTGCAACGGGAAATCGCCAGCCGCATCAACGCCGAGGGCATGCTGGAGCGCTCCCACCGGCTGCTGGACACCATCTTCGAGCACATCCCCGGCATGATCGTCCTGAAGCGGGCCAGCGACCTCCGGATCGCCCGGGTGAACCGCTCCGGCGAGGAGGTGCTGGGGCGCACCCGGGACTCCCTGATCGGTCGCTGCAACGAGGAAATCTACCCGCCCGAGCTGGCCGACCGCCTGTCCCAGAGCGACTACCAGGCCATGGTGGACAACCAGCCGGTGGAGCTGCCCCTGGAGAGTATCGAGATGCCGGGCCTGCCCCAGCGCTGGGTGCGCTACCGCAAGATCGTCCTCAACGACGGCGGCGGACGGCCGGAATACATTCTCGAATTCGGGGAGGACATCACCGAGCGGGAACGCCTGGACCTACGGCTGCGGGAACACCTCAATTTCCTGGAACAGCTCATCGACGCCATCCCCGGGCCGCTCTTCTTCAAGGACGCCAAGGGCCGCTACATCGGGGTCAATACCGCCTATGAGAAATTCATGGGCATCAGCCGGGCCGAGATCGCCGGCAAGACGGTGTTCGACATCGCTCCCCACAAGCTGGCCTACGCCTATCACCGGGCCGATACCGACCTGCTCAACGCCGGCGGCACCCAGATCTACGAAACCAAGGCCCGCAACGCCGAGGGCGGCGAACTGGACGTGATGTTCCACAAGGCGGTCTTCCACGCCACCTCCGGCGAGGCGGGGGGCATCGTCGGCATCATGCTGGACATCACCGAGCGGAAGACGGCGGAAGAGCGCATCCGCCAGCTCAACCGCATCCTGACGGTGCTTTCCGAAACCAACCAGGCCATCGTCCGCATCCAGGACCGGGACCACCTGCTGCTCACCGTCACCAAGCTGATGCGGGAGCGGGGCAACTTCCCGGTGGCCTGGGCCTACATCGACAGCGAGGACGGCCCCACCGTCCTGTCGGGCAGCGAGGACAACATCAACCTGGCCCACCGCATGACCGCCGCCCTCAAGAAGACCTGCCTCAACTGCGATTCTTCCCGGCCCCTCTACTGCGAGCCCGGGGAGTGCTTCAGCGAGCATTTCTCCGCCGACCTGACCAAGCACGGCCTGGGCTCCTTCGTCCATCTGCCCCTGGCCGTCCATGGCCGGCCGGTGGGGGGCCTGGCCATCCTGGACGCCAACCTGGACAGCTTCAGCGAGCAGGAGCGGCGCATGCTGGCCGACCTCTCGGACAACGTCTCCTTCGCCCTGGAGGCCTTCGCCCTGGAGGAAGGCCGCCGGGCTGCCGAGGACAAGCTCCAGCTCTCCGCCCGGGTGTTCGAGCACAGCACCGAGGGCATCATCGTCACCGATGCCGATAACCGCATCCTGATGGTGAACAAGGCCTTCTCCGCCGTCACCGGTTACCCGCCGGAGGAGGTGATCGGCCAGAAGCCCAGCCTCCTCAGTTCCGGCCGCCAGGACCCGGCCTTCTACCAGGCCATGTGGGATGCCCTGCAGACCCGGGGCGAGTGGCGGGGCGAGATCGAGAACCGCCGCAAGAACGGGGAAATCTACCCCGAGTGGCTGAACCTGTCGGTGGTGAAGAGCCCGGAGGGCAATATCAGCAACTACGTGGCGGTCTTCTCGGACCTGACCAAGCGCAAGGAGATCGAGGAAAAGCTCGATTTCCTGGCCCACTACGACAGCCTCACCTCCCTGCCCAACCGCACCCTGTTCCAGGACCGCCTCGGCCAGTCTCTGGCCCGGGCCAAGAAGAAAAAGCTGCCCCTGGCGGTGATGGTCATGGACATCGACCGCTTCAAGCTCATCAACGACAGCGTCGGCCACGCTGCCGGCGACCGGCTGCTCCTGGAAGTGGCGAACCGCCTGACCGCCTGCGTGCCGGCCACCGACAGCGTCTGCCGCCTGGGGGGCGACGAGTTCGCGGTCATCGTCACCGACATCCAGACCCCCGCCGACGCCGCCGCCCGGGCCGGCGAGGTCCAGCAGGCCCTGCGCCGTACCCTCCACATCGAGGGCCACGAAATCCACCTGTCGGCCAGCATCGGCATCAGCCTCTTCCCGGACGATGCGGAAACCCTGGAATCCATGCTGGGCAACGCCGACGCGGCCATGTACTCGGCCATCGACGCCGGCGGCAACACCTACCGCTTCTTCCACCAGGAGATGAACAGCCGCTCGGCGGAGCGCATGCGCATCGAAGGCAAGCTCCACCACGCCCTCGACCGGGGCGAGCTGGCGGTCTATTTCCAGCCCCTGGTCTCGGCCCGGAGCGGCCGCATCATCGGCGCCGAAGCCCTGCTGCGCTGGCACCACAAGGACGGCGACCATTTCATCCCACCCTCCACCTTCGTACCGCTGCTGGAAGAGACCGGCCTCATCGTCCCGGTGGGGGAATGGGTGATGCGTACCGCCTGCGAGGAGAACCGCCGGTGGCGGGAGGCCACCGGCAAGGACCTGTTCGTGGCGGTGAACCTGTCCGCCCACCAGTTGGCCGACGAGAAGCTGGTGGACAAGGTGCGGGCCATCGTCCAGGGGGCCGGCATGGACGCCCGCCACCTGGAAATCGAATTGACCGAAAGCGCCGTCATGAAGGACGCCGAGCACGGCATCCGCACCATGCATCAGCTCAAGGAGCTGGGGGTGAGCCTGTCCATCGACGACTTCGGCACCGGCTATTCGAGCCTCAGCTACCTGAAGC
>DASRUX010000228.1:0-6786 GCA_035655235.1 Rhodocyclaceae bacterium | reverse complement strand
GGGCGGGGCCATGGCCATGTGGGCCATGACTGTGATCCTGGCGCCCATTTGCGGGCCGTTGCTGGGGGGCTGGATCAGCGACAACTACCACTGGTCGTGGATTTTCCTCATCAACATCCCCATTGGCCTGTTTGGCGCCATCACCATCTGGGTGCTCATGCGCCACCGGGATTCCCCCATCGTCCGCATTCCCCTGGACCGCATCGGCCTGGCGCTGATGGTGGTCGGCGTTGCCAGTCTGCAACTGATGCTGGAAGTCGGCCGGGATTACGACTGGTTCAATTCCCCCTTCATCGTCGCCCTGGGGATCATGGCCCTGGTGGGCCTCACCTTCTTCATCGCCTGGGGCTGGTACACCGAGCATTCCATCGTGGACCTGCACCTCTTCCGGGACGTGAATTTCCGCTATGGGGTGATCCTGCTGTCGGTGGGCTTCATGACCTATTTCGGCTCGGTGGTGGTCTTCCCCCTGTGGCTGCAGACGGTGATGGGCTACACCCCGGCCCAGGCGGGCATGGCGACGGCGCCCATCGGCGTCTTCACCCTCATCCTGTCGCCCATCATCGGCCGCAACATTGCCAAGCTGAACCTGCGGGTGCTGGCCACCTGCGCCTTCGCCATCATGGGAGCGGTGTCCTTCTGGAATGCCCACATGACCCTGGACGTAACCTTCTGGGATGTGGTGTCGCCCCGGCTGGTCCAGGGCATCGGCATGGCCTGCTTCTTCCTGCCGGTGCAGGGCCTGATGCTGTCCAACATCACGCCGGACCACATGGCGGCGGCCTCAGGCCTCTCCAATTTCCTCCGCACCCTGGGGGCGGCCCTGGGAACGGCCATCAGCGTCACCACCTGGGACCACCTGGCGATCTCCACCCGGGCTCAACTGGTGGAACACGTCAATGTCTACAACCCGGCCACCACGGCCTATCTGGATAAGCTCCAGGCGGGCGGCCTGGTGGGGGACCAAGCCTATGCCGTGGTGGAGCGTACCCTGTTCGCCCAGAGCTACATGGTGGCGACCAACGATTTCTTCCTCTACAGCGCCGTGTGTTTCTTCCTGCTCACCGGCGTGGTCTGGCTGACCCGGCCGGTGAAAGGCGCGGTGCCCGCCGGGGGGCATTAGCGTCAGGGCCGGCGGTCAGCGCCGTTCCCAGCCGCCCCGGCGCTCGTGCCAGTAGCCGCCTTCCTGGTGCCACTGGTGGGGACGCCAGCCGTAGCCGGGGCGGGGGGCTTCCCAGCGGCCGGGGTGCCATTCGTGGCGGTAGCCGCTCCAGCCCCAGAAACCGTTGATCCAGACATAGCCCGGCGCCGGTGCGACGCCCACTACCTCGACCCGTGGGGGCGGCGGGGCCACCATCACCGGCTGGTTCACGTAATAAGGCTCGGCGGGGGCCACCACGCAGCCGCCCAATATCGCGCCTCCCAGGGCAATGACTGCGGTCGCAAGCCATCTGTTCGCCCTCATGATCTTCTCCTTCCATAGCAGCCACCCGCGGTGGCCTGTCCCTAATCTAGACCAGGGACCGGAGCGGGGCTGTAAGAATGGGTAAGGATTTGTAAGGGCGCGGAAAGTGAGGCCGTGGCTCGTCTACGGCCGGGCGCACTGCCGGGGTGCGGTATCGCCGACCTTGCCGCAGGGCGTCGGGATAGTCGGGGCGGGGTGGGGCGTGCCTTCTTCGTCCATCCGGGCGGCGACCGTATTCCAGGCAACCACGCCCTTCTTGTCCACCGTCACACGCAGCAGCCAGCCGAGGCGGGTTTCGGGGCTTTCGAAGCCGTCGAAGACGAAGTTGCCCAGGCTGTAGATGATGGGCTTGCCCCGGTAGATTTCCGCTCCCTGGGTGATGTGGGGATGGCCGCCCACCACCAGGTCGGCGCCGGCGTCGATCATGGCGCGGGCCAGTTGCTTCTGGCGCTCGCCGGGTTGGGGCTCCCGCTCCCAGCCCCAGTGCATGAAGGGGATCACCACGTCCGCCCCGGCGGCCCGGGCGGCGCGGATATCGGCGATCACCTGGCTGTCCTCGCTCCACGCCACCCCGGGCCAGTCTGGGCCCGCCTCGAAGGAGCGGGGCTTGTATTCGTCGTAGCCCAGGACGGCGATGCGCAGGCCGCCCTTCTCGATCCACAGGGGAGCGTGGGCGGCGGCGAGGTTGCGGCCGCCGCCGAAGGCGCGGATGCCGGCCTTGTCCAGCCAGTCCAGGGTTTCCAGGAAGGCGCCCTTGCCGTAGTCGCCGGCGTGGTTGTTGGACACCGCCACGGCGTCGAAACGGCCCTTCAGCACCTCCAGCACCCGGGGATGGGCGCGGAAGGCATAGACCTTGCCCTCCTGGGGCTGGCCGGTGGTGGCGATGGGGCATTCCAGGTTGCCGATGCGGTAGTCGGCGTCGGCCAGCAGCGCGGCGACCGGGGCCAGGGGGTCGCGGCCGGCGGCGATGGTGCGGCCGGGGCCGTCGTCCAGCATGACATCGCCGGCAAAGACGAGGCGCACCGGTTCGGCCAGGGCGACGGTGGCCAGGAAAGCCAGGCCGAGGGCGGCGAGGAAGGTTTTCATCGGGCAGCCCTGCCTTCCGGGCGCAGTTCGCACCAGTATTGCAGCTCGCTTTCCCGCAGGGGCTCATAGACGGACTGGAGGCCGGTGAAGCCGTAGGGGCCGGTGGGGCGGGCCGGCGGGTAGGCGTAGGTGGCCTGGTGGATCAGCACCGGGCTGTCGTCTTTGGCGGCGTAGGTGTAGACCTTGACCGAGGGTCGGTCGGCGGGAGCCGCCTGGAAGACGACCCGGAAGCGGAAGAAGGAGCCGATGGCAATGGTCTCCACCGGGTAAGGGGAATCCACCGGTGGGGCGACCAGGGTCTTGGTTTCGCCGCCGTAGGTGTAGTGGCAGGCGACCGAGGCGGACACGGCGGGCGCGGCCAGGGCCAGCAACAGGAGGAGGTATTTCGGCATGAACCGGAAATCAGAGCTTGAGGGCGGCGATGAGGGATTGTACTTCCTCTGCCGATTCCTCCAGGACGCCGGTCAGGTTCTCTTCGCCAATGGTGACATCGAGCATCGCCGCCGGGGTGTCGATGGCGCGGGGCTCGTGGAAGGGGGACTTGGCCGGGGCCAACTCGTCGGCCAGGAGGAGCGTATCCGCCAGGCTCAGGGGGGGCAGGGCGAGGTAGCCCGGCCAGAAGCCTTCCAGAGCAGCCGTGACGGTATCGGGAACGCCCAGGGCCTTGACCACGGCCCGGCTGATTGCGTCCTCGTCGTCCTCGTCCTCCTGCAGGGGGGCCGCCAGGAGGTCGGGATAGTCGTCCAGCCGGGACAGCAGGTAGAAGCTGCCCACCTCATGGACGATGCCGGCAAAGAGGGCAGTCTCGGGGTCCTGGTGGGTGATGTGGACGGCAAGGACCCGGGCGAGAGCCGCCACCTGGACGGTGTGTTCCCACAACTGCTCGGCCATGGCCCGGTGTTCGGGGTTGGGCAGGCTGCCCGCCAGTTGGCGGGTCGCCAGGGCCGTCGCCAGGGCCCTGACGGTGGCGAATCCCAGGCGGGAAAAGGCGGCGCGCACCTGGGTGATTTCGCGGCCGTAGGGGTTGAAGGCGGCGGAATTGGCCATGGCCACCACCTTGGCGGCCAGGAGGGGTTCCGACTGGACCAGGCGGGCGGCGGTGTCGATATGGCAGTCCGGGGCGTCCAGGGCTTCCTTGATCTTCAGCGCCACCTGGACGCTGGTCGGGAAGCTCAGTTCGCCGCGGGCCGCCTCGGCGGCAATGGATTTGAGGGCGCTGGGCATATCCATGGTGCCTGCCATGATAACCCCCGCCCCGATTTCTATGCCAGTCGCTTGACGATCTCGGTGGTGAGACCGGCCTGATTCATGCAATAAAAATGCAGCCCGGGAGCGCCGCCGGCCAGCAGGCGCTGGCAAAGCTCGGTGACCACGTCCAGGCCAAAGGCCCGGATGGAGTCGGCATCGTCGCCGTAGCTCTCGAACTTTTTCCTCATCCAACGGGGGATGTCGGCGCCGCAGGCATCCGAGAAGCGGGCGAGCTTGGAGAAGCTGGCGATGGGCATGATGCCCGGCACGATGGGGATGTCCACGCCCAGGGCCTTGGCCTCGTCCACAAAGTGGAAGTAGGCGTCGGCGTTGTAGAAATACTGGGTGATGGCGGAATCGGCGCCGGCATCCACCTTGCGCTTGAAATTGATCAGATCGTCCCGGGGGGACTTGGCCTGGGGATGCCATTCCGGGTAGGCGGCTACTTCGATGTCGAACCAGTCGCCGGTTTCCTTGCGGATGAATTCCACCAGCTCGTTGGCGTAGCGCAGTTCGCCGGGGTCGGCCATGCCGGAGGGCAGGTCGCCGCGGAGCGCCACGATGCGGCGGATGCCTTCGGCCTGGTACTCGTCCAGGATTTCCTTGATGCCGGCCCGGGTGGAGCCGATGCAGGAAAGATGGGGAGCGGCCGGGAGGCCTTCGGCCACGATGTCCTTCACCAGGTTGAAGGTCTTCTCCCGGGTGGAGCCGCCGGCCCCGTAGGTGACCGAGAAGAAGGCGGGCCGCAGTTCGGCCAGCTTCGCCCGGGTGGCAGCGAGCTTGTCGACGCCTTCCGCCGTCTGGGGCGGGAAAAATTCGATGGAAAGTTCGGTTGTCATTTTCTGAGCCAAATGAAGAATTCGCGATTGCCGTCGCCGCCGGTGATGGGGCTGTCGAACCAGCCGTGGACCGTAAGCCCGGCGTCTGCCGACGCCCGCCGCAGCTTTGCCTCCACCTCCCCGTACAGGGCCGGGTCGCGGACGATGCCGCCCTTGCCCAATCCCTGGGGGCCGACCTCGAACTGGGGCTTGACCAGGAGCAGCAGGTCGCCGTTCTCGGCGAGGAGCGCCGGTAGTTGGGGCAGGACCAGAGTGAGGGAAATGAAGGAAACGTCGGCGACGATGAGGCTGAAGCCGTCCGCCGGTAGGTGCCTGCCCAAGTCTTCGGGTTCGAGGGCACGGCAATTGACCCCCTCGATACAGACGACCCGGGGATCGCCTTGTAGCCGGGAATGCAACTGGCTGTGGCCGACATCGACCCCGACCACTTTGGCGGCGCCGGCCTGGAGCAGGCAATCGGTGAAGCCGCCGGTGGATTGGCCTACGTCCAGGCAGACCTTGCCATCCGCCAACACGCCGCTGGCGGCCAGGGCGCCGGCCAGCTTGAGGCCGCCGCGGGAAACGTAGCGGTCGGCCGGGTCGGCTTCCACCGTCAGCTCACCGTCTCGGGGAATGTCCTGGGCAGGCTTGCTGACGGCGCCACCCAGCCAGCGCACCCGCCCGGCGGCGATGAGGCGCTGGGCGGCGGTGCGGGAAGCGGCAAGGCCGCTTTCCACCAGGAGCTGGTCGGCCCGGGGCATGTCAGTCTTCCCGCCGGGGCAAGAGGAGGGAGCTGAGCACCCAGGAGATGATGCTATAGACGATGGAGCCCAGCAGGGCGGACCAGAACCCGCCCACCGCAAAGCCTTCGATCAGGGCCGCCGCCAGCTGGAAAAGCCCGGCGTTGATGACGAAGATGAAGAGCCCCAGGGTGAGCAGGGTGGCCGGCAGGGTCAGGAGGACCAGGATGGGCCGCAGGACGGCATTCACCAGTCCCAGCACCAGGGCCGCCACGAGGGCGGTCCAGATCCCCGCCACCTGGATCGACGGCACCACGTAGGGCAGAGCCAGAAGCGCCGCGGCGTTGACGATCCAGAGGGCGAGGAGGCGCATGGTCGCTTAGTAGCGGTAGTGGTCGGCCTTGTAGGGGCCTTGCACCGGCACGCCGATGTAGGCGGCCTGCTGCTCGGTGAGGGTGGTCAGCTGCACGTTGAGGGTCTTCAGCTGCAGACGGGCCACCTTCTCGTCCAGGTGCTTGGGCAGGGTGTAGACGCCCACCGGGTATTCGCTGGTCTTGGTGAACAGCTCGATCTGGGCGATGGTCTGGTTGGCGAAGCTGGAAGACATCACGTAGCTGGGGTGGCCAGTGGCGCAACCCAGGTTAACCAGGCGGCCCTTGGCCAACAGGATGATGCGCTTGCCGTCCGGGAAGATGACGTGATCGACCTGGGGCTTGATCTCTTCCCACTGGTACTTCTCCAGGGAAGCGACGTCGATTTCGTTGTCGAAGTGGCCGATGTTGCAGACGATGGCGTTGTTCTTCATCTTCACCATGTGGTCATGGGTGATGACGTGGAAGTTGCCGGTGGTGGTGACGAAAATGTCGGCCTTGTCGGCGGCGTATTCCATGGTGACGACGCGATAACCTTCCATGGCGGCCTGGAGGGCGCAGATGGGATCGATTTCGGTGACCCACACCTGGGCGGAGAGGGCGCGCAGGGCCTGGGCGGAACCCTTGCCCACGTCGCCGTAGCCGCAGACCACGGCGATCTTGCCGGCGACCATCACGTCGGTGGCGCGCTTGATGCCGTCCACCAGGGACTCGCGGCAGCCGTACAGGTTGTCGAACTTGGACTTGGTGACGGAATCGTTCACGTTGATGGCCGGGAACTTGAGGTCGCCGCGCTGGTGCATCTGGTACAGGCGATGGACGCCGGTGGTGGTTTCCTCGGTTACGCCCTTGATCTGGCCCAGGCGAACGGAGTACCAGTTGGGGGCGGTGGCGAGCTTGGCCTTGATGGCGGCGAAGAGGATGGTTTCTTCCTCGGAGCCCGGATTGGCCAGGACGGAGATGTCCTTCTCGGCCTTGGCGCCCAGATGCAGCAGCAGGGTGGCGTCGCCGCCGTCGTCCAGGATCATGTTGGAGTAGCCGCCGTCGGCCCACTCGAA
>DASRUX010000227.1:0-9257 GCA_035655235.1 Rhodocyclaceae bacterium | reverse complement strand
GGCGTAGCTGTTTGTAATGGAACCGTTGCTCCAACCGACCAGGCCGCCGAGGTGGTAGCTACCGTTACCGCCATTCACGCTGCCGGAGGCGTAGCTGTTGGCGATGTTGCCGGCGTTTGAGCCCACCAGTCCCCCGAGATTCAGGCTATTGTCGCTGCCGGAGATGCTGCCGGAGGCGTAGCTGCTGGCGACGCTGCCGTAATTCCACCCTACCAGCCCGCCAAGGCTCGAAATGGAGCCATTTATCGCGACATTGGCGTAACTGTTGGTGATGGCTCCCGTATTGCTCCCCACCAGTCCGCCAAGGAAACCGTTGCCGCTGACACTGCCGGTGACGCCGACATTCTTCAGCAACGTGGTTTGCGGCACTTCACCAAACAGCCCCAGGCCGTCATTGGGCAAATTGATATTGAGGTTGGCGATCACATGTCCGGCGCCATCGAATTCTGCGGCTCCCAGAAAGGGAAAATACAGGCCCGGCGCACCCGCGAGGTCGATATCGGCGGAAAGCCTGAACTTGTACGCCGGATTGCCGACGAAGCCGAGCAGGTCCTTCATTCCTTGGAGGGTGCCGATGGTGTAATAGCCGCCACCATCGGGGGCGCCGAGGTAGCTACCGATATTCAGGGACTTGTCGTGGTTGATCCAGTCTTGGTACTGGTTGTGGTAGATCCCGCCGACGGTGACGTAATGGCCGTTATTGATGAATACGGTATCGATATCGTAATGGCTGTTTGATACGTCATAACCATTGCCGTTGCAACCGATCAACCCACCGATATTGCTGGTACCCGTTACCGGGCCGGAAGCATGGCTATTGCCAATGCTGCCCTCGTTCCACCCCACCAGCCCGCCGAGGGTTTCACTACCGCTGCCACCGGTAACGCTACCGGTGGCATAGCTGCTGGAAACGGTGCCGTAGTTTGCTCCAGCCAGCCCGCCCATTTCTGCGCTGGCGTTCCCGCCGGTTACGTTGCCGCTGGCGTAGCTATCCTGGACGGTCCCGTCGTTCCACCCTACCAGTCCGCCGAGTTGCGCGCTGCTATTTCCACCGATGACATTGCCGGTGGCAAAGGACTTGATAACGCTGCCCTCGTTCCATCCCGTTATGCCACCGACCATATCGCTGCCGTTGACCGTGCCGCTGGCGTGGCTTTCCGTGATGAAGCCGGAATTCCAACCCACCAACCCGCCCGTGTCGCTTCCGGTGCCGGTCACGGTGGCAGTGGCGTAACTATTGGCGACGTTGCCGCCATTCAAGCCGGCAAGGGCGCCTGTCTCGTTTCTTCCAATGACGCTGCCGCCGACCAGCGCCACGTTCCGCACCGTGGCGCTGACATTGATGCTGCCAAAGAGCCCGACATAGTTGGCGGCCGGGCGATTGATGGCGAGACCCGTCATGGCGTGTCCCAAGCCATCGAAGGAGCCAGTGAAATCTCCGGACATCCCGCCGAGCGGCGAGAAACCTTGGAAAACACTACCATTCCAATTCCAGTTGGACGAAGGGGATAGGTCTATGTCGGTGCCCAGGGCGTAATGCCCGGAGAGGTCTCCTCTGATTCCCTGTAGGTCGGTGCCCGTCGTTGAACTGGCTCCGCCCAGATTGTCGATGACCGTGTAGGCAATACCGTTGATGGTCAAGAAACCAGTCCCGGAACGGCCGGGGAAATCCACCCGGCCCTTGAAGCTGCCATCCGGATTGAAGCCGACCTTGACCGTACCGCCCGCAACGGCGGCGTCGCTGCCGTTTGCCGTTGCCGTATTCATCGTCAGCGCCGAGGTGCCCGAGGCCGTCATCACCGCATTGATGTTGATGTCCCGCGCCGCGGTTAACGTCAGGGTGTTGGCGTTCCACGAGATGGGCTCGTTGACATTGATGTCGCCGTTGCCCTGGGCATTCGATCCTTGACTCGACAGAATGACGACACTGCCGCTGCCGAGGTTTGCCGATAACGAGGCGCCGCTGATGTCTCCGTTGGCGCCGATGGTGAAGTCGTGAGGGTCGATCAGCCAAGTGCCGCCGCGGGTCCTGACCGACAGGCCGTCGACGTCGAGCTTCGCCGCCGAGGTTTCGACAAAGCCGCCGCTGCCCGCCGAACCGTTGCCCTCGGCGGACAAAATGCCGCGGCCGGCAAGGGTGCCGCCAATTTGCCCGGCATCCTCGACTTTGGCGATGATCTCGCCTCCTTTGGTGCCGTCTGCCGTAGTCCGGCTATCGCCGGCGATTTCAAGGTGTCTTGTCGCCCGTAGAAAGATCTTTCCTCCCTCGGCCACGGCGCTGCTTGCACTGATCGCCCCCTTCTGGCTTACCAAGGCACCGAAGATATTGATTCGGCCACTGGTGGAGATGATCTGACCAAGGTTGACCGCCTTGTTGCCGGGCGCGGTAATCTCAACCCGCAGCCCCGGGGCACCCGTATCGACCAGTTGTACGCCCTTGCCGGCAGCCAGGATGATCTCGCCCTGGGGCGAGTTGATGATTCCGCTATTGCTGATGTCCGGGGCAATCAGATAGATCTGGCCGCCGCTTGCCGCATCAAGGCGACCCTGGTTGTCAATGCCTCTGGCAAGGGGTGCGGGGGTGAAGGTAAGCCGGTTGGCAAGGAAATCGCTGTTCGAAAGATTCAAGGTGGACGCCACCAGCCCTGCGACGTCGACTCGTGCTCCCTGTCCAAACAGGATGCCGTTCGGGTTGATGAGGAAGACCCGGCCGTTGGATTGGAGGGCACCAAGAATCTGGCTCGGGTCCTGTCCCGTAACCCGGTTGAGGACGCTGCTGGCGGAACTCTGCTGGATGAAGCGGACTGTTTCGTTGGCACCGATGGAAAAGTCCTGCCAGTTGATGATGGCGCTGGGACTGTTGGTGATGCTGAGAACGCCGCCTTGCTGGTTCAGGCTGACCTGACCATGCGCTATCTGGGCGCCGGTGGGGTTGGCGTAGGCGACAGGGTCGCCAAAACACAAGGCTACCGCGAGACAGACGGCGGTGCGCCGAAGTAATTGTGCCCTTGCGCTGTGTCTCATTCCAACCTCCCTATCTGCTATCTACGGTGGTGCTAGCGCATCCAGGTCCTGGCCCGACAAAGGCACAACGGACTCTATCAATGCGCATATTCCACGCGCATTTTATGCCGAAGGCACGGCGCTCATTCGAAAATAAAACGCCGCGGGCATTGACGGCAGGCGTTCTGTTACGGCTGCTGGCGGTCGGGTCCGACCTCCCCTATGTGCTCACCCGTATTTTTCATGCCCTTCCCATGGCCTAGCATGCCCTCAGATCGCCCTCGGGGCGTTTCAGAGGGAGGTGGAAAATGGCCCATTCCGAAATCATCTTCAAGCATCCGGCTTCGGAGGATTTCGTCATCACGCCGGTCGGCTTTTCCTGGACGACCCTCTTCTTCGGCTTTCTGCCCGCCATCATCCGCGGCGATTTCCGCTGGGCGATGGTCCAGATGGGCGCCGTCATTCCCCTGGCCATCCTGACCCAGGGGCTGGGCTTCGTGGTGCCGGCGCTGCTTTTCGGCCTGGTCTACAACAAGCTCTATATCCGGCAACTGCTCAACGAGGGCTATGCGGTCAGCGCCTGGGTGTCGGATCGGGGCATCGACGAGCTGGCCCGGGAACTGGGCTTCGAACTGCCCCTGCTGCCCGACGCGGTGCCCTTGCCGGTGCGGGGCTTCTGAGGGGGCGAGAGGCCGTCAGAGCATCACGGAGACGTTCACGTCCCCCTTCTTGTGCACCACATTCACCCCCACGTCGTGGGCGTGGCGCTCCAGCACCAGATCCACCACCGCCGAGCCCACCTGCAGGTTGCCGATGTGGACCCGGTCCAGGAAGCCGGGCAGGGCCGGGTGGGTGAAGCGGATGCGGGGTTCCTCGGAATGGAACGACAGCCCCAGGCAGGCTTGGAGCAGGTAGAAGGCGCTGGCGGCGGCCCAGGCCTGGGGGGAGCAGGCCACCGGGTAGAGGGTCGGGCCTTCCCCTTCCCGCCGCACGAAGCCGCAATAGAGTTCCGGCAGCCGGTGCTGGTCCATGAACAGGCTGGCGTGGAAGAGGGCCGCCAGCACGGGCAGGGCCTTGTCCTTCATGCCGTACTGGGCGAAGCCCGCCGCCACCAGGGCGTTGTCGTGGGGCCAGATGGAGCCGTTGTGGTAGGACATGGGGTTGTAGCGGGATGTCCCCTCGGCGATGGTCCGGATGCCCCACCCCGAGAAGCAGGCCGGCTGCAGCAGGGTTTCGGCGGTGCGCCGGGCGTGGGGCGGGCTGGCGATGCCGCTCCACAGCACCTGGCCGGCGTTGGAAGACACCACATGGCATTGGCGCTTGTCCCCGTCCAGGGCCAGGGCGTAGGCGCCGATTTCCTCGCACCAGAAGGCATGCTCGAAGCGCTCCTTCAGTTCCCCCGCCTTGCGTTTCTGTACGGCAGCCTGGTTGGGGTCGCCCAGGGCCAGGGCCAGGTCGGCGGCGTGGAGGCGGGCCAGGTAGACATAGCCCTGGACCTCGCACAGGGCCACGGAGCCTTCCGCCAGATGGCCGTCCCGGTGGAAGACGGCGTCGTGGGAATCCTTCCAGCCCTGGTTCACCAGGCCCTTGGAGCTGTGGCGCAGGTATTCCACGAAGCCGTCGCCGTCCAGGTCGCCGTAGTGGTCGATCCAGTGGAGGGCCCGCTCGATGTGGGGCCACATCCTTTCCACGAAGGCCAGGTCGCCGGTGCGCTGGTAATAGGCCCCCAGAAGTACGATGAACAGCGGCGTCGAGTCGATGCTGCCGTAGTAACGCCCAAAGGGGATTTCCCCCAGGGCGGCCAGTTCGCCGTTGCGGGTTTCGTGGAGGATCTTGCCCGGTTCGGCGTCCCGTTCGGGCTCCTCGTCCACCGCCTGGAATTCGGCCAGGTAGGCCAGCACGCTATGGGCCAGGGAGGGATCGACCCACAGGTAGAGCAGCGCGGTGAGAATGCCGTCCCGGCCGAAGGGGCAGCTGTACCAGGGCACCCCGGCGTAAGGGTAGGCGCCTTCCGGATTGCCCATGGTGAGCATGGCCAGGTCGGCGGCGGAGCGGTTGAGCCATTCGTTGAAATGGTCGTTGGAGGTGCGCACCGTGCAGCCCCGTTCCCGGGTAGCGCGCAGGGCCGCCGAGACGCGGGTCAGGGCGCCGGAATAGTTGAGGAATTTGGCCTCGGTCCCGTCCGCTTCGCAATCCACCATGATGTGCAGGTCGGTCTGCCCGGCGGGCTGCAGGTCCAGTTCGTACTCGATGCGGTCCATGGCGATGCGGTCGGGGGCCGGGGTGCAGCCCACCACCGTGCGGCGCACCACCCCGTCCAGGCCCTCGTAGGCCAGGACGACGTGGTCCCGGGAGACTTCCGGCGTCAGGTCCTGGCCCCGGCGCTCCCGGGTGAAGCCCCGCACCTCGAAGATGTCGGCGAAGTCGGCGGCGAATTCCACCACCAGCTTCAGGCTCACCGGCTCGTCGCCGTAGTTGGCCACCCGCAGGTGCTCCCGGCAGCCGGATTTCCACAAGAGCTTGGCCCGGAAGACATGGACGGTGCCCTTCCGCACCGCGATCTGCTCCCCGGCGGGCAGGTCCGGGGTGGTGAGGTCGATGGTCAAGAGGCTGTTGTCCCGCTTCAGGCTGGAATTCAGCAGCATGGGCCGGCGGCCGTTGATGCGCAGTTCCATCTGGGACAGGAAGCGGGTGCCCTGGTGGTAGATGCCCTGCTCCCCGGTGCCGACCCGGTGGATGTCGCCGAAGCGGTCTAAGACCGCGAAGGTCGGCCCGTACTTGAGAACCCGCGTCCGGTCGTCGGTGCGGGAAGAGCCGGCGGCCACGTACCAGCGGTCGGCGATGCGGATGGTGTCTTCCATGGCTTAGGCTTCGATGGTTGACGGGGAATCCGCCAGCAGGCGGCGATAGACCCGGACATAATCCCGGGCCATGCGTTCGGAGGAAAAGCGCTTCTCGAAATCCCGGCGGCACTTCTCCCGGTCCAGGGTGTGGCAGCGCTCGATGGCCGCCACGGCCTCGTCCTCGCTGTCCACCACGAAGCCGCTGACCCCCTCCCGCACCACCTCGGGCACCGAGCCGCAGGGCCAGGCGATGACCGGCGTGCCGCAGGCCATGGCTTCGATCATCACCAGGCCGAAGGGCTCCGGCCAGTCGATGGGGAAAAGGAGGGCGAGGGCGTTGCCCAGGAAGTCGTTTTTCTCGGCCTCGCCGATTTCGCCCACGAATTCCACCCCCGGTTCCCGGAGAAGCGGCCGGATGTGCTCGTCGAAATAGCATTCGTCCGGGCCCTTTTCCACCTTGGCGGCCATCTTGAGGGGCAGCCCCGCCCGGCGGGCGATGCGGATGGCCCGGTCGGGGCGCTTTTCCGGGGACATGCGGCCGAGGAAAGCCAGGTAGCTCCCGGGCTTGGCATGGAGGCCGTAGAGCTTGCGGGGCAGGCCGTGGGGGACGGTGGCGATCCAGTTGGCCCAGGGCAGGGGCCGGCGCTGGGCGTCCGAGATGGAAACCACCGGCAGGTCGGCGAAGTGCCGGTAGAGGGGCGCCAGGTCCGGGATGTCCTGGCGGCCGTGGAGGGTGGTGACGGTGCGCAGGCCCAGGTGCCGGACCAGGGGGAAGTGGAGGTAGTCGATATTGAAGTGGATCACGTCGAATTGGCCGGCGGAATGGGCCACCTCGTCCAGCATCACGGCGTAGTGGGCGAAGGGATCCCGGCAGTCCGGGTCGAGGCGCAGGCCCTTGTCGGTGATGGGGCGCAGGTCGGCGCAGGTCACCGAATCGCCGGAAGCGAACAGGGTCACGTCGTGGCCCTGGTGCACCAGCTCCTCGGTGAGATAGGAGACGATCCTCTCGGTTCCCCCGTACAGCTTGGGCGGCACGCTTTCCATCAGGGGCGCGACGATGGCGATCCTCATCGTCGCCGGCCTAGGCCGCCTCGTCCAGGACCATCCTGGAGAGCCACTTGCGGACCCGCTGGGTATGCTCCTTCTCGTGGCGCAGGGCCTCTTCGAACTGGGGGGCGAGGTTGTCCTGGCCGGATTCCCGGGCCAGGTCGATGAGCAATTCCCAACTGGCCGTGTCGGTCAGCTCGGCGGTGAGCATGGCGTTGAGGCACTGGGCCATGGTGGTGCGGGGATCGGTGAGTACCTGCATGATGCCGCCGGAAGCCACCGCCACCGTGTCGGCGCAGGGAGTCTGGGCGCTGGGGTCGGCGCCGATGGATTCCAGGGCCGCGGCGCACCATTCCATGTGCTCCAGCTCCTCGTCGTGGTGGTGCTGGAGGTCGTCCATGGAGAAGGGTAGCTTCAGTTCGCCGTCGGCGGCGGCCAGCTTGTCCATCAGGGCCTCGTAGAGGCGCACGCCGGTACGCTCGAAGGCCAGGCGCTCGCCCAGCTTATCCACCAGCACCTCCGGCTTCTTGCCGGTGAGCTTGGCCATGCCGGTGGTGACGGCGCCGGTCAGGGTGCCGGGGATGGGCACGGTGCCCACCGCCTCGGCCTCGTGGCCGTAGTCGGCCCGCAGGTTGGCGATGCCCTCGTGGGCCATCATTTCGTCCTCCAGCTCGGGGGAATGGGACTCGGCGAAATCCTCCATCCGGCTCGCGTCCAGGGGGGACATCTGGGCGCCGGTGCGGTTCATGCCCAGGGAAGTCTGGTTGTGCATGGCGTTTCCTTTCTTGGCTCAGGCAGCACGGCGCAGGTGCTGGCGGTTCAGTTCGGTGCCGGACATCCAGCGGTAGCCTTCGGCAATCTGGGTGGAGGGGGAACCGTCGGCGTTGATGAGGCGGCGGTAGTCCAGGGAGGCCTGGCTTTCCTGGGCCGGATCCACGAACTGGGTGCCGTTGGCCCGCAGGTTCACTTCGCTGTCCAGGACCCGGCGCACGAAGTCCCGCTGGCTGCGGAAGGCGATTGGCGTCAGGGCTTCGGAGAGGAGTTCGGCCGCATCCCGCTTCTCGTACTGCTGGAGGAGCCCCGCCACATGGTGCAGGTGGCCCAGCTCGTAGTCGCAGAAGCGCTCCCAGATGCCCTTGATGCGGGGATTGCTCTCGGACTCGGCGCAGCTGTAGTAGCCATAGACTTCGGTCGCTTCGTGGAGCAGCCACTGTTCCAGGAAGCTCTGCTGGGGATCGACCAGGGCGCTGTACTGGGTGACGTGCTGTTCCTCGATGCTGGCGATCTCGGCGTAGAGCTGGCGGGCCACCGGGTCGGCGAAGGTGGGGCCGATGTTCATGTAGTAGTCGTGGGTCTGGAACTCGGCGCCGGTGATGAGGTTGGCGTGGAGCTTGGAGACCAGGGCGGCGTCGGCGCCCATGGGGTCCCGCAGGTCGTCCTTGGGATGCCGGTGCTCATCCGCCGTCGGGCGGCCGGGAACGATGTCGGTGTGGCCCTGGAGGATGTTGTTGGCGTCCTTGCCTTCCAGCCGGTCGAGGAGGGCGGAGTAGCGGTAGAGGTGGTCGAAATCCTCCAGGAGGCCGAAGCGGTACACCTGGGCCAGGTAGTCGTCCGGCTCCTGCTGGGCGACAGCGGCCGTCACCTCGATGGCCACCTGCTCGTAGGCGATGGTGGTTTCCAGGGGCGAATGGTCGGCGGAGAGGAGCCAGTTGATCAGGGTCGCCTGGTGCTGCTCCACCCGGCGGATTTCCGCCATGGGCAGGCGCAGGTCGGTCTGGAAGCGGGCGCCGACCCGGGAGAGGCGGATGGCGTCCAGTTCCGCCCCCGCCATCAGGATCACCCGCACCCGGGTGAAGGCCTCGTCGTCCAGCTTGCTGATGGGCTTGCCCACCATCTCCTTCCAGGTGAAGGTCTGTTTCTCAAGGGGTACGCCCTTGTGGTCGAGTAGGTTCATGGCTTCCTCCTGAAATGGCCTGCCCGGTCGGCTCTCCCTCCGGCCGGGAGGAGGGCTCGGGCGCCATGGCCTGGGGAGTGCAATCCCCATTCCCGGTATCCGCCGCCGCCAGGGCCTCCCGCAGGGCGTCGTCCACCGTTTCCAGCCAGACGAAGCGGAGCCGATTGCGGGCCTCTTCCGGGATGTCCTCCAGGTCCTTCTTGTTGCGGGAGGGCAGGAGCACCGTGGAGATGCCTGCCTGGAGGGCGGCCAGGACCTTCTCCTTGATGCCGCCCACCGGCAGCACCAGGCCCCGCAGGCTGATCTCGCCGGTCATGGCCACGTCGTTGCGCACCGGGCGGTTGAGAAGCAGCGAGGTGAGTGCCGTGAACATGGCCACCCCGGCGCTGGGGCCGTCCTTGGGGATGGCG
>DASRUX010000226.1:0-10891 GCA_035655235.1 Rhodocyclaceae bacterium | reverse complement strand
CACATCCTCGTTGGCCAGGGCCGTGTCCAGCCCGTCCAGGGTCAGGATGTTGATTCCCCGCAGGTAGATGTTGATGTAGGGGCGCAGGCCGCCCACCGGCTCCATGATCCGCCCCAGCAGGGCGGGATGTTCATGGCCCAGAGCTTCCAGGGCCTCGGCCACGGTGTCGCCGCTGACGGTTACTTCCTCGGCGCCCCGGGCATATGCCCTCAGCAAGACCGGAACGTGAATGCTGACTACAGGGGATTCGATCATGTTGCACCTCCTTCCGTCGACCAGGAAATATTCACCTATTATTTTGATGTGACCATCCCGGCGGCGTTGGAGTTCGCGCCCCAAAACAAAACGGGGAGCCGAAGCTCCCCGCTCTTTACGAAGCCTGGAAGGATCAGGACTTCTTCTGGGTGTCCAGGCGGAACTTCACATAGCTGCCCGGGCCATCCTCAATGACCTTGAGAGCACCTTGGGACGGCTTGCGGGCGTCCACCTTCTCGGCGCCGCCGGGCAGGCTGGTCACCCAGGACTGCCAGTGGGTCCACCAGGAACCGGCCTGCTGGGCGGCGCCGGCCAGGAAGTCTTCCGGGCTGGCCGGCAGCTTGCCGTCGGTGGCGTCATTGATCCAGTAGCCGTACTTGTTGGCCACCGGCGGATTGACGATACCGGCGATGTGGCCGGAGCCGCCGAGAACGAACTTGGTCGGGCCGGAGGGCAGGCGGGCACCCATGTAGGTGCTCTTCCACGGCGCGATGTGGTCCTCGATGGTGGAGATGAAGTAGCAGGGGGTTTTGACCTTGGTGATGTCGATCTTCACCCCGTTCAGGGTGATGCCGCCCTTGTCCTTCAGCTTGTTCGCCAGGTACATGTTGCGCAGGTAGAAGCTGTGCATGGCCGCCGGCATGCGGGTGGAGTCGGAGTTCCAGTACAGCAGGTCGAAGGGGAAGGGATCCTTGCCCATCAGGTAGTTGTTCACCACGAAGGACCAGATCAGGTCGTTGGCCCGCAGCATGTTGAAGGTGCTGGCCATTTCGGAGCCCTCCAGATAGCCGCGCTCGTTCATCTTCTTTTCGAGGCCGGCAACGGCTTCCTCGTCCAGGAAGACGCCCAGTTCGCCCGGCTGGGAGAAGTCCAGCATGGTGGTGAAGAAGGTGGCGGAAGCGACCCGCTTGTCCTTCTGGGCGGCCATGTAGGCCAGGGTGGTCATGAGCAGCGTGCCGCCCAGGCAGTAGCCCGCCATGTCCACGGTGTCCTCGCCGGTGTGCTTGCACACCTGGTTCACCGCCTCCAGGGAGCCTTCCAGCATATAGTTCTCGAAGCTCTTCTCGGCCAGCTTCTCGTCCGGGTTCACCCAGGACATGATGAAGGTGGTGTGGCCCTGGTCGGTGGCCCACTTCACGAAGGAGTTCTTTTCCCGCAGGTCCAGGATGTAGTACTTGTTGATCCAGGGCGGGACGATCAGGAAGGGACGCTTGTTCTGCTGGGGCGTGGTCGGCTCGTACTGGATGAGCTGGAACAGGTCGTTCTGGAAGATGACCTTGCCCGGGGTGGTGGCGACGTTGCGGCCCATTTCGAAGGCCGAGGTGTCGGTCATGCGGATGCGCAGTTGTCCGTCGCCGCTTTCCACGTCCTGGAGCAGGTTGTTGAGGCCTTTGATCAGGTTCTGGCCGTGGCTCTTCACCGTCTCCCGGAACACTTCCGGGTTGGTCAGGGCGAAGTTGGACGGGGACAGGGCGTCGATGTACTGGCGGGTGAAGAAGTTGACCTTCTGCTGCGTCGGCTCGTCCAGGCCGTCGGTGGTGCTGACGGTGTCATGGATGTGGCGGGCGGCGATGAGGTAGGACTGCTTCATGAAATCGAACAGGAAGTGCTGCTCCCAGTCCTCGTCCTTGAAACGGTTGTCCCCCTTCTTGGGGGCGGCCACCGGGCTTTCCACCGGCACGCCCATCATCTTCATCATGCTGTGCTGCCACAGGGAGAAGTAGTCCCACATCATGTTCATCTGGGTCTGGGCCAACTTGTAGGGGTTGGCCAAAAGGCGCGAGGACAGGTCCATGAATGCCCGGGCGACGCCGAGTTCGTCGGAGGGAGCATGAACGCCGTCCTTGGCGTGCTTCTCCATGAACTGGGTGATCAGCCGCGAGGCCCGCTGGGCCACTTCGGCATAGGTCTTGGCCATTTCGGCCGGATTGGGCAGGTTGATGGTCTGCTCCTCGATCTGTTGCGACATTTAGAGACTCCCTCGTCAATGTACTGCTGTTGGGTTATCGAAGTTCCGCGTGAAGCGGAAAACGCCGTCGGCGCCGAGCTTCCTCGACAGCCGGCCGGCCTTCTCAAGGTGGTTCAGATGTGCAATCGCCTCGCCCATGGCGAACATCATCTGATGGGTATCGAGAGCCCGCGGAAAAAGGGTTCCGAGGACCTCGGCAGCGCTCTGTGGCGCCGTACATTTTTCTTCCAGTGCGCGCAGGCGATCGTCATGATGCGCGCACAAGTCTTCAACCCGGGCCTGCACCCCGGTGAACGGTAATCCATGAGACGGTAAAACCAGGGTCCGGCCGGGGATTTCCCCTGCCATCCGCGCCAGCGAATCCAGATACCAGCCCAGGGCATCGGCATCGGGAGTCGCGGCAAAGACACTGATATTTGTCGTTATTTTAGGCAACAGCATGTCGCCGGAAATTAACACGTCGAGTTCGCGACAGTAAAGGGCGGCATGTTCCGGCGCGTGTCCGTAACCGACCTTTATCTCCCACGAACGTCCATCGATCTCCAGGTTATCGCCGTCCATCAGGCGATGGTAGTTTTCAGGCAGCGACGGGACTGCCTGGCGGTAGCCGGAACCCCGCTTTTCGAACTTGCCCAGGTGCTCTCCATCCAGCCCATTCTGGCGGAACTGCTCCACCATGAACCGGGCGCCGTGCCCCCCCACCTCGTGCCACACCGCATGGGCGGTGAGGAACTCCCCGGTGGTCATATACAGCGGCGCCCCGGTCCTTTCCTGGAGCCAGCTAGCCAGGCCCAGGTGGTCGGGATGGAAGTGGGTGACCACCAGCCGGGTTACCGGCCCATCCAGCTGCTCGAAGACCTGCTCCCAGATTCCCCGGACCTCGTCGCTGGGGAAACCGGTGTCGACAATCGCCCAACCCTGTCCATCCCGGAGGAGCCAGAGGTTGATGTGGTCGAGTTGGAAAGGGAGTGGCATGCGGAGCCAGAAGACGCCGGGGGCGACTTCCTGAAGGGCAGCGGCCGCAGGCGGTTGGGCGTGAGGGTAGTACACAGACATCGGGGGTCAAGGGAAGTTCGAAAACGCACCTTACCATAGGGCCTCGGATTGAAAACAGCCCTTCCTTCTGATTTACTTGGCGGCCATTCCAGGAGGAACCACTGTGACCCGCCAAGCCCCTACTTTCGGCATATCCGATCTGGCTAAGGAATTCGGCATCACCCCCCGAACCATCCGTTTCTGGGAAGACCAGGGCCTGCTCTCCCCTCAGCGGGAGGGCCGCAACCGGGTCTTTTCCCGCCGCGACCGGGCCCATCTCAAGATGGCCCTGCGGGGCAAGCGCCTCGGTCTCTCCCTGGCCGAAATCAAGGACCTGATCGGGATGTACGAGACCTCCCAGGACGAGACGCCCCAGCTCCAGCAATGCCTGCGGGTTTTGGACCGGCGCCGGGCTGCCCTGGAGCAGCAGCGGGAGGACATCGAGGCCATGCTGGCCGAAATCGACCAGTTCGAGCACCAGTGCAAGGACGAGCTGGAACGGCGGGGCGCCCCTCTGAAAGACTGAACCGGATTATTTGCGAACTGCCGGTTGACGTTTACGTCAACGTAAATACAAAATGCCCCATCACGGTCCCAGAGGATTGCCATGACGAGAGTATCCGACCCCCACTTCGCCGAGCGCGTCCGGGAAAGCTTCGATCGCCAGCACGCCATGACCCTGATCCGGGCCGAGCTGCCCGTGGTGGAGCACGGCCGCACCGAAATCCATCTGCCCCATTGGGAAGGGGTCGAGCAGCAGCACGGCTACGTCCATGGCGGGGTGGTGGGCATGATCGCCGACTCCGCCGCCGGCTACGCGGCCATGACCACGGTGCCGCACAGCGCCTCGGTCCTCACCGTCGAATACAAGATGAACCTCATGGCCCCGGCCGACGGCGACAAGCTCATCGCCCGCGGCAAGGTAGTTCGGGCCGGCCGCACCCTGGTGGTCACCCAGGCGGAAGTTTTCGCCGTCCGGGACGGCAAGGAAACCCAGTGCGCACTCATGCAGCAGACCATCATGGTGATGCACGGCAAGACTGAAAAAACCGATAACTAGGAGACTAAACCCATGAATATCCCGAGCCTCGACTTCGCCCTGGGCGAAACCATCGACATGCTGCGCGACGCGGTGCGCGCCTTCGCCGAGAAAGAGATCGCCCCCCGGGCCGCCGAAATCGACCGGGTGAACGAATTCCCCGCCGACCTGTGGAAGAAGTTCGGGGACATGGGCCTCCTCGGGATGACCGCCGGGGAGGAATACGGCGGCACCAACCTGGGTTACCTGGCCCACATGGTGGCCATGGAGGAGATTTCCCGGGCGTCCGCCTCGGTGGGTCTGTCCTACGGCGCCCACTCCAACCTGTGCGTGAACCAGATCAGGAGGAACGGCACCCCGGCCCAGAAGGACAAGTACCTGCCCAAGCTCATCTCCGGCGACCACGTTGGGGCGCTGGCCATGTCCGAGCCCAACGCCGGTTCCGACGTGGTGTCCATGAAGCTCAAGGCCGAGAAGAAGGGCGACCGCTACGTATTGAACGGGTCGAAGATGTGGATCACCAACGGCGGCGACGCCGACACCCTGGTGGTCTATGCCAAGACTGACCCGGCCGCCGGCCCCAAGGGCATCACCGCCTTCATCGTCGAGAAGGGCTTCAAGGGCTTCTCCCACGGCACCCACCTGGACAAGCTGGGCATGCGGGGCTCCAACACCTTCCCCCTCTTTTTCGACGACTGCGAGGTGCCGGAGGAGAACGTCCTGGGCGGCGTCGGCAACGGGGTCAAGGTGCTGATGAGCGGCCTCGACTATGAGCGGGCCGTGCTGTGCGGCGGACCGCTGGGCATCATGGCGGCCTGCATGGACGTGGTGGTCCCCTACCTCCACGAGCGCAAGCAGTTCGGCCAGGCCATCGGCGAATTCCAGCTCATGCAGGGCAAGGTGGCTGACCTCTACACCACCTGGCAGGCCACCCGGGCCTATGTCTATGCGGTCGGCCGGGCCTGCGACGGCACCGACCATGCCCGGACGCTCCGCAAGGACGCCGCCGGCGCCATCCTCTATTCCGCCGAGAAAGCCACCTGGATGGCCGGCGAGGCG
The DNA here is from genome assembly GCA_035655235.1 of Rhodocyclaceae bacterium. Taxonomy (GTDB): domain Bacteria; phylum Pseudomonadota; class Gammaproteobacteria; order Burkholderiales; family Rhodocyclaceae; genus JAGTRP01. The sequence continues at coordinate 5,534 of DASRUX010000226.1, read as the reverse complement.
ATCCAGACCCTGGGCGGCGTCGGCTACACCAACGAGTACCCCACCGGCCGCCTGTGGCGGGATGCCAAGCTGTACGAGATCGGTGCCGGAACGAGCGAAATCCGCCGTATGCTTATCGGTCGCGAATTGTTCGCCGAAACTGCCTGACCGCTCCCCGAGGTGCTTTCCGCCCCGGGAAGCACCTTACCGGAGTTGAAACAAAAATGACCGTCACCCTACGCACCCTCACCTTTGATGACACCGAAGCCCTCGACCAGGTCCGCCAGTATTTCAGGAATTACGCGGCCTGGCTGGGGGTGAGCCTGTGCTTCCAGAATTTCGACCAGGAAATGGCCTCCCTGCCCGGCGCCTACAGCGCCCCGGAAGGACGCCTTTTCTTCGCCGAGGTGGACGGCCGGCCGGCGGGGTGCGTGGGCATCCGTCCCTTCGTCGAAGGGGCGTGCGAAATGAAGCGCCTGTACGTCGATCCCGCCGAACGGGGCCACGGCGTCGGCAAGGAACTGGCCCTGGCCGCCATCAAGGCCGCCAAGTCAATCGGCTACAAGCGCATCTTCCTGGACACCCTGCCGGCCATGCGCATCGCCGTGAAGCTCTACCGGGAGCTGGGCTTCCAGGAGGCGCCGGCCTATTACCACAGCGCCCTGGAAGGAACCATGTTCCTGGCCCTGGACCTGGAAAACTGGTCGGAAGAGGAAGTACGTAACGAAAACCTCTCCCACCTCTTCGACTTCAACAAGGCCTGGTCCAAGCAGATGCAGGAAATCGACCCGGAGTATTTCTCCCGGCTTTCCCACCTGCAGACCCCGGAATACCTGTGGATCGGCTGTTCCGACTCCCGCGTCCCGGCCAACCAGATCATCGGCCTCTTGCCCGGCGAGGTCTTCGTCCACCGCAACGTGGCCAATGTGGTGGTGCATACCGACCTCAACTGCCTGTCGGTGATCCAGTTCGCCGTCGAGGCACTGAAGGTCAAACACATCATGGTGGTCGGCCACTACGGCTGCGGCGGCGTCAAGGCGGCCCTGCAGAAGGAGCGGGTCGGCCTGGTCGATATCTGGCTGCGCCACGTCCAGGACGTGCACAACAAGCACCTGGCCGAGGTGGCGAACCTGCCACCGGAACAGCAGCACGACCGCCTCTGCGAACTCAACGTCCTGGAACAGGTGGCCAACGTCTGCCAGACCTATGTGGTCCAGGACGCCTGGAAGCGGGGCCAGCGCCTCACCGTCCATGGCTGGATCTACGGCCTCAAGGACGGCCTGATGCGGGACCTGGGCTGCACGGTCCACCGCCCCGAAGATTTGCTGCCGCGCTACACCGCGGCGCTTGAAGCACTGGATGCGTAATTAAACCAACCTAGGAGAAGAACATGAACGATCCCATCGTAATCGTCGGCGCCGCCCGGACCCCCATGGGTGTGTTCCAAGGCGATTTCGCTTCCCTCACCGCCGCCCAGCTCGGCGGCATCGCCATCAAGGCCGCCGTGGAGCGGGCCGGCATTTCCGCCGACCTGGTGGAGGAAGTGCTGATGGGCTGCGTTCTCCAGGCCGGCCAGGGCCAGGCCCCGGCCCGCCAGGCTGCGCTCCTGGCCGGGATGCCCCTGTCCGCCGGCTGCGCCACCATCCACAAGGTTTGCGGTTCCGCCATGAAGGCCACCATGCTGGGCCACGACGGCATCCTGGCCGGTTCCTACAACGTCGCTGTGACGGGCGGCATGGAATCCATGACCAACGCCCCCTACCTCTTGCCCAAGGCTCGCGGCGGCTACCGCCTGGGCCACGGCCAGATCCTGGACCACATGTTCCTGGACGGCCTGGAAGACGCCTACTCCAAGGAAAACCGCGGCCGCCTGATGGGCACCTTCGCCGAGGATGTGGCCGCCCGTTTCGGCTTCACCCGGGAAGCCCAGGATGAATTCGCCATCCGCTCCACCCAGCGCGCCCAGAAGGCCGGCACCGACGGCAGCTTCGACTGGGAAATCGCTCCGGTCACCGTTTCCGGCAAGAAGGGCGACGTGGTCGTCAAGACCGACGAGCAGCCGGCCAAGGCCAATATCGACAAGATTCCGACCCTGAAGCCCGCCTTCAAGAAGGACGGCACCGTCACCCCGGCCAATTCCTCCTCCATCTCCGACGGCGCCGCCGCCCTGGTGCTGATGCGCGCCTCTCAAGCCGACAAGCTGGGCCTTTCGCCCATCGCCCGCATCGTCGCCCACACCACCAACGCCATCACCCCGGCCGACTTCCCGGTGGCCCCGGTGGGCGCCATGCAGAAGCTCTTTGCCAAGACCGGCTGGACCGCCGAAAGCGTGGACCTCTTCGAGATCAACGAAGCCTTCGCCATGGTCACCATGGCCGCCATGCACGAGCTGAAGCTGCCCGCCGAGAAGGTGAATATCCACGGCGGCGCCTGCGCCCTGGGCCACCCCATCGGCGCTTCCGGCGCCCGCATCGTGGTCACCCTGCTGGGAGCCCTCAAGAAGTACGGCAAGAAGCGGGGCGTTGCGTCGCTCTGCATCGGCGGCGGCGAAGCCACCGCCCTGGCCGTCGAACTGATCTGAGGAACGCACCATGATCCTGACCCAAGAACAGGAAATGATCCGGGACTCCATCCGGACCTTTGCCCAGGAGCGCCTTGCCCCCAACGCCGCCGAATGGGACAAGAACCACACCTTCCCCCGCCAGGCCCTGAAGGAACTGGGGGAGCTGGGCGTCCTCGGCATGGTAGTGCCTGAGGAGTGGGACGGCGCCGGCCTGGGCTACCTGGAGTTGGGCCTGGCGTTGGAGGAAATCGCTGCCGGCGACGGGGCCACTTCCACCATCGTCAGCGTCCAGAATTCCCTGGCCTGCATGATCCTCCTGAAATACGGCTCCGACGCCCTCAAGGAAGAGTGGCTGAAGCCCCTCGCCCGGGGCGAGAAGCTGGGCTGCTTCTGCCTCACCGAGCCCCATGTGGGTTCTGATGCCGGCGCCATCACCACCCGGGCCGAGCGGGACGGGGACGAGTGGGTGCTGAACGGGGTGAAGCAGTTCATCACCACCGGCAAGGAAGGGGACGTGGCCATTGTCTTCGCGGTCACTGACAAGGCGGCGGGCAAGAAGGGCATCTCCACCTTCCTGGTGCCCACCAACACTCTGGGCTACGTGGTGGCCCGGCTGGAGGACAAGATCGGCCAGCACGCCTCCGACACTGCCCAGATCCTCTTCGAGAACTGCCGCATCCCGGCCGCCAACCTCCTGGGCAAGGAGGGCGAAGGCTACAAGATCGCCCTCTCCAACCTGGAAGGCGGACGCATCGGCATCGCCGCCCAGTCCGTGGGCATGGCCCGTTCCGCCCTGGAAGCCGCCATCCGCTACGGCAAGGAGCGCACCTCCTTCGGCAAGCCCCTGGTCGAGCACCAGGCCATCGCCTTCAAGCTGGCCGACATGGCGACCCAGATCGAGGTGGCCCGGCAGATGGTCTGGCATGCCGCCAGCCTGCGGGACGCCGGCCAGCCCTGCCTGAAGGAAGCCTCCATGGCCAAGCTCTTCGCCTCCCAGATGGCGGAGCGCGTGTGTTCCGAGGCCATCCAGGTCCACGGCGGCTACGGCGTCACCGCCGACTTCCCGGTGGAGCGCATCTACCGGGACGTGCGGGTCTGCCAAATCTACGAGGGCGCTTCGGAAATCCAGAAGCTGGTGATCGCCCGCGCAGTCCTTCAAGACTGACCCGGACAGGAGAGGAAAATGGCCGAGCCCATCGAGTTCTACTTCGATTTCTCCAGCCCCTACGGCTACCTGCTGAGCGAGCAGATCGACGAGGTCGCCGCCCGCTACGGCCGCAAGGTCAAGTGGCGCCCCATTCTCCTGGGGGTGGTCTTCAAGGCCACCGGCAGCGCCCCGCTCACTTTGCAGTTCCCGGCCAAGGCGGAGTATTCGCTGCGGGACTTCGAGCGCTCGGCCCGCTTCCTCAGGGTGCCCTACCGCAATCCGAGCAAGTTTCCCCTCCCCACCCAGGCTGCGGCCCGGGCCTATTACTGGCTCCACGGCCAGGATTGCGCCCAGGCCCGGGCCTTCGCCCATGCCGTCTACCGGGCCTTGTTCGTGGAAGACCGGGACATCTCCTCCCCGGAAACGGTGGCCGACATCGCCGCCGGGCTGGGTCTGGACCGGGATCAGGTGGCGGCCGCCATCCAGAGTCCGGAAATGAAGGACCGCCTCAAGGCCGAGTGCGACGCCGCCCTGGCCAAGGGCGTCTTCGGCTCTCCCTACGTCATCATCGACGGGGAACCCTTCTTCGGGGCTGACCGGCTGCCCCAGATCGAGAAATGGCTGGAAACCGGCGGTTTCTGACCGCCAAGGAAACTCAATGAAACGAATCTGCGTCTTCTGTGGCTCGAATGCCGGCCACAGTCCCCTGTATCGCGCCGCCGCCGAGGAGCTGGGCCGCCTGCTGGCCGCCCGGGGCATCGAGCTGGTCTATGGCGGCGGCAATATCGGCCTGATGGGCGCCGTCGCCGACGCCTGCCTGGAAGCGGGGGGAACCGTCATCGGCGTCATCCCCGAAGCCCTCATGGGCAAGGAAGTGGCCGGCCGCAACGTGGATCACCGGGCCCTGACCCGCATGGAAGTGGTCGATTCCATGCACACCCGCAAAGCCCGCATGGCGGAGTTGGCCGACGGCTTCATCGCCCTGCCCGGCGGCTTCGGCACCTTCGAGGAATTCTGCGAAATCCTCACCTGGGGCCAGCTCGGGTTCCACACCAAGCCCATGGGCCTGCTCAATGTGAATGGTTTCTACGATCCGCTGCTGGCCCTGTTCGACAAGGCGGTGGCGGAGGGCTTCCTGCGGGCCCAGAACCGGGCCATGGCCCTGGCCGAGACCGACATCGGCCGCCTGCTGGATGCCATGGCCGCCTACCGGGCCGAGCCCGTCAGCAAATGGCTTAAAGAGGAAAAGCAGTTGTAGCACCGGAATTCCAACGCTTACCGGATATCAGCGAGGAGACATGACAATACTAAAAACCCAACTCAACCCCCGCAGCGCCGACTTCCAGGCCAACGTCGCCAACCTGGGCGAACTGGTGGCCGACCTGCGGACCAAGGTTGAAAAAATCGCCCTGGGCGGCCCCGAAGCCGCCCGCCAGAAGCACCTCGCCCGGGGGAAGCTCCTGCCCCGGGAGCGGGTCGGCAGCCTGCTCGACCCGGGCACGCCCTTCCTGGAAATCGGCCAGTTCGCGGCCTACGGGATGTACGGCGGCGACGTTCCTGCCGCCTCCATGATCGCGGGCATCGGCCGGGTGTCCGGGGTGGAATGCATGATCGTAGCCAACGACGCCACGGTGAAGGGCGGCACCTATTACCCGCTCACCGTGAAGAAGCACCTGCGGGCCCAGGAAATCGCCCTGGAGAACCGCCTGCCCTGCCTCTACCTGGTGGATTCCGGCGGCGCCTTCCTGCCCATGCAGGACGAGGTCTTCCCGGACAAGGAACACTTCGGCCGCATCTTCTTCAACCAGGCCAACCTGTCGGCCCAGGGCATCCCCCAGATCGCCG
>DASRUX010000225.1:0-4035 GCA_035655235.1 Rhodocyclaceae bacterium | reverse complement strand
GTTTGGCGAGCTCCCGGGCCTTTTCGGCCATTTCCAGGAGCTGGCTGCGGCTGTAATTGCGGATCAGGGCGACCGATTCCGGGGTCAGCTCCTTCTGGGGCAGTAGGAAGGCGCCGCCCACATGGGCCAGTTGGCGGGCATTGCCGGTCTGATGGTCATCCACCGCATGGGGGAAGGGAACCAGGATGCTGGCGACACCGGCGGCGGCCAGTTCGGCCACCGTGAGCGCGCCCGCCCGGCAGATCACCAAGTCGGCCCAGCCGTAGGCGCCGGCCATGTCCTCGATGAAGGGCACGCAGTGGGCCTGGACGCCGGCGGCGGCGTAATTGGCTTTCAGCGCCTCGATATGCTTTTCGCCGGCCTGGTGGACGATTTCCGGCTGCTCGTCGGCCCGCAGGAGGCCGACGCCCTTGGGGATGATCTCGTTCAGGGCCTGGGCACCCAGGCTGCCACCGATGACCAGGAGGCGCAGGGCCCCGGTCCTGCCTTCGAAGCGCTCCCGGGGCGCGGGCAGCTTGGCGATTTCCGGGCGAACCGGGTTGCCCACCCAGGCGCCCTTCTTCATGACCTCCGGGAAGCCGGTAAGGACGCGGTCGGCAACGCCGGCCAGCACCTTGTTGGCCAACCCGGCGACGGAATTCTGCTCATGGACGACCAAGGGGCAGCCCTGGAGGGAAGCCATCATCCCGCCCGGGAAGGTGATGTAGCCGCCCATGCCCAGCACCACGTTCGGACGGATGCGGGAAATGGCGGAACGGGCCTGCCAGAAGCCGCGCAGCAGGTTCAGGGGCAGCATCAGCTTCCTCATCAGGCCCTTGCCGCGCAGGGCGCCGAAGCGCAGATTCACCATTTCGATGCCACGGGTCGGCACCAGGCGGGCTTCCATGCCGTCCGGGTTGCCCAGCCAGACCACCTTCCAACCGCGTTCGCGCATGGACTCGGCGACGGCCAGGGCCGGGAAGATGTGGCCGCCGGTGCCGCCGGCCATGACCATCAGGGTCTTGCTCATAGCTTGCCCCCCCGCATCAACTGCCTATTCTCCCAATCCACGCGGAGAAGAATGGCCAGCGCCGCGCAATTGGCGACGATGCCCGAACCACCGAAGCTCATCAGCGGCAGGGTCAGGCCCTTGGTGGGCAGGAGGCCCATGTTCACGCCCATGTTGATGAAGGACTGCACGCCCATCCAGATGCCGATGCCCATGGCCACCAGGGCCGGGTAGAGGCGGTCGAACTGGACGCTCTGGCGGCCGATGGCAAAGGCCCGCTGGACCAGGAGGGCGAACAGGGCGACCACGGCGAGGACGCCGACGAAGCCCAGTTCCTCGGCGATCACCGCGAGAAGGAAGTCGGTGTGGGCTTCCGGCAGGTAGAAGAGCTTTTCCACGCTGGCCCCCAGGCCGACCCCGAACAGTTCCCCCCGGCCGAAGGCAATGAGGGAATGGGACAGCTGGTAGCCCTTGCCGAAGGCGTCGGCCCAGGGGTCCATGAAGCCGAACACCCGGTCCCGCCGGTAGGGGGAGACGATGATGAGCACCGTGAAGGCGGCCAGCAGCCCCAGAATGAGGATGGCGAAGAGCCTAGCTTTCAGCCCGCCGAGGAAGAGGATGCCCATGGCGATGGAGATGATCACCACGAAGGCGCCGAAATCCGGCTCCTTCAAGAGGAACACCCCGACCACCACCATGGCGCCGAACATGGGTAGGAAGGCCTGTTTGAGGTCATGCATCACCGGCATCTTGCGCACCGTGTAGTCGGCGGCGTAGAGGACGGCGAATAGCTTCATCAGTTCGGAGGGCTGGAGGTTGGCGAAGCCCAGGGGCAGCCAACGGCGGGCGCCGTTCACGTCCCGGCCCAGGCCCGGGATGAGAACCACCAGGAGCAGCACTGCCCCGATCATGAACAGGTAGGGGGCGTATTTCTGCCACAGGGACAGGGGAATCTGGAAGACGAAGGCCGCCGCCACCAGGGCGATGCACAGGAAGACCCCGTGTCGCACCAGGAAATAGGCGGGCTGGTGGCTGAAAGCCCGGCTGCCCTCCGCCGTGGCGATGGAGGCCGAATAGACCATGACCAGGCCGATGAAGAGCAGCAGCAGGCCGCTCCACAGCAGCATGTAGTCAATCTCGGCCACTTGCCGACGGGGGGCGTCGATGGCGTTCATCAGCATGACTTGAGCCCCTCGACGGCGGTGATGAACGCCTGTGCCCGGTGGGCGTAGTTCTTGTACATATCCAGGCTGGCGCAGGCCGGGGACAGCAGCACGCAGTCGCCGGAGCGGGCCTGGCCGGCCAGCCAGCGCACCGCCTCTTCCATGTCGGCACAGTGCTGGAGGGGGATGCCGCAGCCGGCAACCGCAGCCTCGATGGCCTTGGCATCGGCGCCGATGAGGGCGGCGGCGCGGCCGTGCTTTTCCAGGGCGGCCCTGAGGGGGGAGAAATCCTGGCCCTTGCCGTCGCCCCCCAGGACGATGGCCACCTTGCGGCCCAGGCCCTCGATGGCGGCGAGCGTCGCGCCGACATTGGTGCCCTTGGAGTCATCCACGTAAAGCACGCCGCCGATTTCGGCCACGGTTTCAACCCGGTGGGGCAGGCCCTTGAAGGCCTGGAGGGGCGCGACCAGCTTTTCCGGCGCGACGCCCACTGCCTCGCACAGGGCCAGGGCGGCCATGGCGTTGGCGGCGTTGTGCAGGCCGGTGAGCTGGAGGTCGGCGAGGCTGACCAGGGACTGTTCGCCGCGGTAGATCCTGCCGTCCTTGAAGCCGTAATCCACAGCCCGGGGCGGCACGTCGAGGCCGAAGGTCACCATGGCGCGGCCGCAGCGGCCGGCGGACATGGACCAGTCGTCATCCCGGTTCAGGACCATGACGCCCTTGCCCTTGAAGATGCGGTTCTTGGCGGCGGCGTAGTTGGCCAGGCTGCCCTCGTAGCGGTCCAGGTGGTCTTCGGAGACGTTGAGCAGGGTGGCGGCGTCGGCCCGCAGGTCGTGGGTGGTTTCCAGTTGGAAGCTGGACAGTTCCAGGACCCAGACCTTGGGCAACTCGCCGCTGTCCAGGGCGGCCATCAGGGCGTCCAGGGCCGACGGGGAGATGTTGCCGCAGGCCACGGCGTGAATGCCCACGCCGTTGAGCAGGTGGGCGGTCAGGGCCGTGGTGGTGGTCTTGCCGTTGCTGCCGGTGATGGCGACGATTTTCGAGCCCGGCACATACTGGCGAACGCCGGCCGCGAACAGCTCGATTTCCGAAATCACCGGCACGGTCGCCGACGCCACCAGGGGAGTGGCCTTGGGCACGCCCGGGGACAGGGCGATGAAATCTACGCTGGCGAAGCTCTCTTCCGCGAACGGGCCGGCCTTGAGCTCGGCGCCTGGCGCCACGGCCTGGAGGTCGGCCACGTTGGGCGGGTTGGCGCGGGAGTCGGCAACCCGCACCCGGGCGCCCTGGCGATGCAGCCACTTGGCCATCGCCAGCCCGGACTCCCCGAGTCCGACTACCAGTACGCGTTTGCCGTTCAAGTCCATATCAGCGCAGCTTCAGGGTGGAGAGGCCGATCAGCACCAGCATGATGGTGATGATCCAGAAGCGGACGACCACCTGGGTCTCCTTCCAGCCGCTCTTTTCGAAATGGTGGTGCAGGGGCGCCATGAGGAGGATGCGGCGGCCCTCGCCGAAACGTTTCTTGGTGTATTTGAAGTAGCTCACCTGGAGCATCACCGACAGGGTTTCCACCACGAAGACGCCGCCCATGATGAAGAGGACGATCTCCTGGCGCAGGATGACGGCCACGGTGCCCAGGGAAGCTCCCAGGGCCAGGGCCCCCACGTCGCCCATGAACACTTCCGCCGGGTAGGCGTTGAACCACAGGAAGGCCAGGCCGGCCCCCGCCATCGCCGAACAGAACACCGCGAGTTCGCCCGCGCCGGGAATGTGCGGCAGCCCCAGGTACTTGGAGAACACCGCGTTGCCGGCGACGTAGGCGAAGATCGCCAGGGCCGAGGCCACCATCACCGTCGGCAGGATCGCCAGGCCGTCGAGGCC
>DASRUX010000224.1:0-34753 GCA_035655235.1 Rhodocyclaceae bacterium | reverse complement strand
GACCTCAACTTTGGTTGCCCGGCACCCCTGGTGAATCGCCATGGCGGCGGGGCGGTGCTCCTAGGCGACCCGGAACTCCTTTTTCGCATCGTCTCCGCCGTGCGCCCGGCGGTGCCGGCTTCCATCCCCTTCTCGGCCAAGATGCGCCTGGGCATCGCGGACCCGGCGGCTTGCCTCGATTGCGCCCGGGCCTTGGCGGATGGGGGCGTCGACGAGCTGACCGTCCATGGCCGAACCAAGGTCGACGGCTATCGGCCGCCCGCCCGCTGGGAGTGGATCGCCCGGGTGCGGGAGGCGGTGGCGGTGCCCGTCATCGCCAATGGCGAAGTCTGGACGCCCGCCGATTACGAGCGTTGCCGGGCCGAAACCGGTTGCGCCGACGTGATGGTGGGCCGCGGCGCCGTTACCGACCCCCTGCTGGCCCGTCGCCTGCGGGGCGAGGACGTGGGTGGGTGGGAAGAACTGATGCCGGCCATTGGCCGCTTCTGGTCCGGGGGTTGCCGCAAGGTGAGTCCCCGCCAGGCCCCCGGGCGCCTCAAGCTGTGGCTCGGACTCTTGCGGCGGGCCTATCCCGAGGCGGAAGCCCTCTTCATGCGCTGCCGGCCCCTCAAAACAGGGGCGGAAATCGACGTCGTCCTGGCCGAAGCGGGCATCCTCACCGATTTGCCCCTCGTTGCATGACCAGTCCTTGCCAATCCTGTGGCGCTTGCTGCGCTGCCTTCCGGGTCGATTTTCATCCCGCCGAACTGGCGGGTGGGACCTTCGCCTGGGACGAGGGGGTGCCGAAGGCCATGACGGTTCCCGTAACACCCCAGCTTGTCCGGATGGCTGGCACCGACGATTCGCCGCCCCGCTGCGTCGCCCTCCAGGGCGAGGTGGGCGTCCAGGTCGCGTGCTCCATCTACGAGGGCCGGCCGTCCCCCTGCCGGGAATTCGACGTGGAGCACGGGGCCTGCAATCGGGCCCGGCGGCTTCACGGCCTGCCGCCCCTGGCTTGACCGTCCTGCCGGTTGGCATAAAAACCATTTATCCCCGATTTGGTGGGGTAAGCCTGTGGATAAGGTCGGGATAGTTGCTGTAAGCGCTTGTCCCGGCGGGATAAACCGGTGTGCGCCTATTTTTTGTGCAACGGGTCGGGGCCGGAGGCCAGGCGATGGGCCCAACGGGTGGTTTCCGGCAGACGGTAGCGGGTCAGCGCCCGCATCACCCAGTGCAGGGCGGTTTCCAGGCAGATGCGGTGGCCGGGAGAAATGTAGAGGGGAGCGATCCCGACCCGGCTGCGCAGGACGGCGCCAATGGTTTCCCCCTTATCCACCAAAGGGGTCCATTCGCCGCGCCCCTCGGGCACCGGGCCATGGCGGCCGGTGAGCCGGCTCTTGCCGACGCCGATGCTGGGGAAGTCCGCCACCAGACCCAGGTGGCTGGCGATGCCGATGCGCCGCGGGTGGGCGATGCCCTGACCATCCACCAGAAGCAGGTCGGGCCGGATATTCAGAGCCGCCAGGGCATCCAGGATGGCCGGGATTTCCCGGAAGGACAGCAGTCCCGGGATGTAAGGAAATTCGGTGGGGCGGCGGGCGATGGCGTGGTCGACGAGTTGCAGGGTGTCGGCATCCAGGACCGCGACTGCGGCCCGGGTGATGGTGCCATCAGCCTCGAAACCGACATCCACCCCGGCGATATGGTGCACGTCGCCGAGTCGGTCGCTGAGTTCTATCCGGCTGGCCAGGGTTTTCTGCAGGGCGATGGCTTCAGCCGGGGTCAAGGTCAGTGCGCCTTCTTTCGGGATCGGGTCTGCTTTTGAGGCACCGCCAGGAGCTGGGTTTCAAGAAGTTCGGCCGGGACCGGCTTGGAGAAGAGGAAGCCCTGGATGTAGTCGCACTTCAGCTTGACCAGCTCTTCCCGCTGGGCCGGCAGTTCCACCCCTTCGGCGATGACCGTCAGGCGCAGGCTGTGGGCCAGGGTCATGATGCCGGTGACGATGGCCACGGCGTCGGCATCCTCGGGAATGTCCTTGATGAAGGAGCGGTCGATCTTGAGATAGTCCGCCGGCAGGTGCTTGAGATAGGCCAGGGACGAGTAGCCGGTGCCGAAGTCGTCGATGGAGATGCGCACCCCCAGGGCCCGCAGGCTGTGGAGGATGCTGGCCGGGTCCCGGGCCTGCTCCATCAGCACGCTCTCGGTGATTTCCAGGACCAGCACATCCGGCGGCAGGCCGCTGTCCTTCAAGGCGGCGAGGACCACGTCGCAGAGGTCTTCCTGTTCCAGCTGCTTGGCGGACAGGTTGACCGCTACCCGCTCCAGGGGGAGGCCGTTGTCCAGCCAAGCCTTGGTCTGGAAGCAGGCGGCGCGCAGCACCCGCTCGCCCAGGGGGAGGATGAGGCCGGTTTCCTCGGCGACGGGGATGAATTCCACCGGCGAGACGATGCCGCGGATGGGGTGGCGCCAGCGCGCCAGGGATTCGACGCTGCTGATGATGCCGGTGCGGGCATCCACCACCGGCTGGTAGAAGACGGTGATCTCGTCCCGCTCCAGGGCCCGGCGCAGGGATGTTTCCATCTGCACCCGCTCGGCGATGGCCGATTCCATGGTGGCTTCGTAGTAGGAGAAACCGGTGCGGGACTGTTTGGCCCGGTACATGGCGGTGTCGGCGTGGCGCAGCAGGGTACTGACATCGGTGCCGTCGGTGGGATACACCGAAATGCCGATACTGGCGGTGACGAAGATTTCCTGACCGTCGATTTCCAACGGGGCTGAAACGGTGCGGCAGATGTTCTGGGCCACGCTGCCCGCCACGCCGGGGTTGGGGATGTCTTCCAGGAGGATGGTGAATTCGTCGCCCCCCAGGCGGGCGACGCAGTCGTCGTTGCGCACGCAACCCTTGATGCGCTGGGCCATGGCAGTGAGCAGGCGGTCGCCCACTTCGTGCCCGAGGGTGTCGTTCACGTACTTGAAGCGGTCCAGGTCCAGGAACAGGACGGCGAACATGCCGTTGCGGGCGGCACTCCGGTCCAGGGAGCGGGTGAGCTGGTCCAGGAACAGGGAGCGGTTGGGAAGGCCGGTCAGGGTGTCGTTGTAGGCCAGCTGGCGAACATGGCGTTCGGCCCGGGTGGCGTCGATGATGCGCCGTACCCGCTGATTGACCACCGACAGGTGGATGGGCTTGGGGATGAAGTCGCTGGCGCCGGCCTCGAAGGCTTTCTCGATGGATTCCCGATCCTCCAGGGCGGTGATCATGAGGACGGGGATGTCCTGCCACAGGGGATGCTTCTTGAGGGCCGAGCAGGCGGTGAAGCCATCCATGACCGGCATCAGGGCATCCATCAGGATGGCGTCGGCAGCAGAATTTTCCAGCCAGGCCAGGGCCTCGTCGCCATCGGTGGCTTCCGCCACCCGGAAGCCGCTGCGGCGCAGGACGTGGCGCAGGGCGGAGCGGGTGCTGCGGTCGTCGTCCACCACCAGCACCAGGGGAGCGTCCTCGGCTACCTCCAGTTCGCCATGTCCTTCGGTTGCCGTAAGGTGGTTGGACAGGGCCGGCTCGACCAGGGCAAATTCCGTCCGCAGCCGGGTTACCAGCTCACCCGTCTCGGCCAGGGCGCCGGCTTCGGCGTGGAGTTCGATTTCCTTGGCCAGGCCGGCTACCGCGTTGGCGCCCAGGTTGCCGGCCGCGCCCTTGATGATGTGGGCGACTTGGCGCAGGGCCGAAGAATCCCCCTGGGCCACAGCCGAATCCATATCCACCAGATAGCCCGGCATGTCTTCCAGGAAGGGGCGGATGGCTTCCCCGAGGGAGTCGCCCAGGGCTTCCCGCAGGCGTTCCAGGACGCTGGAGTCGAGGGATTGTTGTTCCACAGGCTCGTGGACCGACGCCGGTTCTTCGGGGGGCGTGCCAGTCCAGTGGAGCCAGCGTTGCAGCTTGGCAGCCAAGGCCTGGAGGGTCAGGGGCTTGGCCAGGTGGTCGTCCATGCCGGCCGCCAGGCACTTCTCGATATCGACTGCCTGGGTGTTGGCCGTCATGGCGATGATGGGAATACGGGCGCCGATCACCGACTCCTGCTGGCGGATGGCTGCGGTGGCCTGGTAGCCGTCGGTGATGGGCATGTTGCAATCCATCAGGATCAAGTCCCAGCCGCCCTTCTGCCAGGCGGTGATGGCTTCCGCCCCGTTCTCGGCAAAGTCGCTGGTGCAACCCAGCAGGCGCAGCATGCCGGAAGCCACCACCCGATTGGTCTGGTTGTCCTCGACGATCAGGACGTGGCCCCGCTGGCTGACTGCTTCGGCGGACGAGGCAGTGGCCTTGACGACGGCCGGTGCGGCGGGGATGCAGGGGATGGTGAACCAGAAGCGGCTGCCCCGGCCCAACTCGCTTTCCACCCCGATCTCGCCGCCCAGCATATGGACCAGCTGCTTGCAGATGGCCAGGCCGAGGCCGCTGCCCCCGAAACGGCGGGTGGTCGAGGTGTCGGCTTGGGTGAAGGAATCAAAAATGGATTCGAGGTGTTCCGGTGCGATGCCGATACCGGTGTCGATGACACTGAAAAGAAGGTCGCCGGACGAATCGAGGTCGACCCTGACCGCCACCTGCCCGTGCTCGGTGAATTTGATGGCGTTGCCCAGGAGGTTGGTCAGGATCTGGCGGATGCGGGCCGGGTCGCCGAGGAGGCGGGGAGGAATGATCGGCGCCAGGGTGGTGACCAGGTCGATCTCCTTGCCGGCAGCCTGGGCCTGGAAGACGTTCAGGGTACCGTCGATGAGCGGGGCAAGCTCGAAATCGGAGCGTTCGGCCTCCATGCGGCCGGCTTCGAGCCGGGAGAAGTCGAGGATGTTGTTGATCAGCTCCAGCAGGTACTGGGAGGAATCCCAGGCCAGGTCGAGAAGCTGGCGCTGGTCCCGGGGCATGGGACCGGTCTTCAGCATGTCCAGGGTGCCGATGACGCCGTTGAGGGGGGTGCGGATTTCGTGGCTGACGGTGGCGGCGAAATCGGCCTTGAGTTTGGCGAAGCGCAGGGCGCTGTCCCGGGCCGTGCGTAATTCCGCTTCCCGCTCCTCCAGGGCCGTCATCATGCTGTTGAAGGCATGGGCCATGTGGGACAGATCCCGGGGGCCGGACAGATTGGCCCGCAAGCCGCTTTCCCCGGCCTCGGCCCGGGCCATGGTATCGGACAGGTCCACCAGGGGACGGGTCAGCCGGCGCACCAGGACGCGCAAGGCGACCAGGAAGACGATGGCGAACAGCAGGCCGGTGACGAAATTGACCAGAAAGACCTCGCGCATTAGCCGGGTCAGGGTGGCCTTGCTCTGGCTGACACGGACGAAGCCGAGGACCATTTCCTTGCGCTCGGTCATCTCGAAGGGAGAGTCGCTGCCGGATTGGGTGAGGACCGGGGCTACGAAGCGCCAGCCGGTGTCGTCCTCGCTCTCCAGGTAAGTCTCCCGGCTGGCGACGATGGGCGGCGAGGGCTGGCCGGAGGTCTGAGACAGGCCGCGGGCCATCAGGAGGCGGCCGTCGGCGTGGTACAGCTCGATGCGGATCACGTCCGGGAAGGAGAGGGTGGCGGTGACAGCCTCGTCGACGTTCTCGGAAGAGCCGAAGATCAGGGCCAGGCGGCTCTGGGAAGCCAAGCTGCTGGCGATGCGCTGCCCCTGGAGAATCTGGTTGGCCCGGATCTGGCGGCTGCTTTGCCAGGCGGTGGTCATGGCGGCGAGAAGGGACACCCCGAAGACGCAGGTGGCAGCGAGGATGGCCAGTTGCCGGTGGAAGGTGGTGGTGCGGAAGCGCTGGGCCAGTTGGCGAAGTTTTTCCATGGCCGCTACTGCTCCGGGAAGAGCAGGTCGAAGCTCTGCTGCTGGGAATTGGAGATGCGCAGTCCCAGGTGGCCCGCCGTACGGACGTTGAGGGCGGCCATGACATCGCGCAGGGGCTGGACGCCCCGGGGTTGCGAGCCGCCGGAAGCGACGCCCAGGGCAGATACCGCCAGGTTGCGTCCCAGTTCCATGTTATTGGGGTAGAGGGCGAACAGGACACCCCGCTTGACGTGGGCGACGCTGCTGGAAAAGACGGGAACGCTTCGGTTCCAGGATTCCTGCAGTACGAGGGGCAAGACGGTGGATTCCTCGACAGTGATGCTGTCCTGGGGCAGCCACAGGGCGTCGTGCCTGCCGTCGGCGTTGGCGAAGAATTCCTGGTACAGGCGGACGGCGGTTTTCAGGTCGGCAGCCTCCTGGGCCAACAGCTCGATGCCGTTATTCCGGGCCGCATCCCGGGCCAGGCGGACGAGCCATCCATTCTGCAGGGGGTCATAGGCAACGAATACCCGGCGGGTGGCCGGAGAAATGGCCCGCAATTTCGAGAAGAGTAGGGCTGGGTCCGGAGCCAGGCTGAGCACCTGGGCGGAACGCCCTTCCGTCTCGGGAACGGAAATCACGCCGCTGGCGACGACGCCGATATCCTTGTCGAGGGAGCCGGCGGCCTTGAGTCCGTTGCGGCCGAGGGCGATGACCACCTTGATGTCCTGGCGCTTCAGTTCCCCGGACAGGGCCTGGGGATTGAGGTTGTTGCCGACGGCGTAGCTGGCCACCTTGACCCGGGCCTTGTCCTCGATGCCTTCAATGATCTTGGTGAAGACGCTACGGTAGGGCTCGCCGATGTCGGGGTAGATCACCGCAATCGCCCCGGTGCCGCTGGAGGCTGCCAGCCGCAGGGGGCCTCCGGGAAGATTGCTGGCCAGGAGCAGTTGGGAGGCGAAATGGTTCGACTGGGGAGCATCCAACTCCAGGCGGATGACCTCGATATTCGGCAGGGCCTCCATGCTGGCGATCAAGCGCTCGAAGGCACGGGGCAGCGGTTCGTCGCTTTCGGCGTAGAGGACGGCGATGCGGCTGGGTTCGGCTGCAGCCGTCCAGGCCGAGCTACAGGCCAAGGCAACGATGAGGGGCAGGGTCAGGCGCCGGAGAAGATTCATGAAATCAGGCCTGACCGATTGGCAAAAGAGTGAAGGAAACAAGCTGCCAGGCGTGGAGCTGCGCCGGTGATGTCGGGAACATCGTTTGTCCGGAGTGACGATGACATTAGCAATTATAGGCGTTGTCGGATGTGATGTATGTGTGTTTAGGCAGGCTGCGAGGGCAGCCCGCTATTTTCGCCGAGTTCTTTCCTTGGGTTACATCCGGTAGGTTGCTTGGAGCCAGAAATTGCGGCCGGCCTGAGGAAGATCGCCGGGGATGAGGCTGGTCGGCAGGGTGGGATTCGTCGCCGGGGCCGCCGTGTAGAAGCTGGGTTCGCGGACATCGGCATTGAACAGGTTACGTACCGAAACAGCGAATGCCCACTTGTCCTTGGCGGGAGTGCTGCGCAAAGTCAGGTCGACAGTCGAGTAGTCGCGGATTGGCGGGCGGGTGTCGCCAAAGGCGCGGTTGCGGTCGAAGATGGCATTCAGTTGGGTGCTGAGCTGCCAGCCCGTCGCCATCAGCCAGTCGGCCCGGGCATAGACCGTGTGGTGGGGAGCGTAGCCCGGGTCACGGTTCGCCGACCTGCTTAAGGAATGCTGGTAGGCGTAATGGGAAGTCAGGCGCCAGTCCCGGCTGATGTCCCAGATGCCCTCCAACTCCATCCCTTGACCATCCTGGATGCCCGAGTTCTGATAGGTGTTCGTGTTGGGGACGAGCCGGATGATGTCCTTCATCGTGTATTTGAAGACGTTCAGGTTGATCTCGGCATTCGATTGGGGCTTCCAGGAAAGGGCGGCCTCCAGGGTCTGGATGGTTTCCGGCTGCAAAGCCGGGTTGCCGTTGGCCACCGGGTTGATGCCGTAGAGTTCGATAAAGGCCGGAGCCCGGAAGGCGCGGCCGTACATCAGCTTGGCCGTCAGGTCGTAGGTCGCCTCCCACACCAGCGCGGCCCGGGGATTGGTGGTGCCGCCGAAATCGGAATACATGTCCCGGCGTATGCCGGCGGTCAGGGTCCAGTCCTTGGTGAATTGCCATTCATCCTGGATATAGGCGTAGGACACTTCCCGGTCGTGGGGCCGGATGTGGGGTTGGATGGCGGTGAAGTCCCGAACCGTTGGGTAAGCAGTCAAGACTCCGCCGGGGCCGATGAAGAAATTCTTGTAGGTGGTGGCTTTGTATAGACTCAGATTGTCGTGTCCGACGCCGAACCGCAGGTTGTGGCCACTGAACCCCGTGTAATTGGCGAAAGCGGAAATCCGGTAATTCCGCTCCCACTGGTTGGGGCCGCCGATCTGGCCGGCCGGGAAGGTGACTGTTGTTGGAAGCGGCCTTGTCGGATAGATGAGTGTTGCGCCAGGGGGCAGCAGCATCAGGTTGTCCGGAAACGTATACGCAAAGTGGTGGTAGCTGGCCGAGAAACCGGCTCCCCAGTCCTGGGCGAATTCGGCATCGTTCCAGGAGAGTTCGCTCAAGATGGACTCCGCCTTGGCTTCCGCGCTGGTCACGAGGGCTGAGTTGGTTCCGGAACCGAAGCCGAGCTGATTGCGCTGCTGATAGTTGCTGCGCAGGCGCCACTTGTCGTAGGAAAGGTTGAGGTTGCCGTCGATGGCCTCGTAGCCGTTGTCGGAGCTTCCTGGCGCCAGGCTGGCGTGGGTATTGAAACGGACATCGTTGCGGGTCTGGGCGTCGGCATTGATGGTCCGCTTGAAGCCTTCGCTGCCGCCGACGCGCAGATACCCTGCCACGTCCACCGGCCCCATCTTGCCGCCATGTTGAACCCAGCTATCCCAGGTGTTGAAGGAGCCTGCCCGCACGCCGGCTTCCGTGCCGTCGATCTCCGCTGCGCTCTTGGTGATGATGTTGATGACCCCGGCGTAGGCGTCGGCGCCGTAGAGGGCTGAACCTGGGCCGCGGATGACCTCGATCCGGGAAATGTTGTCCACCGAATAGCCGCGCCAGGAGGGCACCTTGTCGCCCTGGTACATGTTGTTGAACGGAACGCCGTTCAGGAGCACCAGCACCTGGGCGGTGACCGGGCTGCCGCTACCGATACCGCGCATGAGAAGAAGGGAGGCGTTGCGCCCGGTGGTGCGGCTGACGTAGAGGCCGGGTACCGCCCGGAGAACGTCGTCGACTTCCAGGGCGCCTATGGCGGCGATGTCCCGGGCGGTGATAACCGTTGCTACCGAAGGCGCGGTATTGAGCGGCTGCTGCTTGCCGGTGGCGATGGAGACAAGGTTCTTGTCCCCATAGGCCAGGGCCAGATCTTCCTCTTCCATCTCAGATTGGGCGGAAGCCCCCATCGCCCATGCCGTGCCAACTGCCAATGCCAACCAGCGCAACTCGTGCATGTTATCCCCCTATTGAATTTATTTCTTATTACGTCGGCTTAGCGCGAAGCGTAGGCCAATTCCATGGGTGAAGCAATTGGTGATGCGGCTTCCGCGATCCTTTGGGCCTATGGCAGCCAATCCCTTTGCAGCCGGGGACTGAGCCTATTCATGATGGCTTCAACGCTGTCCGACACGCTCGCCCGGCTGGTGTCGAGGGTCAATTCCGGCATCTCAGGCGGTTCGTAGGGGGCGGAGATGCCTGTGAAATCAGCGATCTTTCCCTCCCGCGCCTTTTTGTAAAGTCCCTTGGGGTCGCGCTGCTCGCAAACGTCAATGTCGGTGCTCAGGTAAGTTTCGATGAAATGCGCGTTACCGATGATCTCCCGTGCCGCGGCCCGGTCCTGCCGATAGGGGGAAATGAAGGCGGCGATCACGAAGAGTCCGGCGTCGTTGAATAGCCGGGCCACTTCGGCGATACGGCGGATGTTTTCCGTCCGGTCTTCCGCCGAGAAGCCCAGGTCCCGGTTGAGGCCATGGCGGACATTGTCACCATCCAACACGTAGGCCAGGCGGCCCCGGTCGATCAGTTCCTTCTCCAGGGCGAAGGCCAGGGTGGATTTGCCCGATCCGGAGAGCCCGGTGAGCCAGATCGTGGCCGGCTGCTGACCCAGGGCATGCCATCGTTCGGCCGGGGAAACCAGTCCCCGGTGGCGCTGGATGTTACGGCTGGTGTGATGCTCCAGATCGGTGAGAGTGTGGTGCGCGCTGTAATGGGGCATGCCGTTTCCTTTTCAGGCCATCGCTTGGCTATCTGTCTTCGTAGGGAATCCCGTATTTCTCCCGGACGAACATCATGCGTTCATCCACCTCCGCCGCACTGGTGCCGAAATCCTCCAGGGAATAGCGGTGGCTGCCGTGCCGGCCTTTGCTATCGGCCAGCCAGGCGGTCTGGGCCGCCTCGGCGGCCGGCGTGAATTCCATGCCGGCGAAATCGTAGATGCGCTTCATCTGCCCACGCCAGTCCCGGTTCATGTCTTCGTAATGGATATCGATCTGCTGGTCGGCGGGGATGCTTTCCCGGACTTTCATGCAGCGGCGGGCCATCTCCTCGCAAAAATCCATCCAGACCTCCCGGGTCCTGGCTCGGCAGGGCAGATCGGTGTGCTGGACGGCGAAATGCCAGACGAGGGACATGATGGAGCCCACGGTCTTGATGGGGTCCCGGTGGGTGAAGACCAGCCTGGCGTCGGGAAATACCCGCAGGAGGATGTCCATGTCGAGCATGTGCTGGGGATTCTTCAGGATCCAGGGCTTGTTCCCCGCGGTTCCCCGGGACCAGGAAATCAGCTTCATCAGGTCCGCCATGTGGCGGTAGGCAAATTCCTTGTCGGTATCCCGGAACCAGCGGTAATAGCTTGGGAGGTGATAGGCGCCAATGAAGGCAAAACCGCTGAAGGAATGGTTGAGGAGCAGCATTTCCTCCTCGGGCCAGTCCGCCTTCATGGGGTGGGCCAGGGAGGCGCCGGGGTAGGCTGCCTCCAGGCCGGCCAGCATCGTGCCCACTTCCTCGTGGCGGAGCGCCCGTCCCTGGTCGGGCAGAGCCCTACGTGGCGCCGGGTTCATCCCCTCCCAGGTCGTAAGGTGCTGGAAGCGGGTATCGGTGGCGAGCAGATGCTGGAGACGGGTGGTGCCGGAGCGGTGGGGGCCGACGATGATGAGCGGGGCTTCGATTTTCCGCTCGCGGATTTCGGGGGCTGCGGCGAAACAGTCCTCGGCCCACAGCCGGTTCTTGAGGGAGCGTAGAACCCGCATGCGGGCATTGAGGCGACCAAACGGGTTGAGGTCGGCTTCCGTTTCCGCTGACTGGAGAAAGGTCTCCAGCGCCGGCCGGAAGCTCTCGTCGCCGAAACGTTCGAGGCCGGTTTCCTGATGGGCGGTGGCTATCAGGTTTTCGAGCGAAAGATCGATTGTCAGTCCCCGGTCGCGGGCCTCCCGGTTGTACTGCTGAACAATTGGGCTGTGGTAATGGGTGCTGGGCAGTTGGTCCATGGCTGGAGGCGCGAGAAGATGGGGGAACGGTTACCGAATCCAGGGCCTCTTCGGAAGGCCTTCATAGGCGATGCCGGAGCACGGAGTCGGGAAGAGGGAGCCCTCCGGATTCTCCGACGCTTCCTTCCAGCAGGGGGGCATACCGGCAAGAACGATGGGGAAGCGGAACAGGTGCCACTCCCGCAGCGAGAATCCGAGATCGGCGGCCAGGGCCGCAACCAATCCGGCGTAGTTCATTTTCAGGTTCGGCTTGCCCAGGTCGTGGACCAGGATTTCCTGGGTTTCGAAGGCGAGCTTGATATGCGCCCCTTCGCCAAGTTCCAGAGAGCGGGCGAGTCCGATCAGCCAAGGCAGTCGCTCGTCCTGGGCGTTGATCGGCCGGCCGAAGCCATAGATATAGCCCGATTCCAGACGCCGCAAAATGAACTCGCGCAAGGTTTCGCCGGCCTTGACTGCTTGGGCTGCCCGCACAAAGAAGTCCATGGCTTTCAGGCTGGGGCCGGCGCCATAGACCTTCGCCTCGGTCACCGCCTGGGCGCCGGCCAGGCCCAAGATCGGGGTGCTGCGGGCGCTTCCCGCCAGGCCGGCGACGCGGTTGTTCCAGAGACGGGCATCGGGGTAGCTGGTCATCACCCAGATGCCGTGCAGCAGCTTGGTTTCCTGGGCGGTGAAGCGGCGGCCGGTGATGCCGAAGAGATAGAGTTCCAGCCAGTCGGAATCGCGCAGGTCTTGATGGAGGTCGTGGCCGCGGAACACGGCCCGGGTGCCGGGCCAGCAGGCGCCGACCTCGGTGCGCAGGATGCCGGCGTGGGCGGCGAGGAGTTCCGGCCCCTTCATGGCTTTTCACCGCTGGCCGGGTCGTCGGTCAACTCGACGGAATAGAAGGGAAACTGCTTGAAGCCGCCGGCTTCCTGTTCCAGGGCGTGGGCCGCAGCGCCCGGCAGGCGCAGGAGAAGGTAGAGCATTTCGCCCTCGGCCGGGGTGAAGCCCAGGTCGCAGAAGGCGGCGGCAGCCACGCCGGCAATGTCCAGTGACAGTCCGATCTTCTCCTCGACTAGCTCCCGATGGGCCGCCAGCCAGCCCAGGCGGGTCGAAGCCTGGTCGGGTGCGCCGATGGCCGCCAGGGTTTCCAGCAGTTGGCGGACGATGGTTGCCGTAGACACGCCGTGGGGGTCGAACCCCGCCGCCCTTTCCTGGGCCGGCCAGATGTCCGTGGTTTCCCCATCGAAATCCGCCACCCTGTCCGGCCAATCCGCCAGATTGTTGCCGACCGTTTGCCAAGCGCACATGGCGGCGAAGATGTCCCGGGCACCCCGATAGCGTCCGGCGCCTACCGAGAGGGCGGCGATCAGGGAGGCGGCGGCAGGCGAACCGCCGACGCCGCCGCACATGGCGGCGTGGATGGATGGGTCCCGCGGGCCGGGGTTGGCCAGGGCCACGGCGAGGGCTTCGAGCATGTCCAGGGCTGCCGGCCCAGGCAAATTATCCCGGAAGAGCAGGAACAGCATCTCGACCCAGCGGGCCTTGCCGACCATCTGGCCGAACACGTCGTAGCCCCGGCAATAAGCGGCCCGGGTGGCGAAAGGGTTGTCGGATTCCGGCTCTTCGTGCCAGATGCGGGTGTGGATGGGGGGCAGGGGCGCAGTCACGAGATTCCCGGGAGGCTACAAATCCGTTCCGAGAATCTGCATCCGCAAGTTGATCGGGGGCACCTCCTCCGGGTCGATATGGACGTCGATCAGGGAAGGGCCCTTCTTGGCGCAGATGGCATCAATGTCCAGGCGGGCCATGTCCTCGGGCGAGCGGACGGTATAGCCGTCGGCCCCCATGGCCCGGGCCATGGCGGCGAAGTCGGTGGGGGGAAGCTCGAAGGCGATGGGCTCGGCCTTGGCGAGGCGCTGGCCATGCTTGACCATGCCCAGGGCACGGTCGTTCAGCACCACGAAGATTACGGTCAGATTTTCGGCAACGGCCGCCGAAATTTCCTGGCCGTTCATGAGCATGCTGCCGTCGCCGGTAATGCACACCACCGGCACATCCGGAACCCCCACTGCGGTGCCCACGGCGCCGCCGATGGCCCACCCCATGGGGGCGAAATCCATGGTCAGGCGCAGCCAGCCGCCGTAGGTCTGGCGCCGGCCGCTGTCCTGGCGCCGGGCGGCCCCGAGGATGCGGCGTTCCTGGCGGCGCCGGTCCACCGGATGCAGGTAATGGATGGACCAGGCGACGCTGTTGCCGGCGTCCGCCAGGAAACGGGTGGAAGGGGGGAAACGGTGTCCCAATTCGTGCATCAGGCGCTGCGGGGTGATGGGCGTGGCCGGGCTCTCGAACTTGTCCGGGGCGTCGAGCATGGCGTCGGGTTCCCAGGCGGGGAGCGCTGTGTCTCCCCCGGTTTTCCCCACCTTCCGGCTCAGCTCGACCAGGTGCCCGAACACGGCCAGGATGCGGCCATGGACGTGGAGGGCCGCCATAGGCGAGCGGGCCAGGTGATCGGTAGATTCGTCGATATGCACCAGCCGGCTGTTGAGGATGGCGTCGCTCCAGCCGCTGCTGGTCCATTCGTTCATGCTTGTGCCGATGGCGAGGATCAGGTCCACCGACTCGTCCTCCAGGCATTCCCGGGCGGAGCGGTGGCCCGCAAAGCCGAAGACGCCCCGGAAGAGCGGGTGGCGCGGGCTGACCAGCCCCTTGCCGTCCGGGGTGGTGACGAAGGGAATACCATGGGCCACGGCGAATTGCAGGATGGCGCCGATCGCTTCGCCGCACCAGCCGCCGATGACCATGCGGATTTTCTTGGCCCGCTGGACCATGCCGTGCAGCTCTTCGATGGCCTCCTCATCCACCAGGGAGAGGGGGCGGATCTTGCCGCTCAGGTCGTAGGAGGGCAGGGGGACCGGGCTGGCACTCTTGAGGATGTCCAGGGGAATGCTCAGGTGGGCAGGGCCCCGGGGGGCGCGGATGGCCCGTTGCAGGGCGGTGGTCAGTTTGGACTCGATCTGTTCCGGGTGGGAGACCAGGGAGTTGAAGCGGGTGCAGTGACGGAACATGCCCAGGGCGTTGACCCCGGTGCAGGAAGATTCCTGGAGGGCTCGCCGGCCGAAGGAAGGCAGGGATGGCTGGCCGGTGAGGACCAGCATGGGAATACTGTTGTCGTAGGCGCAGGCGACGCCGGTGATGAGGTTGGTGGCGCCGGGGCCGGAAGTGGCGCAGCAGACGCCGATCCTGCCGGTCTCCCGGGCATAGCCGTCGGCCATGAAGGCGGCGCCGGCTTCGTGGCGGGCCAGGATGGGGCGCAGTCCCCCCCGCCGGCTGCTGCGGGCCAGGGCGTTGTAGAGGGGTTCGATAGCCCCGCCGGGAACGCCGAAGACGTATTCCACGCCGACGTGTTCAAGATAGGAAACGATCAGGTCGGCAACCTGCGGATCGTGGGGCGACGCGGGAGGCTGTGCCTCGGCGTAGCGGTTCTCCAGATCGTCTACGAGGTCCGTCGTATCCATGCGAGAAATCCCCCCGAATTGTTGCTGAATCTACGATTCCGACGGTTTTGATTCTTTGGCGCCCTCAGGTATGCGGGCGTTATTTGTCTATGTCGGAGAGATGGCAATCCTACAGCATAACTACGCCGGAAGTAATACCCCGTTCAGGTAAAGGGTTACTGTTTGCGGCGGGGCGGATGGGGGAGATTGACCCGGGCGTTGAACTCCGGCCTCGTGGGGTGGCAAGCCGCCGACAGGGCATGGCTCAGCGAAGCAGTTCAGCTCAGCGGGGGGGCAGGTGAATCAGCGGCACCCGCATCTCCTCTGCGCTTGCGCCGCCATGGACGCCCACCTGGTCGTAGTGCTTTTCCCCCGCTACCCAGTCCTTGATGGTCCAGTCATCCTTCATGAGCAGGACGAAGTCGCCGATGCGGCTGGTCAGCCGGGGGTGGGCGGGGCCGGGGCCGAGCCAGCCGGCGGCCAGGAAATCCTGGCTGGCGTAGAGATCGCAGGCATGGCCGAGATGGGCCTTCACGTAATTCTCGAATTCCAGCTGCTTCTGGTGTTCGACGTAGGCATAGGCAATGCGCCGCTCGCCGCACAGGGGGCGGGCGAGGAGGGCAGTGAGTTCCGGATGGCGGTCGAGATCGACGAGGCGTTCCGGCGGGGCGTCGATGAAGCCGTGGTCAGCCGTGACGATGATGGAAGTTCCCGTACCGGCCAGCCGCTCCACACAGGCGGCCAATTCCCCGTCCAGCTTGGCGAGGCGCTTGGGAATCCGCTCGTCCCGGCTACCCACCTCGTGCATGAGCCCGTCGAGCACCGGGTAATAGGCATGGATGTAGCTCGGCCGTCCGCCGGTGTCGGTCAGTGAAGCCTCCTTCACGCAGAACTCGATGGCGGCGAACATGCCCGCCGTGTCCTGGTAGCCCACCCGCTGGGCCCCGGCGGTGTGGTAGCGGTTAAAGGGGGAATCCATGATGTTCTGGGGAGCTACCGTCCAAACCCGCCCGGCCAGGGCCTGGGACAAGGGCTCGTGGTCGAAGAGCCTGGACGGCGCCGCCAAGCTGGCCGGCTGCCAGGCGGCGTCGGGGGCTCCCCGGGGCGTCAGGGGCAGGACCGCCAGGATCTGGTTGATCTCCTCGAACCACATGTGCCAGCCGGTCAGCCCGTGGGCCTGGGGCGGCAGGCCGGTGAGCAGGGTGGGGATGGCGCTGGCCGTGGTGCTGGGGAAGACGGAAGTGAGGGTGCCAACCCGATGGCGGGCGAGGGTGGTGTCCGGCCCGTGGCGGGTGAGGATTTCATCCCCCAGGCCATCCACCACCAGCAGGACGATATGCCGGCTGGCGGCCAGGCCGGCGACATCCACACCGATGCCGGGGGAAAGAGGCGCATAGCCCTGGTCGGGCAGGCCGAGGGCCCGCTCCAGGGTGGCCATGAGATTGAGCAGGCTGCCGCCGTCGTAATCGGGTTTGAGCATAGGGCCTCCTGCCTTGCCTAATGAAGAAACGGAGTGCATCCTCGTCCGGTGAGTTCCTGTCCCATTGTCCTCTACGGCGCTTTCGACCGCCATAATTTTGGGGATTTCCTCCTGGGCCATGCCGCGGCCCTGCGGGCGGCGCCCCGGCCCTGCCTGTTCGCCGGGTTGAGGGCGGTGGATTACTCGGCCCTCGGCGGCTTCCCGGTGGAACGGCTCGGGGATGTGCTGGCTGGGTGGCGGCAGCGCTACGGCGATGCGCCGATCGATTTGCTGCATGTGGGCGGAGAAATCCTGGATACGGACAGCTGGGAAGCGGCGGTCATGCTTCTCGCTCCGGACGAGGCTTCCCGGGTGATTGCCAGGCTCGATGCCGATCCAGCCGGCCGCCGGGCCTGGGCGGCGGATTTCCTCGGGACAAACACCCCCGTTCCTTATGTGGTGGGCAAGGGGGACTTGCCGGCGGGAAGCCGCGTGGCATTCCGGGCAGCAGGTGGCGTCGGGCTGGCGCGGCGGCACGGGGATTTTGCGCTTGCCGTAGCCACCGCCCTGGGCACGGCCGAAGCCGTCACGGTGCGGGACAGCCGAACGCGACAGGCCCTGGCCGATCTTGGGGTGGCCGCCTCCTTGGAGCCGGACCCGGCCACTACCCTCGGCCCGTGGCTAAACCGGGAGATTTCCGGCGTCCGGCCCGTGGTCGGCGACTATGTCGCCTTGCAGTGCGGCGCCTCCTTCGGCGACGACCGAAACCTGGAAGCGTTGGCTAAAGCCCTCGGCCGGATCGGCCTGCCGGTGGTGGCCTTCCGGGCAGGCGCAGCACCCTGGCACGACGACCTGGATGTCTACCGGCGCCTAGCGGGGTGGCTCCAGATGCCCATCCAGATAATGGAATCGCTCCATGTCCGGGATATCGCTGCCACCATCGCCCATGCCCGCCTTTGCCTGGCCTCAAGCCTCCATGCCTTGATCGTCGCCGGCCTCTTCGGCGTCACCGCCACCGGCCTGGAGTGGGAAGAGGGCGAAGGGGCCAAGCTGCGGGCCTACGCCGAAACCTGGGGCGGCTTCCAAGTCGTGACGGCTGACCGACTGTGAACCGGGTCGGGCAACGGGATTGCCGTTCACAGAAATCCTTATAAAAGATAATATATATAAGACTTGCGAGGCGGCCGTTTTCGCCCTCGCCTTTGTCGTAGAATTTTCGCCTCGTATTCGCTTTTCCGAGCAACCCTCAACGAAAGGAAGTCGCCGTGCTTGAAGCCTATCGTGCTCACGTTGCCGAACGTGCCGCCCTCGGTATTCCCCCGCTGCCCCTGTCCAAGCAGCAGACCGCAGACCTCGTTGGCCTGCTGAAGAACCCGCCCAAGGGCGAGGAAGCCTTCCTGGTCGAGCTGATCACCTACCGCGTTCCGGCCGGTGTGGACGATGCCGCCAAGGTCAAGGCCGAGTTCCTGGCCAAGGTCGCCAAGGGCGAAGAAGCTTGCGGCCTGATTTCCCGCGCCAAGGCAACCGAGCTGCTGGGCACCATGCTGGGCGGCTACAACGTCAAGCCCCTGATCGACCTGCTGGCCGATGGCGAAGTGGGTACCGTGGCCGCCGACGGCCTCAAGAAGACCCTGCTGGTGTTCGACTACTTCCACGATGTCGCCGAAGCCGCCAAGAAGGGCTGTGCCAACGCCAAGTCGGTCATGCAGTCCTGGGCCGACGCCGAGTGGTTCACCTCCCGTCCCGAAGTCCCGGCTTCCCAGAAGCTGACCGTCTTCAAGGTCACCGGCGAAACCAACACCGACGACCTGTCCCCGGCGCCGGACGCCTGGTCCCGCCCGGACATCCCCCTGCATGCCCTGGCCATGCTCAAGAACCCCCGTCCCGGCATCGACGCCGACGAGCCGGGTTCCCGCGGCCCCGTCAAGCAGCTGGAAGGCCTGGCCAAGAAGGGCAACCTGATCGCCTACGTGGGCGATGTGGTCGGCACCGGCTCCTCCCGCAAGTCCGCCACCAACTCCGTGCTGTGGTTCACCGGCGAAGACATCCCCTTCGTCCCGAACAAGCGCTTCGGCGGCGTCTGCCTGGGCTCCAAGATCGCCCCCATCTTCTTCAACACCATGGAAGATGCGGGCGCTCTGCCCATCGAAATCGACGTGGCCCAGATGGACATGGGCGACGAGATCGAGCTGAAGATCGACCAGGCCTCTGCCAAGGTTGTCGCCACCAAGAACGGTGCCGTCATCGCTGAAACCCAGCTGAAGACCCCCGTGATCCTGGACGAAGTGCGCGCCGGCGGCCGTATCCCCCTGATCATCGGCCGCGGCCTCACCGCCAAGGCCCGCGAGGCCCTGGGCCTGGCTCCCTCCACCCTGTTCCGTCTGCCCCAGCAGCCCGCCGACGCCGGCAAGGGCTACTCCCTGGCCCAGAAGATGGTCGGCCGTGCCTGCGGTCTGGCCGAAGGCAAGGGCATCCTGCCGGGCACCTACTGCGAGCCCAAGATGACCACCGTCGGCTCCCAGGACACCACCGGCCCCATGACCCGCGACGAGCTGAAGGACCTGGCTTGCCTGGGCTTCTCCGCCGACTTGGTGATGCAGTCCTTCTGCCACACCGCCGCTTATCCCAAGCTGGTGGACGTGAAGATGCACCGCGAGCTGCCGTCCTTCATCTCCACCCGCGGCGGCGTTGCCCTGCGTCCGGGCGACGGCGTCATCCACTCCTGGCTGAACCGTCTCCTGCTGCCCGACACCGTCGGCACCGGCGGCGACTCCCACACCCGCTTCCCGATCGGCATCTCCTTCCCGGCCGGCTCCGGCCTGGTGGCCTTTGCCGCCGCCACCGGCGTCATGCCGCTGGACATGCCGGAATCCGTGCTGGTGCGCTTCAAGGGCAAGATGAACCCCGGGATCACCCTGCGTGACCTGGTGAACGCCATCCCCTTCTACGCCATCAAGGCCGGCCTGCTGACCGTCGAGAAGAAGGGCAAGAAGAATGTCTTCTCCGGCCGCATCCTGGAAATCGAAGGCCTGCCCGACCTGAAGGTCGAGCAAGCGTTCGAACTCTCCGACGCCGCTGCCGAGCGTTCCGCCGCCGCCTGCTCCGTGGCCCTGAACAAGGAACCCATCGTCGAGTACCTGCGCTCCAACATCACCCTGATGAAGTGGATGATCGCCGAAGGCTACCAGGACGCCCGCACCCTCAAGCGTCGCATCAAGGCCATGGAAGACTGGATCGCCAACGGCGAACTGCTGAAGGCCGACGCCGACGCCCAGTACGCCGCCGTGATCGAGATCGACCTGGCCGAAGTCACCGAGCCGATCCTGGCCTGCCCGAACGACCCGGACGACGTGAAGCTCCTGTCCGAAGTCGCCGGCGACAAGATCGACGAAGTGTTCATCGGCTCCTGCATGACCAACATCGGCCACTTCCGCGCTGCCGGCAAGGTGCTGGACGGCAAGTCCGACATCCCAGCCCGCCTGTGGATCGCCCCGCCCACCAAGATGGATGCCCTCATCCTCACCGAAGAAGGCTACTACTCCGTCCTGGGCAAGGCCGGCGCCCGCATGGAAATGCCGGGCTGCTCCCTGTGCATGGGCAACCAGGCCCAGATCCGCAAGGGTTCCACCGCCATCTCCACCTCCACCCGTAACTTCCCGAACCGCCTGGGCATCGACACCCGCGTCTATCTCGGCTCCGCCGAGCTGGCCGCCATGTGCGCCCTGGCCGGCCGCATCATCACCAAGGAAGAGTACATGGAGCAGATCCAGCTGGTGAATGCCAAGGCTGGCGAGGTGTATCGCTACATGAACTTCGACCAGATCAAGGATTTTGTCGAAGTGGCGAATACTGTCGAGGTCTGAGCGGCACTAGCCGAATAGGCTGAAAGAAAAACGCCCCGGTCGGGAAACTGACCGGGGCGTTTTTGCTTCCATCTTTGTGTCCGCGATTTTATCGGAACACGAAGTACAAGACCGGCAGCAGCCCGATGTACAAGGTCAGTAGCCGGCTGGCCTTTTTGACAACGTCGGCAGGCGCTTCATAACGGAAAACGAATCCTCTGACGAATTGGAACCGGGGAGAGAGCCCGGCGCATAGGCCTGGGATGAAGCAAATGAACAAGATGGCGAAAGTGCTGCTGCCCCGTTTGATTTCGGGCAGCCGGGCGTAGTCGTCCGTCAGCAGCCAAGTCATGCAAGTCACGATGACCAGCACCATCTTGAAGCTGAACCACAGGGCTTTGTTCAGTTTCAGGATTTCGCTCATGGGAGCTCTCGATTGTCGAGGCCAGGAGGTTACCATGGCGATCTGTCAGGAAAGTGCTTGTTGAGCCATTCGGAATAATGACGTTGTCGCATAGTCGATTGCCGCAGGGCGCGAAAGAGAAAATCTTCTCGGCCGATGAGGCCAGGGATTTTGCCGCAGAAATCCGCCGCATGCGGCGCCAGGAGCTGCATTTCTGGCTGGCTTTCGCGGCATTCACGCTGCTCTGCACCTTCGCCCTGGAAACCACTGCCCAAGCTGCCAGGCACCTTTCAATGGTCCTGGCAGCGGCGGTTGACCGTTAACCGATCTGCCGACTTGTATTGAAAAAAGCCACCCACCGGTCGATATGAGCCCCGTACTGCACCAGGTTCCAGTTGTTCTGGGTGGTTAGCCGGGGCGAGCCGGCGTTGTAGCTGGCGGCCAGGAGGGGCGGCTGGTTGCGGTGCTTCCCATATTCCCGGTTGAAATACTTGATCGCCAGCCCGGCGGCATAGAGGTCGTCGCCGGGGAGCCGGCAGGTGAGGTCGGTGATGGCGGCGGCTTCGGCCAGGCTGCCCTTGGGGGCCTTCTTGCCGGTGAGGCCCAAGGCCGTGGAGATGAGGACGTGGTGGGCGCCCACCGACACCCGGCTGGGGGTGTTCAGGGGATTGACGTAGCCCGGCTCCCGCCGCTCCAGGTACTTCTGGCCGCCGGCCCCGGAAATGTAGCGGACCACCTGGTCCAGCTTGTCGCCCTGGCCGCCGGTGCCTTTGGCGTACACGCCCTTCAGTCCGGCTTCGGTGAGCTTGGTCGGGACGTTGCCCAGAGATTCGGTGAAGGAGTTGGCGACCAGCACGTCCAGGCCGTAGCCGAATTCGTCGAGGGTGCCCAGTTCAAGCCGGCCCCGGTAGGCGGCCTTCACCCGGCGGATGGCGGCAACCGACTTGGAGAGGTGCATGTAGTCGGGCACGTTGCCGGGCGTGCCGACTTCGCACAGATAGCGGCTACTGGTGCAGCGCCATTTCTTGCCGGCCCCGAAGCGGAACCAGCCGTCGTCCAGTTGTTGTAGTGCCATGGTTCAACCCTTTGCGTCAGAGGGTTCGGTGGTGGCCTGATAGCCCATGCTGCCCCGGGTGACCCGGATGGTCAGCGGCATGGCTTCCGGGTCGTCAACGGCGGTCAGGCGGTAGCGGGGTTCCCCGGTTTCGGATCGGCCAAGGATCCAGTCCGCCAGCCGGGCCGGCCAAGGTTTCCGGAAGGGCTTGATGTTGAGCTGCAATTCAACCTGATCCAGCCCCGCCAGGTACTCGATATTCGGCACCGCCGCCCCCGGCGCAACGCCCCTCCAAGCATTCAACTGGGCGGCCTGGAAACTGGCCTGGGCCACGGTGACTTCCTGGAGGAGGCTGGCGACGAGCTGGCTGCGGGTGAATCCCGTGGTCGGCATGGCTGGGGAACGGTTGCCGGTTCGGTCCCGTCAGCCCTCGTTGGGGTTGGGGTTGGCCGGCGCGGCGGTTTCCTGAATTCCCGAGGTCAACCACGAAAGAAGCTTCTCCAGCCCGGCCGGCATTTCCGATTCGCTGGCGTGGACCGTCACTTCCAGCATCCCGCTCCGGTTGGTGGTGGCTTCGCGGCTGCATTCGTGGGCCAGGCCGCCCTTGATGGACAGGTTGAGCAGCGCCGCCAGTCCAGCGCCGCCCAGACTGCCCTCGCAGCTGCCCTTGGTGCTGTCGGTTTCCTTCAGCACCTGGTTGATCTCGAACTTGAAGTGGGTGGTGAGGGAGTCGATGCGCAGGTGGGGCACCGGGACGCAGGCGAGGAGCGGGGCGTTGACCTCCCGGGTCACCTTGCCACCGTTGCCGTCGCTCTGGGCCTTGAAATTCACGGTCTGGCCGGCGACATCCTGGAGGAATGCCTTGGTCGTGGCGGCGATGGCGCCCTGGGCCTGGACGGCGGCGACCAGGGGGGCAGAGATGATGAAGTCCAGCGGCAAAGCCTGGAATTCGGAACCGACGGTGCTCACATTGGGTGTATCTGCCATGGCTTGCTCCTCAAGTGGTTGGCTTGCTGCGGATGAATGGGGGCGGGCCGCCGCGGCAGCGGACGGATCCCCGGGACTGGCTTACTAGGGCTTGGGCTCCGCCGGTTTGGCCGGCAGGTTATGGACGGTGGCCGCCTGGGTCAGGGTGGAGAGCAGCTTGTCGAGACCGCTGGGCACGGCCATCTGTCCCACCTTGATCTTGATGTGGATGCTCGAACGGTTGCGGGACCAAGCCTTGTCCGTGGTGCCGGCTCCGGCCTTGTCGCCGCCGTCGACGACGTTGCCCCGCAGGCTGACCGGGTCCTCCACCAGATACCAGGGCCGCTTGGTCGGGTCTTCGTCGGCCTTTTCCCCTCGCTTGGTCTGCAGTTGGGCATGGGGAGCGTAGCGTTCCGCCAGGAAGTCGTATTCGAATTCGGCGGATTCGACCCCCAGGGGAATGGATGGCACCAGCGCCAGGGCCGGGATGGTCACCTGCTGCAGGACCTCGTGGCCGTCGATCTGGACCTTGTTGACGAAAGGCAGGGTGAAAGGGGTCAATTGCGCCGGATCGTCGATGATGGGCTCGTTATGTTCATTCATCTTGACGTGGGAATACCCGAGTTGCAGCAGGTAGCTCAGGAACGCCCGGGAATTGTGCACCTGGGCTTTCACCAGGGCGCTCAGCGGCGCCAGGATGGCCGCGGAAAGAGATACGTCCGGAATGCCCTCCCCGCCTGCGGCAGGGACATTGGTGTTGCTTTCTGCCATGGTTGCCTCCCCCGTGATTTCGGTACTTTAGCGTATTGACCTTTGGGGTTGCAATGATATGGACATATGCCAATAGGGTGGTGTTGCGTGGGGCTGACGGCGGACTCTTTCGGGGCCCTAAGGAAAGCCGAAGGGCTGTAAGGATTTAACTACTCACATATCAGGTCGCGCTGACTGCCGGATTTTCAGTGGCCCGGGTAAATTCCCGCCTTACTCCAAATTCATAGAATATGCGCCTGGCCTTCGAAGCGTGTTGTCTCCCGATCAAGCGTCTTGCCCGTCTCATGGGCAGGGCTGCGCGATGGGGTGCGCTCGCCCTGCCGGGCCTCGCCGTCCTGCCTGCCGCCGCTGACGAGGGCGTAGCGGAAATCGCCGACGTTCCCTTCGAGCAGTTGCTCCAGCGGGAGATCGTCACCGCCGACAAGCTGGCCCGGCAGATCAGCGATGCGCCGTCTGCCGTTTCCATCGTTACCGCCGAGGAGATCAGGACCTTCGGCTATCGTACCCTGAGCGACATCCTCGACAGCATGCGGGGGTTGAGCATGTCCCATGCCAGCGATTACGGCTACCTGAGCGGCCGGGGGTATGGCAACGCGGGCAGCTATTCGGGACGGATCACGCTCCTCATCGACGGCTATCGCGCCCCGGACAACTACTACGGCCAGACCTATTTCGGCAATGACGGTCTCCTCGATGTCGAGCTGATCGAACGGGTTGAGTACATTCCCGGCTCCGGTTCGAGCAGCTATGGCGATTCAGCCTTCCTTGGGGTGATCAACGTCGTCACCAAGCAGGGGCGGGACTTTGGCGGCGTCCAGGCGAGTACCGCTTTCGGCAGCCACGGCTTGCGGAAGAATCGCCTGACCTTCGGCCAGCAATTCGACAATGGCCTCGATGTGCTGCTTTCCGTCTCGGCCCTGGAGACAAAGGGCCGGTTGGTCGCCACCGATTCGCCGGCGTTTCCCACGGTCAGGGTCGAGAACGAAAAGAACAACCGCTATTTCCTCAAGGCTGCCTACGGGGGATGGACTTTCGAATCGGCCTGGGTGGATCGGCCGATGCCTTTTCCCTTTGACCCCCAAGAGATCGATGCGGATCGGAATTCCTTTGCGCGCCTGAAGTACGACGGGGATATCGCCGCCAGCCTGAAGACTTCCGTCGATTTGTATTACGGCCACTATCGCTATGAGAGCCGGGTGCCGGACGGGGCCTGGTCCTATACCAGCGGCGGCAGCTGGCGCGGGGTCGATGCCAAGCTGGTCGGCACCTGGTTCGATCGGCATACCCTGGTTCTGGGCAGCGAGTATCGGGATGACTTCAAGCAGGCCGACGACTACTTCGACGGCGTCGATCACTTCAAGACCAAGGTAAGCCGCCGGACCCAGAGCTTCTACGCCTATGACGACATCGCCCTGTCCGACAAGCTGCAACTGAACATCGGCGGCCGCCAGGATTCCCGGAACAACGGCAGCTCCACTTTCAGTCCGCGCGGTGCGCTCGTCTATGCACCGGTCTACGGGACCACTTTGAAGCTCTCGGCCGGCGAGGCCCATCGGCAGCAGACTCCCTATTCAGAGATACTTGCCCCCAACCCTCGGGTGGAGCGGGTCAATACCAGGGAACTCGTCTGGGAACAGATGCTCGGGCCGAAGACCCGGTTGATCGGCTCCCTGTATCAATACCGCATCGACAATTTCCTCTACAACTTCAGCGGCGGCTGGGTGGATGGAAACTACGGGCCGGTCAACTCCAAGGGCGCCGAGATCGAGCTTGAGCACCTGTGGAGCAACGGCGTCCGCCTGCGGACAAGCTATGCCCACCAGGACACCCGCATTCCCAACCAGCCGCCGCCCGCCAACATGGCTCGGCATACCGCCAAACTCAACCTGAGCTTGCCGCTGGCGGGGGATCGCCTGCGGGCCGGCCTGGGCCTGCGCTACCTGGGGCGCCGCCTGGACGACGCGGGGGGATACGAGCCCGGCTACCTGGTCGGCGATCTGACCGTGAGCGGCGAATGGCAGAATTGGTTCGCCAGTCTTTCCGTGCGTAACCTCGGCGGCACCGGATATAACGAGATCAGCTATACCAATGTGACCGCCCGCAGCGCCTATCCTGGCGAGCAGCGCAATTTCTGGTTTCAGCTCGGCTACACCTTCAAATGAAGCCGCGTCTCCCATTATTCCTCGCTTGGCTTTTCTGCTTCGTCTTCACGGCGAAGGCGAATGCTGACGACTGGGCCAGGGCGGTGCCGGAATACACCATGAAGGCCGCCTACCTCTACAACTTCGCCCAACTGACCGAATGGCCGGCCCAGCCAAGCGCCCAGGAAGAGGCCTTCAACCTGTGCGTCTATGGCCAGGACGAGCTGATTGCCGCCCTGGAAGGCCTGCGCGGCAGGACGGTCAGCAAGCGGCCGTTGCGTGTCCTGCGCCTCACCGACATGGCTGAACTCCGGCAGTGCCATCTGCTCTATGTCGCCGACGGCGAAGGCGCCCGGGGCGGCCGCATGTTCGACGCCCTGAAGGGCGACCCGGTGCTGACCGTCACCGACGACCCGCGGGCCGGACGGGCGGGCGCCATGCTGACGCTGACTACCGATGACCGGCATCTGGCCTTCGAGGTGAACCTGGATGCGGCCAGGCGCGCCCAGTTGAAATTCAGTTCGAAGTTGCTGCGGCTGGCGAAGCGGGTGATGGGGGAATGAAGCTCCGGCAGTGGTTCCTTAATCGGCCGATCCACGCCAAGCTGAGCCTCATCAATATCCTGGTGGTGTTTGCCGCCCTGGTTCCCATCGCCTGCATCACCATGGGCTACGAGTACTTCTCGGTACGGCGCTCGATGCTTCTGGAAGCGGAGGTGCAGGCCGACATCATCCGCGACAACGTTTCCGCCGCAACCGCCTTCGGCGACGCGGACTCGGCCAACGAGATTCTGCTGGCGCTGCGTTCTTCCCCGAACGTCATCCAGGCCGTTCTCCGCCTTCCCGACGGCAGGATGCTGACGAGCTATGTCGCCAATGATCGCTCCCCGCCGCCCATGGAGCGGAGTACGGAAGGCGATCATTCCCGTGCCGACTGGGAAACCATCCGGGTCGGCCGGATCGTTTACCTCAAGGAGAACGCGGTCGGCTGGCTCGGGGTCGAGACCAGCATGCAGCCGTTGCATGACAAGATGGGCTTCTATGTGATCGTGGCCCTGATCTCGGTGGCCCTTGGCTTTGCCATCGCCCTGCCGTTGAGCCGGCGGCTGAAGGAAAGCATCACCAGTCCCCTTTCCGATCTGATGGCGCTGGCCCATCACGTCACGACCCACCAGGATTACGCGCCAAACCGCCGGGTGAACCATTGCGACGACGAAATCGGCAGCCTTTCCAAAGCCTTCCACAACATGCTGTCCCACATCCGGGAGCGGGACCTCAAGCTCAGCCAGATGGCCTATTACGACAATGTCACCGGCCTCTGTAACCGCCACTACTTCATGGAGCGCCTGGAGCAGGCGGTGGCCAATTCGCGGCGTTACGGAACCCGCTGCTGCCTGATGTTCATCGACCTGGATAACTTCAAGACCGTCAATGACAGCTACGGGCACCATGTCGGCGACGATCTGTTGCGGGAGGTGGCAAGGCATCTCACCGCCGTGCTGCGGGATAACGACGTGATCTGCCGCATCGGCGGCGACGAATTCGCCGTCATCATCGACAACAACCGGGACATGGGGGGGCTCGGCGTGCTGGCCCGCAAGATCATCGCCAACCTTTCCACGCCCATGGTGCTGCATGGCGAGCCGGTGGCCATCGGGGCCAGCATCGGCCTGAGTGCCTGCCCGGACCACGCCGATACCGTGGAGAAGCTGCTGCGCACCGCCGATGCGGCGATGTACTCGGCCAAGGAACAGGGAAAGAACTGTTTCCGGGTCTATTCGCTGGAACAGGCGTAAGGGCGCTCAGGCCGGATCGACGTTCCCCTGGGGGGCTTTGTCCCGGCGGGAACGCAGCCATCCCGCCCGTTCCGACTTGGGGACGAAGGTCCACGCCACCACCCGGCTCTGCTTCTGCCCCTGGGCCATGGGAATGACCCGGGTGGCGCAGGTGCGGAGCTTGGCGAGGGCGGCTTCCACCACCGGCACGTTTTCCGCCTTGGAAACCAGGGTGGTGAACCACAGGCAACGCTTCGGAATGCCGGCGCTCTGCTCGATCAGGCGTTGGAGGAAGACCCGCTCGCCACCGGGATACCACAGCTCGCTGCTGGTGCCGCCGAAATTGAGGCGGGGCGCAGGGCCGCCCTTGCCGGCCTTGCCCAGGTTCCTCCATTTGCGCTGGGCGGCAGCCATGGCATCTTGGGGAGAGGCGTGGAAGGGCGGGTTGCAGATCGAGAGCTCGAACTTGTCCCCGGTGCGCAGCACGCCGACGAAGATATTGTCGGGAACCGGCTGGTGGCGCAGCTCGATGGCCCGGGCGAGGCCCGGGTTGGCTGCAATGACCTTGCGCACATTGGCGATAGCCAGGGGATCGGTATCCACCCCGACGAAGCGCCAGCCGTATTCCGCCTGCCCCACCAGGGGATAGACGGCATTGGCGCCGACGCCGATGTCCAGCACCCGCAGCTTGTTCCCTCGGGGAATTTCGCCCCCGTTCTCCTCGGCCAGCAGGTCGGCCAGATGGTGGAGCATGTCGGCCCGGCCGGGGATGGCGGGGCACAGGTACTGGCCCGGGATGTCCCAGCCCTGGATACCGTAATCTGCCAGCAGCAGGGCGCGGTTCAGGGCCTTGACGGCGGCCGGGTTGGAAAAATCGATGCTCTGGGTGCCGGCCGGGGTGGTGACGATGAATCGCGTGAGGCTGGGGGTCGCGGCGCAGAGGGCGTCGAAGTCATAGCCATTCAGGTGGCGGTTGCGGGGATGGAGCCCGGGCTTGGGCGTGTCGGGGCTGGGCGTCGTCATGGCGGCGAAGTCAAAAGCGGAGGGGGCGGAGTATCCCACGGATCAGGGATTCTGGCCGCTCTGCTGGGTATATTTCAGCTGTCCCACGTCATAGCCCTGGTCGGCGGCGATTTTGAGGGCCTGGTCTAGTTGCTCCTTGGGGAGTTGCGGCGTACGGGAGAGTATCCACAGATACTTGTGGTCAGGCCGTCCGACTACTGCCCAGCGGTAGCCCGGGTCGAGGCCGATGATCCAGTAGTCGGACCGGAAGGGCCAGAAGAAGGAAACGTGGAGCTGGGCGTTGTTGGTGCCCGGCACGGTGCAGGCCTTGCCGTTGGCTTCATCCACACCGCTGTCGGTGCGGCAGCGGTTGGTGACGGAGATGCAGTCGTCGGCCAGGGGAGTGTATTGGGCGGTCACGTCGCCGAGGCAGTTGCGCTGGAAGAACATCGGGTAGCGGGCGATCTCATACCACTTGCCAGCATAGCGGGCCAGGTCCACTTCCTGGACGCTCCGTACGGCGGGATCGGCTGCCGCGCCGGCGGCTGCCGACATCAGCAGGAGCAACAGCAGGTTGCGCATGGTTTCCCTTTCGCCATCGAAGAGGGGCAATCATAAGATCGATCGGGGGGCGATCGGTTTCCGCCGACATCCGCTTCCGGTCCCCAAGGTATTTCGCGAGGAGATGCCCGGTAGATGAGAACACCCGGGCATTGGCCTCCTCCAATGCATGAAGCCTTCATGCCCGTTCAACCAGAGGAGGAGAAGACCATGATCCCGTTCAAGCCGACTCGAAGCCCCTTGTTCGCTCTGTTGCTGGCGGCCTTGCCCCTGGCCGGATGGGCGGCCGGCAACGGCGTCGACAGGAATCTGGTGGAGCGGGGCCGCTACCTGACCATCGTGGCCGGCTGCAACGACTGCCACACGCCGGGCTATGCCGCCAGCGACGGCAAGATGGCGGAGCGCCACTGGCTGGTGGGGGACCAGTTGGGCTACCGGGGGCCGTGGGGCACCACTTATCCCAGCAACCTGCGCCGCTACTTCAACAACATTTCCGAGGAAGAATGGCTGCGCACCGCCCGCAATGCCAGCTATCGCCCGCCCATGCCGTCACCGGCCCTGCGGGCCATGACCGACGAGGACCTGCGAGCCATCTACCATTTCGTCCGCTTCCTGGGGCCGGCCATGTCCCTGGTGCCGGCCTATGTGCCGCCGGAGCAGCAGCCTTTCGGCCCGGTGGTGCTCTTTCCGGTGCCGCCGACCTGACTCCAGGCAGTCGCCAAAAAGGAAAAGGCCCCGGAGCCCGGGGCCTCGTCGTCTCGGGGCGGCGTTCAGCGCTGGGTCGGGCCGAACTCCACCGGCACCCAGGCGTAGCCCTTGCCCTCGGCGCGGACATGGCCGATACCCGGGAAGGGCAGATGCATACCCCCGACCAGGAGCTTTTCCTGGGCGGCACGGGCAAAAAGCTTCTTGCGGGCGATCACCGCCTGCTTCTTGTCGGTGTCGAATTCGATGGCGACTTGGGGGCGGGCGAACTGGACGGCGTGGTTATGGACCAGGTCGCCCCAGATCAGCAGGCGCTGGTCGCCGCTCTGGAGCAGGTAAGCGCTGTGGCCGGGGGTGTGGCCGTGGGCGGCGACGGCGGAAATGCCGGGGAGGATGTCCTCGTCCTTGGCGAAGGTCTTCCACTTGCCGGCGGCGCGGTAGGGGGCGGCGGCATCCCGGGACATCTTGAAAAAGGGCTGGAAGTCCTTGGGGGCCTTGGCGGCGACTTCCTCACTCAGCCAGAAATCGTTGTCCGCCTGGGCGGACCAGACTTCGGCGTTGGGGAAGACCTGCTTGCCGTCGGAAGTGACCAGGCCGTTCACATGGTCGCCGTGGAGGTGGGTGATGAGGATGGTATCGACCTGGGCCGGCTCGTAGCCGGCCGCCTTGAGGTTGGCGACGATGTTGCCCAGGGTGGGGCCGAAGAGGCCGGCGGCGCCCGCATCCACCAGGACCAGCTTGCTGCCGGTGTTGATCAGGTAGGCGTTGACGGCGGTCTGGACCTTGGGGCCCTTGACGAACAGGCGGGCGAGGAGGGTCTGGACTTCCTTGGGATTGGTGTTCTTGAGGAGCTTGGTGTCCAGGTCGATGACGCCGTCGTAGAGGGCGGTGATCTCGAAGCTGCCCAGCATCAGGCGGTAGTAGCCGGGGACCTGGGATTTCACCTGGGGGGCTTCGGCGGCGGCCAGGCTGCTGGTAGCGACGAAAAGGGAAACGAGCAACGCCCGCAGGATTTGCCTGAAGAGGGGATGGGAGGAAAGGCTGATCATTGT
The DNA here is from genome assembly GCA_035655235.1 of Rhodocyclaceae bacterium. Classification (GTDB taxonomy): domain Bacteria; phylum Pseudomonadota; class Gammaproteobacteria; order Burkholderiales; family Rhodocyclaceae; genus JAGTRP01. Next base: position 4,217 of record DASRUX010000224.1, on the reverse strand, counting down.
TGTTCTGGGCTCCATGATATCGGGATGGGGAGTATCCCGTTTTTCCGTCGGGCCTGACAAGCGTTCGGGCCGTGGTGGGGCATGGCTACAGTCGCCTCGGGGCGGAATGGGGGGCGGGAAAGGTCGTCGATCAGCTCAAGCCTTGAGTTGGGGAATCGATGGGCGAGGCCATAATCGGCCGGAAGGAACCGAGCCCGGATTCCTGTCCAATCCCAATGAGGAGAGCACCGATGCAAGACCTGTTCGACGCCAAAGCCCTGACCAGCTTCCCTTGGTCGCCCATTGCCCTGTGGCAGGCCAATCTGCAGATGCTGAGCAACCTGCAGCAGAGCTGGATGCAGATGATGCTGCCCGGAAAAGAGGCCATGGACGGCGGCCTGATGAAGGGCCAGTGGACAACCGCCCAGCCCCTGTTGGCGGCCTTCATGCCCTTCCTGCCGAAGATCGAGGCCACCATCACCCCCCTCAAGAAGGAAGGGGGGCTGGCGGGGGCCGACGATGCGTCCCGGGTGACCATGCGGCTCACCATGCCGGGATTCGGGGGGACGAATGCGTCCGAAATCCTGCTGGTGGACGCGGTGGTGGCTCGGGCGGCGGGAGGCGAGGATGCCCTGCGCCTCGGCAAATCCGATCTGCCGGCCGCCCTGACCAAAAAAGATTAGCGGCCTGCGTCGGGCAGGACGATATTGACTTCCAGCACCTCGTAGTTGCCCTGTTTTTCCAGGGAAACCTTGATGTCGTCCTGATTCACCCGGACGTACTTGGAGATCACCGCCACCAGTTCCTGCTGGAGGGCCGGCAGGAAGTCGGCGGGGCCGCTCTGGTCGCTGCGCTCCCGGGCGATGATGACCTGGAGTCGCTCCTTGGCGACCTGGGCCGACTTGGGCTTGTTGCCGAACAGGCGTTCGAGCCAGGACATGTCACTTCCCTCCGAACAGGCGCTTCAGGAGGCCCGGCTTTTCGTAATCCACGAAGCGCAGGGGCTTGTCCTCGCCCAGGAAGCGGGTCACCACGTCCAGGTAGGCTTCGGAGACATCCGTCTCCTTCTGGTGGATGGCCGGGGTGCCCTGGTTGGAGGAGTGCAGGACGATTTCCGACTCGGGAATGACGCCGATGATGGGAATGCGCAGGATTTCCTGGATGTCCTTGAAAGACAGCATCTCGCCGTCTTCGACGCGCTTGGGGGAGTAGCGGGTGACCAGCAGATGCTCCTTCACCGGCTCCTGGCCGTTGAGCGCCCGGCGGGACTTGGCCTGGATGATGCCCAGGATGCGGTCGGAGTCGCGGACCGAGGAAACTTCCGGGTTGGTGACCACGATGGCCTCGTCGGCGAACGTGAGCGCCATCACCGCGCCGTGCTCGATGCCGGCCGGGGAGTCGCAGATGATGTAGTCGAAGCCCAGGTGCTCCAGGTCCTTCAGCACCTTCTCCACGCCTTCCTCGGTGAGGGCGTCCTTGTCCCGGGTCTGGGAGGCGGGCAGCACGAACAGGTTGTCGCAGTGCTTGTCCTTGATGAGGGCCTGGTTCAGGGTGGCTTCCCCGTGGATGACGTTGATCAGGTCGTACACCACCCGGCGCTCGCAGCCCATGATCAGGTCCAGGTTGCGCAGGCCGACGTCGAAGTCGATGACGACGGTCTTGAAGCCCCGGAGAGCGAGGCCGGAAGAGAAACTGGCGCTGGTGGTCGTCTTGCCGACGCCGCCTTTACCGGACGTCACTGTAATGATGCGGGTCACGGAGGAGCCTCCCGAAAGCGGAAAAGATTGGAATTGAATAAGGGCGGCATTGTACACGGCTGCGCCGCCTTGCTGGGGCCTCTCAGCCGATGGAAAGGGGTTCCACCACCAGCTTGAGCTTCTCGCCTTCCTCCATCAGCCGGACCTGGGTCGGTTGGCCTGCCAGCTGGGCGGGGACGCCGTCTTCGAAGGTGCGGTAGAGGCCGGCGATGGAGACCAGCTCGGCCTCCATGCGGGTGGTGAGGATGCGGGCCTTGGTGTCGCCGCTGGCCCCGGCCAGGGCGCGGCCGCGCAGCGGTGCATAGACATGGATGCTGCCGTCGGCGATGACCTCGGCGCCGGTGCTGACTACGGCCAGCACGATCACGTCGCCGCCCCGGGCATAGACCCGCTGGCCGGAGCGCAGCGGCCGGTCGATGATCAGGGTATTGGCGGGGGGCGGCGGTGGAGGGGGAGCCGTCGGTGCCGGCTCGGCCGGCTTCTCGGCGACCGGCGCAGGGGTGGGAGCCGGCGCGGGTTCCGGGGCAGGCCGGGGCGGCGCGGCCCGGTGGGGCGTGTCGGTGATGGACAGGGGCGGCAAGCCCGCTTTTTCGGCGCTTGCCACCAGTTCAGGGGAGCCGCCGCGGATGCCGACCACCCGCAGGCCATAGTGGGCAAACAGTTGGCAGAGGGCGATCCAGTCTGGCGCCGGGGCGTCGTAATCGGTGGCGCTCAGGTCCAGGGCCGCCAGTTCGCCGTCGAAGAAGGCTTCCTCGCCGAACTTGTCCAGGGCCTCCTGTTTTAGCGCCCCCAGGTCGAGGCTGCGCAGGATGACGGAGAGGACCGGGAGCATGGCTCCCTTGAGTTCGATCAGGGAATGGGCGGACATGGCTGACTAGCGGGATCGGATTGGCGGACAGCGGCGCTGTCCGGGGGCGGGAATCATATTTTCGCTACCGGCCGGCGTCAATGTGCGGGCGTTCGGGGCCGGCGGTCGATCGGAACAAAATGGCGTGGTCCATGCCTTACCCGTTGCGTGACCATCACCTCAGGAAGGAGACATATATGTCCAAGAGAGTCATCCGAGACATCATCGCCGGCCGTCCTCTCATCACCGGCAGCCCGGACATGAGCGTGCGCGCCGCCTGCCGCCTGATGGCGGACAACCGCATCGGGGCGGTGCTGCTGCAGGACAACCAGGGTCATACCGCCGGGATCTTCACCGAGCGCGACGCCCTCAACAAGATACTGGCTGAGGGCCGGGACCCGGACAAGACGAAGGTGGCGGAGGTGATGGTGACGGATGTGCAGACCATCTCGCCGGACCGGCCCTTGTCCTTCGCCCTCTACCTCATGTCCGAAGGGGGCTTCCGGCATGTGCCGGTGATTGGCGAGGATGGCAAGCCCCTCGGTATGGTTTCCGCCCGGGACGCCCTGGGCGAGGATATCGTCGAGGTGGAACGGGAGATGAAACGCCTGGAGGAGATCGAAGGGTCGATCGGCTACTGAGGCGATTTGCCCCAGCCGAGGGCGGTTATTACCGTCTGGAAATCGGCGGCGAGGGGCGCCTCGATGGCGAGGGCCTCATCCCGATGGGGGTGTTGCAAGGCCAGGCGGGTGCAGGCCAGGAGCAGGCGCCGGCTGTCGAACAGCTCGGTGAAGAGGCGATTGTGCCGGCCCTTGCCGTAGGTGGCGTCGCCGATGATGGGGTGGGAAATGTGCTTCAAATGGCGCCGGATCTGGTGCCGGCGGCCAGTCAGGGGTTCCAGTTCCACCAGGGCGTAGCGGCTGGTGGGGTAGCGGTCCACCGGGTAAGGCAGTTCCACCGTGGCCAGGCGGCAGAAGCGGGTGGTGGCCGGCTGGGCTTCCACGCTGCTTCTTTCCCCCACGAATTCGTAGTCGTCCCGCTGGCGGGTGAGGGGATGGTCGATGAGGCCGGCTTCCGCCGGATGGCCCCGCACCACCGCCAGGTAGCTCTTTCCCACCGCTCCGTCTTCGAACTGGCGGCCCACCAGGCGGGCAGTGTCCGGGTCAAGGGCGAAAAGCAGGACGCCGGAGGTTCCCTTGTCCAGCCGGTGGGTTGCCCACACCCGCTGACCGATCTGATCCCGGACGATCTGGAGGGCGAAGCGGGTTTCGTGGCGGTCGATTTCCGAGCGGTGGACCAGGAGGCCCGAGGGCTTGTGTACCGCGACGAGCCATTCGTCGCGGTACAGGACTTCCAGGGTCTCAGCCAAAGAAACGGGCCTTGGCGTCGGCCGGGATGTCCATGCCGGTGACCTGGGCGCGTTCCAGCAATTCCCAGTAGTAACGGTAGGAAGCCCGGTCGTGGAGCTTGCCCTCGTGCTGTATGGGGCCCCAGTCCTTGTCCTGGGCGGCGATGAGGATTTCCGCGGCAGCCTGGACTTCCGAGAAATCGGGGCGCATGGCTTCGACGATGGGAACGATCTGGTTCGGGTGGATGCTCCACATGCGCAGATAGCCGAATTCGGTGCGGGCGCG
>DASRUX010000223.1:0-3180 GCA_035655235.1 Rhodocyclaceae bacterium | reverse complement strand
GTGCCGACCCGGAGCGCCTGCGGGACCTGCTTGAGGTGGAAATCGCCACCTACGAGGAGGAAATGAAGCAGGCGGCCCGCATCTGGGAGGCCGCAGGCGGCTATTCGCCGACCATTGGCATTCTGGGGGCGGTCATGGGGCTGATCCACGTCATGGAAAATCTGACGGATCCCAGCAAGCTGGGGGCCGGCATCGCCGTTGCCTTCGTCGCGACCATCTACGGGGTCGGTCTGGCTAACCTGGTTTATCTGCCCATTTCCGCCAAGCTCAAGTACCACATCGGGCGCATGGTGCATCTGCGCGAAATGCTGGTGGATGGCCTAGTGGGCATCGCCGTTGGCGACAATCCCCGCATCATCGAGAACCGCCTCCGGGGCTATTTCCTCTAATGGCGCGGAAGCGGCGCGCGGAGGACGAGCATGTCAACCACGAGCGTTGGCTCGTCTCCTACGCCGACTTCATTACCCTGCTCTTTGCCTTTTTTGTGGTGATGTATGCCATTTCGTCGGTCAATGAAGGCAAATACAAGGTCCTGTCGGATTCCCTCACCAATGCGTTCCGAAACGTCAACGCCGTCCCCGGCGGACAGCCTATCATCATCACCCAGGGGGCTCCCCCGCTGAGCCCCAAGCCTGTCGGCAAGCCCGACAAAATGGTCGACCCGCAGAGAGTGGAGCAGCGTCAGCGGATGCGGAACGTGGCCAAGGACATCATGGACACCCTGCAGCCCCTGGCCGCCCAGGGCAAGGTCCGGCTCCTGGAGACGAGCCGCGGCGTTACCATCGAAATCAACGATAGCGTGCTATTCCCCGCCGGGCAGGCCAAATTGCAGCCGACCTCCATGAGTGCCCTGCGCGCCATCGCCGATGTCCTGGCGCACACGGATTTCCCCATCACCATCGAAGGGCATACGGACAACGTCCCCATCAATACGCCCCAATTTCCGTCCAACTGGGAACTCTCGGCCGTGCGGGCGACGACCGTGCTGCGCTTGTTCAATGAAGGCGGCGTCGGCGGGGAGCGGTTGACCGCGATTGGCTATGGCGAAACCCGCCCGGTGGAGACGAATACGACCCTGGAGGGACGGGCGCGCAACCGGCGGGTAAGCATCCTGATCGACTCCAATCGTCCCGAAGAACCGACTGAGTTGAGGGAGCACAAGGCCGCGGCTGAAGCTGCGACTGCGGCAATCTCGTCGGTCGTGCCCGTGGCCACCCAAGGAACGGCGGCTCAGTAAATCAGGCGGCGTCGATAATCCGGCTGCCGGTGCGGGGGGTAGAAAAACCGTCCCGTCCGTATAGGCTCGAACGTTGGTGTTGCTCGGTCAGGATGCCGATGGCCTGGTTGGCGGCCTGGAGCCGTATGGCGATCAGACGGCCGTTGAGGTCGTTGATACGCTTGGCCTGGGCGGCAAGCTCCATCAGCTGGGTCCACCCCTCCGCAACGCCACGATCATTCCCATTGGTGGCCAGCCAAGTCTTCATTCCGTCGGTATCGCCGCGATACCCGGCCTCTTGGAGAAGGGCATTGCGCTCCTTCTCCGCTGCATTCAGCTGTTCGATCTGTTGGCTTTTCTTGAGGGCGATAGCGGCGACCACATCCGTCTCGCCGCGTTTCAGCGCCTCCTGCTCCTCAGTAAGGCTGGCAATGAATGCCCGAACAGCCTCCGACTCCCGGGCCAACAGATCAGCCAGGACCGACATCAGGCTCTACGTTGCGAGCTGACGAGTTCGCGGGCGGTATCGATCAGGCGATCGGCAATGGCGCTGGCGTTGATGGAAAAACGCCCTTCGGCGATTGCCTGCTTGATTTCCGCCACCCGGGAGCTATCGACCGGCGGCTTGGCATCGCCGGCTTGCAGTTCTCCTGCCAGGGAGCTCAGCTTGACCTCATCGGAAGCCGCAGTACTGCCGGATTCGGCACGCTGCTGCAGCTTGACCCGGTTGCTGGGCGGGGCGCTGGTGGGCTTGATTGAATTGTCGATCTTCACGATGTCACCTGCGAAACTTTTGCACTCATACCAATTATCGGCGCCCTAGAGGGAAACTTGAGCGTCAATTTGAAATTTCGGCACTTCCGTCCGCCTTGGTTACGCCGCTCACCACCTGACCCGACGGCATGCGGATTTGGACTATCTGTCCCTCGGACGCGTTGTTGATCGCCTTGCCCTCGCTGCTGACGGAAAACCCGGGACCTTTCGATACCAGCCGTACCGTTTGACCCTGCCTGACCACCAATGGTGCCGACAATTGATCGGCCCGTAAGGACTGTCCGGCAGCAAGGGGATTCTTGAGTGTCTTGCCGATGGCGTAGGCTGGGTCGGTAACCACGCCGGTGGGTTGGGTAGCCAGGTCGCCAGAAATTGCGATCAGGTCGCCGGGCTGGATTACCTGGCCGGCCGCAAGAGGGCGGGCAGTTGTCACGTACTGGCCGCTGACCGTGATCTGGACGGGCACCAGGATGCTCCAGGTATTCGGTCCCAGGCAGCGGACGCCGATATGAGTCTTGCCCCAGATGCGGGCTCCGGGCGGCGTGAAGGCCTCGTGGGCAGTGCAGGGGGGCAGTTGGGTCCGGGGATCGAGGCTGCCGACGGTGATGGTTACCTTGCCGGGCAGTCCCTGCGTTTGCAGCCGGGCATGCCGTTCCGCCACGTCGGTTACAAGATCGGCGGCAGCTGAGGCCAGGCGGAAGAAGGCAGCCAGGCACAGCAGGATGAGCAGGCGGGTCATGGCGACATTGTGCCCAAGGTGGCGGCAAGGGGGAATACCCGACTGCCGGCAAGTTTTGCCGATGCTCCTCGCAAATGCCCGGAAATGTGGGGAATGCATCCATGGCATGATTCCTGCAGCTAGGTCGGCAAACCCTATGTGGAGCCGGTAATGAACCTAATGACCCAAGAGATTGGAATGCTGAGCAAGGCGATCGACCTGCGGGCCTATCGCCATCAGGTCCTGGCTTCCAATGTCGCCAACGCGGACACGCCGCAATACAAGGCACGGGACTTCGATTTCAGGGCCGCGATACAGAATGCCATGGCCGGCCGGCAGGAAAGCGGCGGTCTGGCGCTGGCGACCACGGCCAGCGGCCATATCTCCGGCGGTGTCGCTGGCGGGATGCCGAACCTGCAATATCGGGCGGAAACCCAGTCGGCAGTGGACGGCAACACGGTGGATATGGATA
>DASRUX010000222.1:0-6307 GCA_035655235.1 Rhodocyclaceae bacterium | reverse complement strand
TGGAGCCTGGCCTTCCTGGTGATCCTGCCGCTGGCGGCGCCCCGCATCTGGGCCTGGCGGGAGGTCCTGATTTCCCACTGGCGGCGCCTGTTCCTGCTGGCAGGTCTGGGGATGGGGGTCACCGTCGCGCCCCAATACATCGGCGCCCGGGAAACCAGCGCGGCCAATATCGCCCTCATCTTCGCTGCCTGCCCAGCATTGGTCGTGCTGCTGGAAACGGCTATCTGGCGCACGACCTTGGGCTGGAAGCGCCTCGGGGGGATGCTGACCGCCGTCTGCGGCATTCTGGTGGTGCTCTCCCGGGGCAACCCGTGGGCGCTGGCCCATCTGCAATTCGGCCGCGGCGACGGGTGGGTGCTGGTCGCCGCTTGCAGTTGGGCCACCTATACGGTGTTGAGCAAACGCTGCCCCTTGCCCCAGTTGCCGGGCACGGTCCGCCTGGGGGCGCTGATCGCGGGCGGCGCCGTCAGCCTCGCCCCCTTCGCCCTATTGGAGAGCCTGCAAGGATCGACGCCGGATTTCAGCGACGGCCGGCTCTATCTGATGCTCGCTTTTCTGGCCGTCGTCCCCAGTCTTGGGGCCTACTTCTGCTACGACCGGCTGGTGGGTGTCGCCGGGCCCAGCGGCGCCAGCATTTCCATGTACATGGTCCCGCTCTATGCCACCCTGGCGGCATGGCCGCTCCTGGGCGAAGCGCCGATGCCCTTCCACATGGCGGGATTTGCGCTGATCTTGGCGGGGACGGTCTTGTCCGGAAAGCAGCAACCGCGATCCGCCTAGCCTTGCCTGCGGCCCGGGCGGAGCGACTGCCCCGCCCGAGCTCTTGCATCAGTGGAAGGCTGCGCTGGGGTTCAACAGCGCCGGAGTCTCTTCCCCCGGCCGCTCATGCATGATCGGCGCCCCGGCGGCCGTCGCCGGCTGCTCCCTGTGCGGCCGGCTGATCCGCCCGCGCCGCCTACGGGCCAGGCGCTGGGCGCCATCGCCCACACCGAGGGCCATGGCCACCCCCGCCAGGGAGAGCATGCCGGTGGCCGAACCTTCGGCCCGTAGCGCCCGCAGGATGGCCCCCGCCCCGCCGATGATGGCCAGCAGGGTGGCGCCGTTGCGGGCCAGGTAGCGCATCTTGGCCCGCCGGGTGCGGTGGGGCCGGCCCTGCATGCCGGGCACGTTGCCCGCTTCGGCATGGAGCCCGAGTTGGCAGTCGATGGCTTTCACCCCCCGGATGGACCAGATTTCCGCCATGAGGGTGTTGAGCTCCCGCTCCAGGATGTCGCCCTTCAGGAGCACCCGCCCCTGCTGGACATCGCTGTCGATGGCGTGGGGGTAGCTCACCGTCCGGCCCAGGCGGGAGCGGACGTTGCCGTAGAGCTGCTGGTCGCTGGGCTGGTTGGAGGAGAAGCGGCTGCGCACCCGGGCGGCCATGCCCCGCACCCGGTCGGAGGCGTGCTTGCGCTGGCTGTCCAGGTAGTCCCGGGCATCGTGGGACAGGCTATCCACCTTGTCCCCCACCAGGGCGCGGCGGCGGCGGCCCTGCTGCGGATCGAGGTAGTACATGGCGCCGGCCCCCAGGGCCAGGGCGGTCACGATTCTGAAGAACTGGTTCATCGTTAGCCTCCGGTGATTCTTGGCTCACCATCAAAGGCAAACGGCATTCCCGAAAAGGAAAAGGGGCTTCCGAAGAAGCCCCTTGCCTGGGTGCCGGGAAGATCAGGCGGCTTGGGCGGCCAGATCGGCAGGTGCAGTGCGGGCGGGCTGGGCGGCCTTGGCCGGGCCCTTGGCGATCAGCCCCAGGGGAGCGCCCAGGGGCAGGACCACGCGGCCGTAGAAGCCGTTCAGGAAGATGGCGCCGGCGGCGTAGAAGCCCAGCAGGGAGATGAACAGCTCGGAGTAGGCGGCCAGGGCGCCGAACAGGGCCGGCTGAACGCCCAGGATGGACAGGGCCAGGGACGGCAGCAGGACGTTGATCAGCACCAGGATGGCGGCGAAGACCTTATTGGTCTCGAAGGAGGCGATCATGATGAAGATGGAGAAGATGAAGTAGCCGATGCAGGCGAAGGCCAGTTGCTTCGGATCGGCCTTGGCCGGATCGAAGGAACCCAGCCAGCCCAGGCTGATGGCCCAGTGCATGGCGACTGCCACCCAGAACAGGCCATAGGCGCCCAGGACGATGGCGCCGAAGTGGTTGTTCTTCTTGAAGTCGATGGTGGATGCCCAGATTTGGGCGAGGGACCCGAGGAACAGGGCCCAGGGGATCAGATAGGCGACGCCGGTGGTCCAGCCCAGCTTTGCGGATGCGGCGACGAAAGTCACCATTGCCAGGCCAAACACCCCCAGTGCGGTCGGGTCGGCCATGACGATTTTGGTCTCATTTACCTGCGCTTGATTTTGCATGGGAACTCCCTTACTTGGTTAGCAAAATTTGTTCTTATGGATGAAGCGCCGCTAGTGTAGATGCAAGCCAAAATGGCCGCCACAAAAATTACGCGTCCGCCAAAACCGTGACCCACGAAGCACTGCAATACCGGCGTAATTCACCTATCCATAAGCATTTACGACTTTTTCCAAAATTATGCATACGTAAATCGACTTCGATACACGCAATAACAAGGGGCGGTTTGCCGCCTTGGCAAACCGCCCCTTGGACAGCGGGAAACCGCTACCCGCCTAGTGGGCGAGGGTGGCCGTATCGGAGTGGGTTCCCGTCGGCCCGCGGGTGATCGCCCGCACTTCCCGATGGGTGCCCTTGGCGCCGAGCCAGCCGCCGCCGACGGCCGCCAGCAGGGAAAGCAGGATGGCGGCGGTCAGCCAGCCGCTGGCCAGGGAAGCGTTGTGCAGGGTATCCTGGGCCGCTTGCCGGCCGGCGGGGGAAGCGCTTTCTTCGCGTCCGGACAGGATCAGGGCCTGGTCCACCAGCTTGGCGGCCTGGTCGCCGGAAATGCCGAGGCGGGCCTGGAGATTCTGTATGGCGTCGGTCCGGTCGCCCTCGGCGATGTTGCGGGCCGCCTGGCCGGCGGCGGGAGCGGCCTGGGCGGCGGCGTTACGGGCCGTCGGGGAGCTGAAGAAGCTGCCCATCATGGAGCCCAGGGCCGTGGTGGCCAGGAAGGCGGTAAGTAGCAGGGTCAAGCCCCACGACACGACGCCGTGGAGGATGCCGTCCGACCAGCGCCGCATGCCCGCCGAGCGGGCGGCCACGTAGGCGCCGACGAAGGCGGCGATGACCATGGAGACGGTATTCCAGACCCCCGCCGCCACCGGCAGGGTGTTCCCGACCTCATCCCCCACATCCACGGCGGCCAGGCCGATGGAAGTGCCAAGGAGCATGAGCAGGAGGTGGGTGGCGATCCCGACCACGAGACCGGCCAGGATGGCGGTCCACCGGATGCTGCTGAGAGGCATGCGGTGGAGGGCCGTGCCCGATGTGTCGCTGATTTCGAGTTGCATGGTGAATCCTTTCCTGTTTCAGGTGCCCATGGCCGGGGAGCGCCCGGCCGGGCTGACGATATGAAGTAGCAACCGGCATTCCGGGCTTCATTGCCCGGCTTCACTGGCCGGTTTCACTGCCCGTTTCCGCCGCCGGTCTGCCCCGCCGCCTGGCCCGACTGGCCGGCCTGTCCGGCCACTGCGCCCTGCATCTGGCGTGACATGGCCAAGTGCTCCCGCAATTTGGGCAGGGTGCGTTCGGCGAAGGCCTTGAGATCGGCGTCCTGACCTTCCCGGGCCTGGCGTTCGAAGAGGCTGATGGTCTTCTGGTGGGCATCGATGCCGAAGTCCCGCAGAAAGGCCCCATCCACCTCGGGTTTCGACAGGGTGGTCAGGCGGCTCAACTGGCCCCGGGGCTCGCCGCCGATGGTGGTCGGGAGTTCGATGCCCTTCTGGGAGGCGAGGCGCTTCAGCTCGTCCCCCAGGCTGGCGTAGTCCCGCTCCATCTGCTGGGCCATGGATTTGATGCTGGCGTTGTCGGTGCGGGCTTCCACCAGGCGGGCGGCCTCCACCTCGGCGAGGCTGTTGTTGGCCGCTTCCGCCATGAAGGCCCGGTCGGCACCCGCCACCGGGCCGGCGGCCCCTGCGGCCGAGGAACCCGCCACCCCGGCCATGCCCCGTTCGCCGGATGGGGCGGCGTTGGCGCCTCCGTCGCTCCGGGGAGCGGCGCCCGGCAGGCCGGACGGCGGAGCCTTGTCGTTGTCCGCGAGGTTGGGGGAAGAGGTTCCCTGGCTGCTGGTCATGGACCGGGGCGGCGTCGGGGGATTGTCCTGGCGGTTGCATCCCACCACGCCGGCGGCCAGGCCCAGCACCGCGCAGGCGGTCCGAAGCTTGAGGATAGTCATGGGCATTCCTTGTATTCCCGTCGACCGGCCGGCTCAGCGGCCCGGCGTCGTCGTGGTGGTGGTACTGCTGCTGGAGCCGCCCGGCGCGGTGCCGGTCGTTCCGCCTGAGGTGCCGCCCGGGGCCGTGCTGGACTCGGAGCCGGAAGTGGCCGGGGGAGTGGTCGTGGTGCTGCCCGGCGTGGTGGAACTCGTGCCGCCCGGGGTGGTGGTGGTCGTACTGGGAGGCGTCGGATTCGGCGTGGTCGTCGTGGTCGTGGTGCTGGACTTGGGAGCGTTCTTGTCCTGATCCGCCTTGTTGCAGGCGGCGGCGCCGAAGGCGAGGGCGATGACCATGCAGAGGGTCGGGATGCGAATGTTTTTCATGAGACCTCCTAGAGGAGTACGGGGAACACGTTGTTTCGTTTGGCAAAGTCCGCGTGCCCGTGGCAAAGATGGACATTTCCGGCCGATTCCCGGATTTCCCGCGATCCGGCCACGGAAAGGGCCGGGGTCATATCCCGGCGCCTCGGGGTACGCAAGGTGCAGACGGCGTGCCTGCCTCCGGCGGCGAACCGCCCCGCCGGAGAGGGCAGGTCTACGCAATTCTTACTCCCGGCTTGTAAATCTTTCCCCCAAAAACCGGGCACCCGGCCCCTCCGGCGACCGTTTATGGGGGCTGGCGGGGTCCGTAGCGCGTGGCACAGCTCTTGCCCCGGCCCTGGACGACGCCCCGGTCCGCCGGAGCCCCTGCAATCGGTACTCCCATGAGGTGCGATCCATGAGCTTTGGAATGGAACTTCGGCTGCGCCAGCATCTGGCAGTCACTCCCCAGCTTCAGCAGGCCCTGCGGCTCCTGCAGCTGTCTTCCCTGGAGTTTCAGCAGGAGGTCGAGCAGGCGGTGGCCACCAATCCATTTCTGGAAGAGATTGCCGACGCCCCGGCCCGCCCCCTGTCCACCGACGAGGAGGCCCGGCCCCCGGACGTGCCTGCCGACACCCCCGAACCGGCTGCCGACGGGGCCGACACGGACGATGCCTGGCCGGCCGCGGCCGCCGAAACGGAAATGGAAGCCGACGATGGGACCTATTCCCTCCCCGCCCTGGACGGTTACCGGAGCGGCCCATCCGGCGACGAGGAGAGCGATTGGACGGAATGGTCCAAGGCGCCGGTGAGCCTGCGGGACAACCTGCGCAGCCAGCTCATGCTCTGGCCCATCGGCGACCGGGACCGGGCCCTGGCCCACATGATCATCGATGAGCTGACCGACGCCGGCTACCTGGAAACGCCCCTGGAGGAAATGGCTGCCCTGCTCTCCCCCGACAACGATGTCGAGCCCCAGGAACTGGCCGCCGCCCTGCACCTGGTGCAGCGCCTGGACCCGCCGGGCATCGCCGCCCGCTCCCTGCGGGAGTGCCTGCTCCTCCAGTTGGAGGAGGTGCCCGAGGACGCCCCGGGCCGGGCCATCGCCCTGACGGTGGTGAAGGATCACTTCGATCTCCTCGCCCGGCGGGAATTCATCCACCTCCAGCAAATCCTCCATTGCGACGAGACGGCCCTGCACACCGCCCGGGCCCTAATCCGCACCCTGGACCCCCGCCCGGGGCGCCGCTTCGCCCCGGACGACACCCGCTATGTGGTGCCGGACATCATCGTCACCAAGCAGCGGGGCCAGTGGGTGGCCAGCCTCAACCCCGCCGTCCAGCCCCAGGTGCGCATCAACCGGGCCTATGCCGAGATCGCCGCCTGCCGGGGGAGTTGCGATTCCGGCTTCACCCGCCAGCTCCAGGAGGCCCGCTGGCTCTTGCGCAACGTGGAGCAGCGCTTCAAGACCATCCAGCGGGTAGCCGACGCCATCGTCGCCCGCCAAAAGGTGTTCTTCAGCTACGGCGAGGCGGCCATGAAGCCCATGGCCCTGAAGGACATCGCCACCGAGCTGGGCCTGCACGAATCCACCGTCTGCCGGGTCACCAACGGCAAATACATGGCTACGCCCCGGGGGCTCT
>DASRUX010000221.1:0-5622 GCA_035655235.1 Rhodocyclaceae bacterium | reverse complement strand
GGGGGCGGCGGGGTTTCCCAGTTGCAGGTGGAGGGCAAGAGGAACGCCCTGCTGGCGGCGGAGAACGCCTACCGGGTGGCCCAATCCCGGCTGAACGAATTGAGTGCCCGGCAGGGGCTGGAGTACGAGCAGGCCCGTTCCCAGCTGGAAACCAGCGGCCAGGAACTGTCCAAGCTGCGGCTCCAGTACGAGGCGGCCAGCAAGGAGATGGCCAATGCCGAGGAGAAGCTGCGGCTCCAACTCCAGACCGCCCGCCTGGTGGCCGACGCCGCCGCCCGCATCCGCTTCGAGAATATCGACAAGGACAACTTCCTCCTCATCCTGGCGCCGGTGGATGGGGTGATGACCGACGTGACCTCCACCCAGCCCGGGGACAAGATCCAGGCCAATACGCCCCTCGGGGGCATCGCGCCCAAGGGGGCGCGGCCAGTGCTGCGGGTGGAGATCGCCGAGAACGACCGGGCCTTCCTCAAGGAGGGGCTGCCGGTGAAGCTCAAATTCAACGCCTTTCCCTACCAGCGTTACGGCCTCATCGACGGCACCCTGGAATTCATCTCGCCGGCTACCAAGCCGGCGGGGAAGGACAAGCAGCCGGTGTACGAGGGGCGGGTCGCCCTCGCCAAGGATCATTACGAAATTGGGGATACCCAATATCCCCTACGCTACGGCATGACGGCCACTGCCGAGATCGTGGTCCGCAAACGGCGGCTCATCGATCTGGCGCTGGATCCGTTCCGGCAAGTTGGGGGGTAGGGGCGGGAAGGGCACTGGGCACGGCCGTCAAACCGTGCCGGTGCCGGCGAAGGGAGTCTTAGGGGCTACGCTCGTTGCTGGTAGGAATGGATTCCTGCTGGGGCGCGTACTGCGGCTGGGGAGTGTATTGCGGCTGGCCGTAGGTCGTTCCGGACTGGTCGGAGGTGGCGGGACGATCCGCTTCCATGTCCGAGCGGTAGTAGGGCCCTTGGGCGCCGCGGTTCTGGGCTGGCGAGGTGTCCCTCAATTCGGCCTGGGCCCGGGCATTCCGGCTGTCCCTATCGGGCGAGACGCCCAGGGTTTTCAGGCTGTCGTAGAGGTCCGTGGCCTGGGCCGCCCCGATGGGAATCAGGGCAGCGACGGCGACCGCGAGCAGTTTCGAAGTGTGGAACCGATCGAGTTTCATGGTCTTCTCCTTGGCAATGGATCCTCCCTGAAAATCGTTTGGCTTATGGACTGCTGATTCGACCGTCAGCCCAATCGGTAGTTCACCTCATTGCCACGACGCCTTGCGCTGGAGCAGGCAGTGGAGCATGCCCAGGGTCTGGGCCGGGTTGGGGTCGTCCCCTTCGCCATCCCCCGTGAAATGGTTGCGGAAAGCCCGCAGAGAGGCGGGATTGGCGGGGTTGTAGCCGAGGGCCATGAGGCCGGTGTCGAGGTCGAAGCCGGCCGGCGCCACCGGGTTGGGCTCGTCGCACCACAGGCCGAAACCGGCGTCGGCGAGGCGCTTCCAGGGGAAGAGGCGGCTGGGGTCGTCCTTGCGGCCCGGGGCCACGTCGGCGTGGCCGACGAAGTTGGCGGCGGGGAGGTTGTAGCGGGCCTTGAGGTCCGCCAGCAGGGCGAGGAGGGAGGTCAGCAGAGGTTCCGGGAAGGGCTCGAAGCCGTTGTTGTCCAGCTCGATGCCGATGGAGGCTGAGTTGATGTCGGTCTGCCCGCCCCAGTAGGAGACCCCGGCGTGCCAGGCCCGGGAGCGCTCATCCACCAGTTGGAGGACGGAACCGTCCCGCCCCACCAGGTAATGGGCGCTGACCTTCTTGCCGGGGGAGAGCAGGGTGCCCAGGGCCTCGCCGACGGTGTCGTCGCTGGTGTGGTGGAGGATAACCAGATTGGGGCGCCTCTCGTCGAAATTGGGGGAGGGGCGCCAGGCGTTGGGCAGCGGCGTCCCCACCGGGGGCTGCACGGTGGAGCAGGCGGCCAGCCAGGCGCAGCCCAAGGTGGCCAGGAGTGCTTTCGCTACGCCGCTAGGGAATCGGCCGGACATTCTTTACCCCGGAAAATTGGCAAGCCTCAAGGTTGCCCGATATTTCCGGCCTTCGCCATCCTCAGGAGGTGGTCGGCTCCCGGGGCTTGGAGCGTTTGGCCCGGGCGGCCTGGACGATCCGCCCGAAGGGGAAGGTCGTCATCAGCCGCAGGCCGGCCACGGAGGACAGGCTGGCGACGGTGCGGCGGGTCTCGGCGATGACTTCCTGCATCATGGCTTTGTCCTCCCCCGGGCCTTCCTCCTCCACCAGGATCAGGCGGTGGAGGGCGTAGAGGCCGAAGAGGCAGGCCAGCAGGAAGAAGAAATCCCAGTGCCGCAGGCGCAGGGTGGTGAATTCCAGCGCCTGGGGGCCGCTCACCCAACGCAGGACCAGGGACAGCTCCCGGGCGGCGAAGTCGTCGGCGAAGAGGCCGCCGATGATGGGGGCGATGCCCGCGGCCAGGGAATTGACGATGCTCCCGGCCGCCAGGTAGGCGGTGCCCCGGCCCCGGGGGGCGAGCTTCAAGCCGATATTGCCCGAGGCCAGGGTCACCCCGGCGGCGGCAAAGCCCATGACGACGTGTAGAAGGACGAGGAGAGCCACGGTGTAGCGGTGCTTTTCCGGCAGGGCCACCAGGGTCCAGGCGAAGATGCAGAAGAGGAAGAGGGGGCCGCACACCCGCAGGACGGCCTTGTTGCTGAAGCGGTCGGTAAGGACGCCCCATTGCCGCAGGACCAGCACGTTGGCCAGCTGGCTGACCACCATCATGATGGTCACGAAGGTCATGTCGAAGCCCAGCTGGGAAACGAGGTAAACCGTAAAGAAGGGGGCCGCCAGGTTGGTGGCGAACTGCCAGGAGCCGAGGAACCCGATGAGGCGGCGGAAATTCCGGTCCCGGAAGGGTTCGGCGAGCATTTTGGTCAGGCGGATGACCCGCTCCGGCGGCGCCATGCGCGGCTCCGGCACCCGGCTGAGGTAGAGGGTGCTCAGGGCACCGGCCACCGCACCCACCAGGAACAGGACGGTATAGGCCTGTTCCGGGGCACCCAGGCCGGCACGGTCCCACCAGCTGATGAAGGCCCCGGCGCCCAGCCCGATCACCATGGCGAAGGCGGTGGCGTAAAAAAGGCGCTTGGAGAAGAAGCCGCCCAGGATGCGTTCCGGGACCAGGTCGTGAATCCAGGAATTCCAGCTGCAGGCCGCCATGGCCCCCAGCGCCGAACTGACGGCGATGCCAACGATAAGGAGTCCCTGGGCAAGGCCCCGGTTATCCAGGAAGGGCAGGAAGGCGAGGGGGATCAGCAAGGCCCGGCTGACCGCCAGGCTGGTGATGGCAATGGCCCGCCGCGCCCGCAGGCGCTCCACCAGCATGATGGTGGGAATCTGGGCGAGCTGGGCGAGGAATGGGACGGACGCCAGGAGGCCGATGACCAGATTGGAAGCCCCCAGGGCGAGGCCGTAGCCTACCAGCAGGACACCGGCGGTGAGGGCTCCCACCGCCTGGGCGTAGACGCCGTCCCGGACCAGATTGCCGAGGCCGGCCTCCAGTTCGGCCTCGGAAACGCGCTCCACCGGCGCAAGAAACATGTCCCCTCCTTGAGCGGATAAGCCGCCCTCTCAGGGACAGTGGGGCCGCCCTTCGGTTCTTACCGGCGGTCGGGGCTACTTCTTCTCCGCCTCGTAGGCCGACAGGCTGACGCCGGCGTGGGAGAGGTATTCCCGTAGCTGCTTGATGTCCGCCTTGGTGCAGGTGCTGCTGTTGTGGGGGTGGTGGAGGAAGCCCTCGACCCGGTTGAGGACGATCCGGAAGCGGGCGCCGTGGTTGGGCTCGATGGTGGCGCCCAGGTGGGTGAGGAGGGATTCCACCTCCCGCCAGTGGATATTGGCGCTGACCGGATCCTGGAAAATGGCGCGCAGCAGGTTTTCGTGTTTATGGCTCATGGCGAGGCTCCTGGTAAGAGGCTGGCCAAGCCATTCTACGCCGATGCGGCCGGTTCTTACTGCTTCGGGCGCGATTCCAGAAAGGCGTGGTAAGCCGCCCTGATACCCTCCCGCAGTTCCGTTCGGGCGGACCAACCCAGGGCCTTCAGGCGGCTGACGTCGAGGAGCTTCCTGGGGGTGCCGTCCGGCTTGCTGGCGTCGAAGACGATGGCGCCGGGAAAGTCGACGATTTCCTTCACCGTTTCGGCCAGTTCCCGGATGGTGATGTCCGTGCCGGTGCCGACGTTGTAGAGCCCTTCCCCGATCCCCTTTTCCATCACGAAGACGCAGGCGTCGGCCAGGTCGTCTACGTACAGGAACTCCCGCATCGGGGTTCCCGATCCCCACACCACCAGCTCCCGGTCACCCTGCAGCCTGGCCTCGTGGGCCTTGCGCAGCAGGGCGGGCAGGACATGGCTGTTGGCAAGGTCGTAATTGTCGTTGGGGCCGTAGAGGTTGGTGGGCATCAGGCTCACGTACCGGGTGCCGTATTGCCGGTTGTAGCTTTCGCAGAGCTTGATGCCGGCGATCTTGGCGATGGCGTAGGGCTCGTTGGTGGGCTCCAAGGGGCCGGTGAGCAGGTATTCCTCCCGGATGGGCTGGGGGCAGTCCCGGGGGTAGATACAGCTCGATCCCAGGAAACAGAGTCGCTCCACCCCGGCCCGATAGGCACCGTGGATGAGATTGGCCTCGATGGCGAGGTTCTCGTAGATGAACTGGCCCCGGTAGGTGTTGTTCGCCTGGATGCCACCCACCTTGGCGGCGGCGATGAAGACGTAGTCCGGCTTTTCCTGTTCCAGGAAGCGGAAGACGGCGGCCTGGTCGAGGAGGTCCAGTTGGCTACGGCTCCGGACGAGGACATTGCCGTAGCCCTTGCCTTCCAGGGCCCGGACGATGGCGGAACCGACCATGCCCCGGTGGCCGGCAACGAAAATCCTGGCGTTCCTGTCGATGCTCATGGATGGGCGCAGGATCTATTCGTGGTGGTCGTAGGCCTTGAACCCGGCCAGCTTGACCAGGGCGTCCCGCTTGGCAGCGGCGTGGTCGGCGCGGACCATTTCCTTCACCAGGTCGGCGAGGCAGGTTGCCGGCGTCCAGCCCAGCTTTTCCCGGGCTTTGGTGGGATCGCCCAGCAGGGTTTCGACCTCGGTCGGGCGGAAGTAGCGGGGATCGACCCGGACCACCACATCGCCTTCCTTGCATCGGGCTTCCGGGTCATTGACCGCCGCCACAATGCCCCGCTCTTCGATGCCCTCGCCCTCCCAGCGCAACTGGATGCCCAGCTCGGCCGCCGCGAACTCGACAAATTGGCGCACGCTGTACTGGACGCCGGTGGCGATGACGAAATCCTCAGGCTTGTCCTGCTGGAGCATGAGCCACTGCATTTCCACGTAGTCCCGGGCATGGCCCCAATCCCGCAGGGA
The DNA here is from genome assembly GCA_035655235.1 of Rhodocyclaceae bacterium. Classification (GTDB taxonomy): domain Bacteria; phylum Pseudomonadota; class Gammaproteobacteria; order Burkholderiales; family Rhodocyclaceae; genus JAGTRP01. The sequence continues at coordinate 224 of DASRUX010000221.1, read as the reverse complement.
ATTCAGGTTGCCCAGGTAGATGCACTCCTGCAGGCCCAGGGCGATGCGGGCGATGGCCCGGGTGATCTTGCGGGTGACGAAGGTTTCGCCCCGCACCGGCGACTCGTGGTTGAACAGGATGCCGTTGCAGGCATAGATGCCGTAGGCCTCCCGGTAATTGACCGTGATCCAGTAGGCGTAGAGCTTGGCCACGGCGTAGGGGCTGCGGGGGTAGAAGGGGGTGG
>DASRUX010000220.1:0-4272 GCA_035655235.1 Rhodocyclaceae bacterium | reverse complement strand
GTCGTGGCATTGCAGAAGATGGTCCTTGAGGAGCGGAAAGCGCTCCGTAGAGGTGACCAGGATCCGGACATTGCAGTCCCGCAGAATGTAGCCCACCTGTTCGGGCTTGAGCAGCGGATTCACGGGAACGAACACCGCCCCCGCCGCCGCCGTCCCGAAGGCGGCGGCGACGAACTCGAAACGCTTTTCCAGGTAGATGGCAACCCGCTCCCCGCGCCCGAGGCCCCGGGCCGTCATACCGCCGGCGAAGGCGGCGAGGCGGGCGGCCAGTTCGCCGTAGGTCAGGGAGTGGTCGCCGTGGGTGAGGGCGCGGGCTTCGGGGGTGCGCTCCGCGGCATGGAGCGGTAGTTGGTGGAGGAGAGCGGCGGTCATGATCTTCCCTTGGGGTTCAAGTCTTGGTCTTCTTGGCCGATGGGGCGCGGGCCGCCCCGGGGGGCGACTCCCATACGGCATGGCCCTTCGACTTTGGTTCAGGGAATTTCGTTCGCGCCCCCGGGCGGGGGCGTGATGGGCGCTACTCCACCGCGGATTGTTCCCGCGGCGCCAGGGCGGCGTTCAACCGGGCGAGATGGGCTTCGACGACGGCGGCCAGGGTTTCGACCTGATCCCCATCGGGGGGCGTGCCGGCTTCCTTGGCCGCCCGCAGGAAAAGTTCCAGGGTCCGCGCCGCTTCGGCCAGCCCCTTGGCGCCCAGGGTGGCGGCGGCGCCCTTCAGCCCGTGGGTTAGGCGGATGGCTTCCATCAGGTTGCCTTCGGCAACCCGGTCGCGTGCCTCGGCCATATCCTTGGCGTGGTTCTGGGACAGGCTATGGAGGAGGGCGACGAAGCGGTCCTTCCTGCCGCGCAGGGCGGCGAGGCCCTGAGCCAGGTCGAATTCGGCGGCATTCCCGATGCGGGCGATGACGGCGTCGGCCTCCAGGGTATCCACCGGGGCGAGGGCCAGCACCGAATCCGCCGAACGGGAAACCCGCTTGGGTAACCACTTGAGCATCATGCCGTAGAGGACATCCGGATTCACCGGCTTGGCGATGAAGTCGTTCATGCCCGCCTCGGCGCAGGCCCGGTGGTCCTCGTCGAAGGCATTGGCGGTCATGGCGAGGATGGGCAGCCCGTTGCGCTCCGGCAGGGCGCGGATGCGGCGGGTGGCCTCCAGGCCGTCCATTTCGGGCATCTGCATGTCCATCAGCACCAGGTCGTAATCCCGGACCCGCACCTTTTCCACGGCCAGGCGGCCGTTTTCGGCGGTATCGACCACCAGGCCGGTGTCGGCCAGGATTTCCAGGGCCACTTCCCGGTTGATCTCGTTGTCCTCCACCAGCAGGATGCGGGCGCCGGCATGGTCCTGGCGAACAGAAGCCTCGCTGCCGCCGGCCCGGTTGCCCTCGCTGTGGATGGGGTGACCCGGCCGCAGACGGGCGGTGAACCAGAAGGTGCTACCCTTGCCGACGGTGCTGTCGACCCCGATTTCGCCGTCCATCAGCTCTGCCAGCCGCTTGGTGATGGCCAGGCCCAGGCCCGTGCCGCCGTACTGGCGGGTGGTGGAGACATCGGCCTGCTCGAAGGCCTGGAACAGGTTGGGGACGGCTTCCGGCGGGATGCCGATGCCGGTGTCCTCCACCTCGAAGCGGACCCGGCAGCGGTCCTCATCCCGATCCAGCAGGCGGGCCCGGATGGCGATGTTGCCCGCCGAGGTGAATTTGACGGCATTGCCGGCGTAATTGAGCAGGGCCTGGCGCAGGCGGGTGACATCGCCCCACAGCCACGGCGGCACGCCGTCGTTCTCGAAGCGGAGCTCCAGCCCCTTGTGGCGGGCTGCCTCGCCGATCAGGGAGTGGATGTAGTCGAAAAGGCTCTCCAGGGCGAAGTTGTCCTCTTCCAGGGCGACCTTGCCGGCCTCGATCTTGGAGAGGTCGAGGATGTCGTTGATGACCGCCAGCAGGTGGTGGGCAGCGGCGTCGATCTTGGCCAGGCGGTCCGAGGCCACCGCCGAATGACTGTCCCGCTGGAGGAGATGGGTGAGGCCGATGATGGCGTTCATCGGCGTGCGGATTTCGTGGCTCATGTTGGCCAGGAAGGCGCTCTTGGCCGCATTGGCGGATTCGGCGACGGCCCGGGCCTGCTCCAGCTCGGCGGTGCGCTGCGCCACCTCGTCCTCCAGGTGCTGGCGATGGGTTTCCAGTTCGGCGGCCAGGCGCTTCCGTTCGGTGACATCAAGCAGGACGCCCATCACGGCCGGGCGGCCCCGGTATTCGATGGTGCAGCCATGGACCTCGATATCCACCGGGCTGCCGTCCTGACGCAAGCCAGTGAAGAAATAGTGCATGTCCTCGGTCTCGCCGGTAATGCGGCGGCGGACATTTTCGGCCACCTGGGCCCGGTCTTCCGGGGAGACCAGGTCGGCAACCAGCACCTTGTCGACGATCGCCTCCGGCGAGCCGTAGCCGAAGATGGCGGCAAAGCTGGGATTCACGTAGGCGAAGTGCCCGGCCTGGATGATGTAGATACCGGCCAGGGATTGCTCCACCAGGGCGCGGAAGCGGGCCTCGCTGTCCCGCAGGGCGGCCGCGGCCCGCTCGCTGTCGGTGATGTCCCGGGAAATGCCGAAGATGCCGATGACGCGGCCCTGGGCATCGTGGAGGGGGGCCTTGGTGGCCAGGAAGGTCCTTCGCCCAATGGCCGTATCCAGGATTTCCCAGTTGGTTTCCGGGGCATCGCTCGCCATGACCCGCTGGGCGATGTCCATGAGCGCTTCCGCCTGGTCGGCCGGGAAGAGCGCCCGGTCGTCCTCGCCGATCACGTCCTCGACCGCCTTGCCCACGAAGCGGCTGGCCGCCCGGTTGAAGAGGAGGTAGCGCCCCTGGGTGTCCTTGGCGAAGATGGCATCCTCGGAACTGTCGGCGATGGAAGTGAGCATGCGCAGGGTGCTCAGCCGGTCGGCCATCACGGCGGTCATGCGTAGGCTGAAGCGGCGGATGAGGGCGTACAGGAGCACGGAAGTGACGGCGACAAAGACCCAGCCTTTGAGGATGCTGGCGACGGTGATCTGTTCCGGGTCGCGGAAGATCGCCTGGACAGCCTTGTCGGAAAAAAGAATCCACAACGACGCGAAGGCGGCGTAGATGAGCACCACGCGGACGATGCTCTGGCGATGACTGTAAAGGGATTGCTTTTCAGCCATATGGACTCTCTCCTCCCGGCGGTCGTCGCAGCCCCTGACAGCGACCGAACCATCTCCTCTGTCAGTTCATTGTAGCCCGTGTGTCGCGGGAAGATTTGATGGAGGTGGGTTTTTGGGGAGGGCGGTGGCGTGTCGTGCGGATCGTATTCTGGGAACCGATCAATCGCCGCAAGTTGAGCGGCTCGATGCGACCCAAAAGAGACATTAGACCTTCAAGGGTGTGAAGGTCGGCAATGTGGCAGACTGCAGTCATGAGCCTGCATCTCGCCATACACACTCCCCATCGAACGACGAAAAATCGAGGGAAGCTCAGAGCATCAAATTGGCACAGCTTGCGCTGAGCTGCCAGCAACAGGTCGTTGAAGCCAAGGGTCTGGCTGAGATGCGCAGCGGCAAAGAGAAGGACGATGGCGGCCGTTATACTGGCAGGAGTCTCTCCTGCCAGCAAAAGCTTAGTTACCAGTAGGCGTAATTGAACACAGCGTCCAGCTGCGAAAGGTCCTGCAGACCAAGGCCGGTACGCACCAGTTCAGCCTTCTCGCAGAACTCCTCGTACATTGCCGCCGTGACGTTCGTCTTTAAAGTCCTGAGAGGGAATTGTAGAAATCCGGCCATATGCATACCGGAGACCGAGTTCTGATTCAGGATGGCGAAGCGCTTGTTGTCAAAGGTATGAAGAATTTCAGACATCACATTCGGGCCGACCTGCGGAGCGCTGTCGAGCCAGCTGGACAGGATGCTGTACGCTGCGCTGGGGCTGGTGGTAGGCGTCAGCATGGCCTCAAGGTCCAGCAGTGCTGCCTGCACCTTTGCAAAGCTATTTGCCACCGTCGCCCGGCGCCGATTCAGGTTACCTGAATGCCAGGCGGGAGGCTGTCCGCCTTTGCTGCCCACCAGCCCCTCGTATTCCGTAAGAAATCTGGCTTTCGTCAGCGCGGGGTCGTGCGCAATATTGTCCAGGTGTTGCCGGGCCGTGATGATGGTTGTGGCGCGCCTCTTAGCCTGAACCGCGAACCCGTTTTTCTGCTTGTTCGCACGCATCAGCTCGAGGATAGCCTCAAGCTCCGCCAAGTATGGTGCTCCAGAAACCGGCC
>DASRUX010000219.1:0-3267 GCA_035655235.1 Rhodocyclaceae bacterium | reverse complement strand
GGCGCGGGGAGCGAGTCGCCATCTACCTGGAAAAGCGTTTCGAGTTCGTCATCGCCGCCTTCGGGGCGACGGCGGCGGGGGCGGTGTTCGTGCCCGTAAATCCGTTGCTCAAGCCCGAGCAGGTGGGCTACATCCTGCGGGACTGCAATGTCCGGGTCCTGGTCACCTCGACGGAGCGCTTCCCGCTCCTCAAGGACCATCTCCTGCAATGCCACGACCTGCGCCGGGTGGTACTTGCCGGCAGTGGCACGGAGGAAGCGGACGGCCTTCCCTTCGCCCTGGACCACTGGCCGGCGGTGCTGGATGGCCCCGGGGAGGCATTCCACCGGGTCATCGACACCGACATGGCGGCCATCCTCTACACTTCCGGCAGCACTGGGCGGCCCAAGGGGGTGGTGCTCTCCCACCGCAACATGGTGGCCGGCGCCAAGAGCGTCGCCAGCTATCTGGAGAACCGGCCCGGCGACACCCTTCTCGCCGCACTGCCCCTCTCCTTCGACGCCGGCTTCAGCCAGCTCACCACTGCCTTCCACGTCGGCGCCCGGACGGTGCTCCTCAACTACCTGCTGCCCAAGGACGTGCTCAACGCCCTGGTGGATGAGCAAGTCACCGGGCTGACCGCCGTGCCGCCCCTCTACATCCAGCTCACCCAGCTCAAATGGCCGGAAGGCATCGACAAGCATCTGCGCTACTTCGCCAACACCGGCGGCCGCATGCCCCTGGAAACCCTGAAAGCCCTACGGGCGGCCTTGCCGAACAGCCGTCCCTACCTGATGTACGGCCTCACCGAGGCCTTCCGCTCCACCTACCTGCCGCCGGAGCAGGTGGATGTCCGCCCGGACTCCATCGGCAAGGCCATCCCCAATGCGGACATCCTGGTGCTGCGGGAAGACGGCAGCGAATGCGCCGCCAACGAACCCGGCGAACTGGTGCACCGGGGTGCCCTGGTGGGCATGGGCTACTGGAACGATGCCGAGAAGACGGCCGAGCGCTACCGCCCCCTGCCCTGCCGGGAAGCCGGTCTTATCCTGCCGGAGATCGCCGTGTTCTCCGGCGACACGGTGCGCCGGGACGAGGACGGCTATCTGTACTTCATCGGCCGGAGGGACGAGATGATCAAGACCTCCGGCTATCGCGTCAGCCCCACCGAGGTGGAGGAAGTGCTCTACGGCACCCAGCTGGTGGGCGAGGCGGCGGCCTTCGGCGTGCCCCATCCCCAGCTGGGCCAGGCTGTGGTGGCCGTGGTCACCGCCAAGGACAGCGTGCTCGACCCGGACGCCCTCATCCGCCACGCCCGGGAGCATCTGCCGGCCTACATGGTACCCGCCAGGATCGACGTGCGCCCGGGGCCCCTGCCCCGCAATCCCAACGGCAAGATCGACCGCAAGACCCTTGCCGGCGAATTCCAGGACCTCTATCCCGGGAGCCAGGGATGAATCCGCCCCGCCACGCCCCCATGGCCCATTTCCCGGTGGCGGACGGCGAACTGCTGGTGGGCGGCATCCCCCTCACCCGCCTGGCCGCCCGGGTGGGCGGCGGCGTCCCTTTCTATGCCTACGACCGCGCTCTCGTTTCCGCCCGGGTCGCCGCCCTGCGGGCCGTCCTGCCCCAGGGGGTGAAGCTCCATTACGCCCTCAAGGCCAATCCCATGCCGGCCCTGGTCTGCCACATGGCGGGCTTGGTGGATGGTCTGGACGTGGCCTCCGCCGCCGAGCTGCGGACGGCCTTGGACGCGGGCGTCGCCCCGGCAGCGATCAGCTTCGCCGGGCCGGGGAAGTGCGAGGCAGAAATCGTCCAGGCGGTGGCGTCGGGCATCCTGGTTAACGTGGAAAGCTTCCGGGAACTGCCCCTCCTGGCCGAGGCCAGCCGCCGCTTCGGCCTACCGGCCCGGGTGGCGGTACGGGTCAATCCCGATTTCGAGCTGAAGAATTCCGGCATGAAGATGGGCGGCGGCCCCAAGCAGTTCGGCGTCGATGCGGAAGAAGTGCCGGCCCTGCTGGCCGAAATCCGCCGCCTGGGCCTGGCCTTCGAGGGATTCCATATCTACTCCGGCTCCCAGAACCTGAAGGCGGAGGCGGTGTGCGAGGCCCAGGACAAGGCCGTGACGCTGGCTCTGGAACTCGCCCGGAGAGCCGACCTGCCCATCCGCGGCCTCAATGTGGGCGGCGGCTTCGGCATCCCCTACTTCCCTGGGGACATGCCCCTCGCCATGGTTCCCATCGGCGCTAACCTCAACCGTCTCCAGGCCCGCTTGCGCGGCGAGCACCCGGGCGCCGAGCTGGTCATCGAACTGGGGCGCTACCTGGTGGGGGAAGCGGGCATCTACGTCTGCCGGGTGGTGGATCGGAAGGTTTCCCGGGGGCTGGTCCATCTGGTCACCGATGGCGGGCTCCATCACCACCTGGCCGCCTCCGGCAATTTCGGCCAGGTCATCCGCAAGAACTACCCGGTGGCGATCGGCAACCGGATGGGGCCGGACGCGCCCCGGGAGATCGCCTCGGTGGTCGGCCCCCTGTGCACGCCCCTGGACCTGCTGGCCGACCGCATGGAACTTCCCGTCGCCCAGCCCGGCGATCTGGTGGTGGTTTTCCAATCCGGGGCCTACGGCCTCACCGCCAGCCCCCACGGCTTCCTGAGCCACCCGCCGCCCCTGGAAGTGCTGGTATGACCGCTGTTAACGACAGTTCATGACTTCCCTACTGCCCGGGAAGGCGCCCAGCTTCGGGGATCGGTGGAACTCGGCCAGTCCTTCGGGTCGGTGTAGCTACGGTAGGCTGTCGAAGGCATGCCAAGCTCGTTCATCAGCTTCACCATTCTTGGGTCGGACTGAAGCTGATCGAAGAGTTGCTTGTGAACCTGCTCACTCTTCTTCTGGTCAGCCACCAGCATCGAATACTCCTTCTCCCGATTGTCGATACCGTTGTCCTTGAGCACGGAGTTGTAATGCTCATAGAACAATTTTGAGTATTCGGCCTTTGTACTTTGGGCTGCCCCAAACCATTTCGGATAGGCATCCTCCACCGCAGTAGCCTTGGTGCCCAACTGGGTAGAAAGGCTGGGAAAATAGAAACCCAGCCAAGGTGTTAGGGCAAGCTTCTTGACTTCAGCATCAGCCGAGGCTTCATTGCCGGAAGCCGTTGACTGGCGTACGGATGCTTGCTCGGTCTGCATGCCTTTTTCCGAGGCCAGCGCCTGCCGCCCCTCATCGGAAATCACCACCGTAGCCCCCGGCGCCTTCTCACCACTCGTTGCAGAATGGGTGGTAGC
>DASRUX010000218.1:0-3740 GCA_035655235.1 Rhodocyclaceae bacterium | reverse complement strand
GGCCCGCATCATGGCGCGGCGCAGCTCGGACTCGAACAGGACCCGGTTGGGAAGCTGGGTCAGGGCGTCGTGGTGGGCCAGGTGCTCCAGCTGCCGGTCCCGGGCGCCGATTTCGGCCAGCATGTCGTTGAAGCCGTCGATCAGGGTGCCGATCTCGTCGTTGCCGTCCTTCTTGACCTGGAGGCGGTAATCCTTGGAATGGGAAACGCTGCGCATGGCCTCCGCCAGCCGCGAGATGGGGTCGGACACCAGCTTCTGGAGATGGTGGGAGAGGACCAGGGCGCCCAGGCCGGAAGCGAAGATGATGGCCGTCAGCACCGCCGCATCCCACAGGAGGGAGGCCCGCAGCGGCCCCAGGCCGGCATCCACGACGATGCTGCCCAGCGCCTCCCCGTCCAGGACGATGGGCGTGGCCACCCGGAAGCTGTCCCGGTCGAACAGGAATTCCCGCAGGGAGAGGGCGCCCTGCCCCGCCGAAGCCTGCATCCCGCCGTCGAAAGCGGCGCCGCCCCGGCCGCCATAGCGGGCGAAGACCCGGCCGCGGCTATCCACCACCCGGGCGGAGACGATGCTGGGCTCGGCCGCCAGGGCCTTGAGGATTTCCCCGGCGGAAACCGGCTCGTTGAACGACACCGCCGCCGCCACATTGGAGGCCATCACCCGGGCCAGCAGGGTCAGCCGCTCGGCGGCCTTTTCCTGCTCGCTGGCGGCATAGCGGACGATGAGGGCGCCGCCGCCGAGGAAGAGCGCGGTGCAGCAGGTGGCCATGATGATGACCATGAGCTTGGTTCGAATGGAGATATCCCGAAAGCGCACCATGCTGCCTCCCTATTTGGGTTGATCCACCAGGATGGCCCGTTGCAGGAGCTGGACCCGGAACCGGAATCCGGCCTGTTCCCCCGCCAGCCGGGCGATCTCGAAGCGGATCCGGTTATCCACCGTCTTCAGGTTGATGAGCCCGCCGCTCTTCACGAATTCGTCCGTTTCCCCCACGGTCAGGACCTGGTTGCCCAGGATGGACAGGCCCCGCTCGGCCCGGGCGCTGTCCGGGGCGGTGACGAAGAGGAGCTGGCACGCCCGGGCGGCGTCCACCCGCTCCACCCGCGCCACATCCACGGCCTTGCCCTTGATGGTCTTTCCCGCCAGGGTTTCCCGGACGCTCTCGAAGGCGTCGTCCCCCAGGATGCAGACCCGGAAGGCCCCCTCCGGCTCGCCGGCGGCGGGCGGCCAATCCACGAACTTGGCGAAGTTGTAGAGGAAGGCCGCCTTCAGGTGGTATTCGTTGAAATCCGCCGCCGCCCCCGGCGCCAGCATGGGCAGGAGGCCCGCCAGCACCACTGCCAGCCGCAGAATCTGTCGGAGGAGAGCCATCGCCGCTCCGGCTCCTAGTAGCTCACCGACACGGTGATCACGTCGCTATAGGTGCCGCGCCGGGCCGGCTGTCTGGGGGGAATGCGGCCGTAGATGGTGTATTCGGAAGGCAGGCCGGTCCCCACCCCCGCCACCGTGTCGGAACCGGGACTGTTGCCCCACACCTGGGTCCTCGCCCCATCCCGGTAGAGGGAATAATTGATGGTCCCGGCGCCGCCGGTCAATTTGCGGGCAGCGGTGGTGGCTCCGCTGCCGGTTCCCGCATCGAGGCCGATGGTGTAGCCGCTGTCGGCGGTGCACACGATGACGACGGAGGCGCTCTGGTCGGTGGGCGACGCGGCCAGGGAATCGTAGTTGCCGAAGAAGAGGTCCGTGGCGGTGACGTTGCAGGAATCGACGGCGGTGGCCGACACCTGGAAGCGGGCGGAGCGGCCCGTCGCCGGCACCTCGACGTTCATCAGCTCGTCCAGGCTCATGCCGGTCAGGTCAGCGGGGGTCGTGGCCTGCGCCTCCCGGAAGCTACCCCCGGCGGCCAGCAGGAGGGCGGCGGCGAATACGATCCCCGGGATTCCGGTGCGAGGGGGCTTGGCTGTCATTTCGTGGTCCATTGCCGCTAGTAATTCACGGTCACCAGGATGGTGTCGGCATAGCTTCCCGCCGGCACGTTCTGCCCCGCCGGAATCCGCCCATAGACCGGATAGTCCCGGGCCAGGGTAAGGACCACCAGCAGGTAGGAATCGCTCACCGAGGACGAGCCGCCGCTGCCGTCCCCCCACACCGTGAGGCGGGTGAAATCGGAGTAGAGGTTGTAGTTCAGGTGGTTGCTCCCGTTCTGGAGCCGGCGGACGGCGTAGGAGCCGCTCGACCCCGCACTGAGGCTGATGGTGTAGCCGACCAGGACGTTGATCAGGACCGTGCTGCAGGCAACCCGGACATTGCCGACCCCGTCCGTGGCCAGCAGGGAGGCCGGGTTGTAGCTGCCGAAGCTGGTGGACGAGGCGGCGGCGGTACAGGCGAGAGCGCTCGCCTCCTGGCACCCGGCGAGCCATAGGCCGACGGCCAGCAGGCAGCGCCAGCTCACGGCGCCACGCCCCGGCAGACGAGGGGCCCGATCACCGGCAGGGGGCCGGCATCCTTGGGGATGGCCACATCCAGCCGGCAGCGCTGGCCCTTCCAGGAAGCCCACAGCGCATTGCTGGCATCGAGGCCGGTGACGTAGGCCTCGCCCCGCAGGGCCACCGGGAATTCCTCCTCCCGGCCATCCATGCCGACCAGGGCGCCGGCGGGCAGGGGCCGGCCGTCTTCCAGGAAGATTTTCAGCAGGGCGCCCCGGGCGGCCTTGACCGGGAATTCCACCACCGTCCCGCTGCGCCGCACAGGGGTCACCCCCAGGTTGAGGGTTCCCACCTGGGCGTCCAGGGGCAAGGCATCCTGGCGGATGCTGATGTTGTTCTTCTGGTAGGGGCGCAGGGGGCCGACCAGGGCGAAGCCGTCGGCGTCGGTGGTGGCTACCGGCTGGTTGTCCCGGTACACGGGAACCCCCGGATAGTCGCCGACCTTCACCAGGGCGAAGCTCTCGTCCAGGCGGCGGGCCAGGCGCAGCTGCCCCCCCAGCACCGCCACGCCGCCGCTGGCCCCGACCCGGAAGGCCGAGCCCCGTTCCGTCTGGGCCCCTTCCAGGGTGTAGGTGCCGTAATCCATCTGCAAGGCGAGGCCCGCCTCGCTGTGGGGATGGCGGCCGCCGGTGGAGGACAGGCGATAGCCCATGCCGGCCCCCAGGGGCGGGCTGTGCTGGACGGTAACGGTGGGGGCCGTATCCCCCCGCTGGCTGATCGATCCGGCGCTGGCGCTGGTGCGGGGCCCCAGGGAATAGGTCAGGGTGATGCCGACGCTGCGCACCGGCTCGCCCTTGATGGAGCGCATGGCGGACACCGACAGGAAGGCGTCCTGGGTGATGCTGACGGTGTAGCCGACGGTGGCGATCTCCACGTCCGGCTGGGCGCGGTTGGCCTGGTGCACATAGCTCGCGAACACCGAGCCGGCGCCCCCGGCGGCGTAGTTGGCCCGGGCCACCGTGAGCTGGCGGGGCTGGTAGCGGGGCGGCAGGGCGCCGAGCTGGGTGAAGGCCGGGGTATTGACCTGGGTCTGGAAACCGAAGCCGATGGGCCGGCTCTGGCGCTCCAGGCCGACGGAGGCCATAGCCCCGTCCCCCTGGGGGCTGCGGCTGACGGCGACCGCCCCGCTCAGGATGCCGACCAGGGGCCACAGGAAGCTGCCGCCCACCCCCAGGGTCTGCTGGTCCTTGAGGAGTTCGGCCCGCGCTTCTCCGGTCAGCTGGTCGGTGAGGCCCAGGCGATGGGTGCCGGCCG
>DASRUX010000217.1:0-10074 GCA_035655235.1 Rhodocyclaceae bacterium | reverse complement strand
ATGACTGAAACCCTGCAAGCACTGCTGCGTGAACTGGAACAATTCGGCGCCGACAACGATGCGGCCATTGCCGAGCGTTCCCGTCGCATGCTCAACATCACCCGCGACACCGGTGAGTTCCTGGCGGTGCTGGTCCGGGCCACCAACGCCCGGCGCATCCTTGAAATCGGGACATCGAACGGCTACTCGACCCTGTGGCTCGCCCAGGCGGCCCTGGCGGTTGGCGGGCACGTCAGCACCGTCGAGCTGTCGGACTTCAAGCTCCAATTGGCCGCCAGGAATTTCGAGCGTTCGGGTCTTTCCCACGCCATTACGCAGGTCCGCGGAGAGGCCGGGCAATTCCTCCAAGACGCGGCGGATGCCAGCTATGACCTGGTTTTCCTGGACTCGGAACGATCCCAGTATCCCGCTTGGCTGGCCGATGTGAAGCGGATTTTGAAGAAGGGCGGGCTGCTCGTCGTCGATAACGCCGTCTCCCATGCGGGCGAAATGGCGCCCTTCGTTGAAAGGGTCGCCGCCGATGGCGATTTCGCCTGCTGCACGGTGCCGGTCGGCAACGGTGAATTTCTCGCGGCGCTGTAGGGCGATTCCCACCGCGCCCTACAGCCAGCCGACAGAAACCGCCCTAGGGCCGCTACCCCTCCCTACGCCGGAATCAGTCCCTGCCGATAGTGACCTCCCTGGGGCGATGGAATCCTACGCCCTCGAAAGAAGCGGCCCTGCCGACTTCTCTCGCCAATAAATACAACGGGAACTACAGGGGTTACAGCAATGACAGCAATGCGACTCAAGAGGCGCGGCAAGCACGCCGCCATTTTTTTCCTGGCCGCTTTGGCCGGGCTGGCCCAGGCAACGGAGGGCGGAGGATCCGTCTATCCGGGCTCGGAAAACTTCCTGGTCGGCGCGGCTCCCCCGCCGGGCCTCCATCTGATGGGCTACGGCACCGCCTACGCCGCCACGGAGTTCAAGGACAACAAGGGCAATAACGCCACCCCGCCGGGATTCAAGGTCAATGCCAACGTCGCCGTGCTGCGGGGCGTCTGGTCCACGCCTTACCAGGTGCTGGGCGGCAATATCGTCATGCATACCATCGTGCCTTTCGCCGACGTTTCCGTCAGCGCGGCCGGCGCCCACCAGCACAAGACCGGCATCGGCGACATCACCGTCGGCGCAGTGGTGGCCCACCATCACTCGCCCCAACTGCATAGCCTCGCCGGCCTCGACGTCGTGCTGCCCACCGGCGGTTACACCCGGACCGACCTCGCCAATCTCGGCCGCAACTATGTGGCCTACGAGCCCGTCTTCGCCATGAGTTATGTGGACCCGAAGGGCTTCAACGGCGACTTCAAGCTGACCATCAACCTGAACCAGACCAACAACGCCACCCATTACAAGTCCGGCAACGAGGCCTTCATCGACTACTCCGTCGGCTACGGCCTGGGCAACGGCTGGACCGTCGGGGTGGGCGGCCTGATCCGCGAGCAATTCACCGACGACCGGCAAAACGGCGCCACCGTGGCCAACAACCGCGCCCGCTCCTTCGCCATCGGCCCGTCCATCAAGTACGACAACGGCAAGGGATGGTTCGCCACCGCCAAGTGGGAAACCGAAACGGCGGCGCGCAATACGACCCAGGGCAACGCCTTCTGGGTCAAGGCGGTCATCCCGTTCTGATTCCTGGCAGCCGGGCATAGCCGGCTCCCCGAATAACAAGAGAGGAATTCCATGAACTTCAAGAACAGCATCCAGTGGAAACTGGGCGGCATGCTCAGCGCCACCATCCTGGCCGTGGTCCTGGCTTTTTCCGTCTTCGGCTATTACAGCAGCCGCAGCGAGCAGTTCAACGCGCTGGACCGCCAATCCGGGGCGGTATTGCAGCAGGTGGCCGCCAGCCTGGCCGGCGCTGTCGGGAAAGCGGACGACGCCCAGGCCGCCCACATCCTGGAAGCAGCCATGGCGACCAGCTTCGTCAAGGGCATGGTCGTCATCCGGGACGGCCAGCCGGTCGCCGGCATCGCCAGGATGCCGAACGGCAGCCTCAAGGCCACCACCGACATGCCCGCCGGCGACGCCGTGAAAAAGCAGGAAATCCGCTCTGAGCAGAACGGCAAGACCGAACGGGTGGGCGAGGCGATCATGCACATTTCCCATGCCGAAGCCGACGAGAGCGTGCGCCGGGCAGTGATCGCCCAGGTCATGTCCAACCTGGGGCTGGGCGTGACGCTCCTGGTCGCCTTGATGTTCATCCTGTCCCGTAAGATCGTCGCCCCGATCAAGGAAGTTGCCGCCTGTGCCGACGCCATCGCCGCCGGCGATCTGTCCAAGTCCATCGCGGCCAGATCGACGGACGAAATCGGACAACTGATGGCCGCCATGCAGCGGATGCAGGCGGAAATCCTGGCCCTGGGCAACGAAATCCAGAACTTCGACGCTGCCCATACCCGGGGCGACCTTGCCGTCACGATCGACGAAACCAAGTTCAAGGGGTCGTTCAACGCTGTGGCCAAGGCCGCCAAACACGGCGCCATGCAGCATGTGGAAGCCATGCTCCAGGCGGTCGAATGCTACGCCCAGATGGGCAAGGGCAATCTCGCCGCCGACGTGGAGAAGTTCCCAGGCGGCAAGATCATCCTCAACCAGGCCATCGACCAGATGCGCGACAACCTCCGCTCCCTTTCCAGGGATGTCGGCAACCTGGCGCAGGCGGTGGTCGATGGTCGGCTCGACGCCCGGGCCGACGCCAAGCGCTACGAGGGCGAATTCAGCCAGATCATCAGCGGCATGAACCATCTGATGGAGGCCGTCGCCGCCCCGATGAACGACATCAGCCGGGTGATGGCCGCCGTCGAGCAGGGCGACCTGCGCCAGAAGATCAGCACCGAATACCGGGGCGAACTCAAGGCCCTGTGCCATACGGTGAACAACACGGTCGCCAAGCTGGCCCAGACCATTACCGAGGTCAACGCCGCCGCCGAAACCATCGTCTCCGCCACCGAGCAGGTCGCCTCCACTGCCCAGTCCCTGTCGCAAGCCTCCAGCGAGCAGGCGGCCTCGGTCGAGGAGGCTTCGGCCACCATCGAGCAGGCCACCACTTCCATCGAACGCAATACGGAAAATGCCAAGGTCGCCAACGGCATTTCGGCGGAAGGCAGCAAGAAGGCCGAAGAAGGCGGGCAGGCGGTGGACGAAACCGTCGATGCCATGAAGAAGATCGCCCAGCGGATCGGCATCGTGGATGACATCGCCTACCAGACCAACCTGCTGGCCCTCAACGCCGCCATCGAGGCCGCCCGGGCCGGCCAGCACGGCAAGGGCTTCGCCGTGGTGGCTGCGGAGGTGAGGAAACTCGCCGAGCGCTCCCAGGTCGCCGCCCGGGAAATCGGCGAACTGGCCGTCACCAGCGTCGGCACGGCGGAGCGGGCCGGCCTGCTCCTGGACGACATCGTCCCGGCAACCCGCAAGACCGCCGATCTCGTCCAGGAGATCACCGCCGCCTCCGAGGAACAGTCCGCAGGCATCGTCCAGATCAACAGCGTGATGGGCCAGTTGAGCCAGACCACCCAGACCAATGCCGCCACCTCCGAAGAGCTGGCCGCCACCGCCGAGGAAATGTCCTCCCAGGCGGGGAACCTCCTGGAGACGATCGGCTTCTTCAAGCTCGAAGGCGCTGAACACCGGGCTGCCCCCAAGCCGTCCGTCCAGCGCGCCACCAGCACTCGGACCAACACAGCCAAGCGGCTCACCCCGATGTCCTTCACCAGCTTCGGCAAGGGGGACTTCGCCAACCACTAAGGCGCTTCAGGGCTTCCCCTTCAGCGCAGGATGCTCCGGTTGCTCCGGCTACGCCGGAACTCGGCCACGAAGGGGAGCACCACCAGCAGCAGACCGGCCAGGGCGAAGCCACCCAGCACTTTCGGCGGCAGGGGCGGCGGCCGGGGGTTGAGGGTCCAGTCCGGGGCGGCATTGCCGAGGCCGATGAGGGCCAGGGACTGGTCGGGGTGCAACACCATCAGCCCCGCCAGCCCGACCCAGGGCAGGGATTCCTGGAGGCCATGGACCCACTGCTCCGGGACCGGGATACGCCGGCGTGAAGCGGCATAGGCCAGGTCCCACCAGGCCGTCAGCTCGTGCAACAGCAGGATGCCGATGAGCACGGCGAGGGCGCCGGCATTGATCTCCAGCAGCAGGGCCGCCAGGAAGCCGAAGCCCAGCTCGGTGATGAGGAGGAGATGGATCGCCGCCTCCTTGAGGCCGGCGCTGCGCTCGATGTGCTGGACCCGGTGGCACAGGTAGTCGGCAAAGCCGACCAGGAACCACAAAGGAACCAGGACGTAGAGCAGAGTGTGCTGCAGGGCGGCGGAGGTGGCATCCATCCCCGCCCCGCAGCAAGCGGCGTGCCGCGGGTCAGGGGGCTATTTGCCGCACCACACCGGCGGGCGCTTGTCGATGAAGGCGCCGATGCCCTCCTGGGCGTCCCGGGTTTCCAGGTTCTTGGTCATGACTTCCCGGGTGTAGGCGTAGGCGTCGGCCAGGGTCATCTCCGCCTGGCGGTAGAAGGCCTCCTTGCCGATGGCGAGGGTCACCGGGGACTTGCTGGCGAGCTTCTGGGCCAGCGCCAGGGTACGTTGCTCCAACTCGGCGGCCGGCACCAGTTCATTGACCAGCCCGAAGCGCAGCGCCGTTTCCGCGTCGATCAGGTCGCCGGTCAGCAGCATCTGCATGGCGTGCTTGGGGGCGACGTTCCGGGACAGGGCCACCATGGGGGTGGAGCAGAAGAGGCCGATATTGACCCCGGGGGTGGCGAAGCGGGAGTCGTCCGCCGCCACGGCCAGGTCGCAGCTCGCCACCAGCTGGCAGCCGGCGGCGGTGGCGATGCCATGGACCCGGGCGATGACCGGCTTGGGGCAATTCACGATGGACTGCATGACCGCGGCGCAGGTGGCGAAAAGCGCCTCCGTATAGGCCCGGCTGTAGTCGTTGGCCCGCATTTCCTTCAAATCATGGCCGGCGCAGAAGGCGGGACCGGCGCCGGCCAGGATCACCACCCGGACCGAATCGTCGGTAGCGATGGCATCGAATGCTTTCAGCAGCGCTTCCAGCATGCCCTGGCCGAGGGCATTGCGGGCCTGGGGGCAGTTGAGGGTGAGGGTGGCAATGCCGTCGTTGTCCTGGCGCAGCAGGTAGGTCATGTTTTGTCTCCCGGAGTGTTGTTGTTGGATTCGGGACGATAACGCCTTCCGGCGGCGGCGGGCAAGCCGGCGGCGTTTACAACTTATTTACACGGCGCCTTTACATCTCTACGCCATTTTTTCGCGGCCTCCCTTAGCCTACGCTTATGGAAAAGGAGGCCGAAAATGGTCGCTAGCCCTCAACGAAACCCAGCAACCGCCTACCTGTGGGCAGCAGCCGCCTGCCTGCTGACGGCCGGGCTCGCCACGCCGCTGCGGCCATTCCTCGACCTGGTGAATATCGTGATGCTCTTCCTGCTCACGGTATTCCTGGTGGCCCGCTGGCTGGGCCGGGGGCCGGCAGTGATGGCGTCCTTCCTCTCCGTGGTCCTCTTCGACGTGCTCTTCGTGCCGCCCCGCTTTTCCCTGGCCGTCAGCGACGTGCAGTACCTGGTCACCTTCGCCGTCATGCTGGCCGTCGGGCTGGTGACGGCCGCCCTGACCGCCGGGCTCCAGCGCCAGGCCGAGGTCGCCCGGGAGCAGGAAAGGCAAGCCCAGGGCCTGTACGAACTGGCCCGGGAACTGGCCGGCGCCGCCGGTCGGGAACAGCTGGAAGAAGCCCTGGGCAATTACCTGAAGGGGATGGGTATCCAGGCGGAGCTCCATCTCATCGACGAAGCCGGCAACCTGCCCTTCCTGGCCACCGCCGCCCTGCCCCAACGCCTGGCCCTGATGGCTGTGGTCCAAGGGGATGCAGTGGAGATGGACGACCCCGGCGACCTCTCCCGCCTGGTCCTGCCCCTCAAGGGGCCGATGCGGGTGCGGGGGGTCATGGTCGTTTCCGCCCAGGACCCCGCCAACCTCGCCCGGGAACGCCAGCGCCTCGGCACCGTCGCCTCCCTGGTGGCCCTCACCGTGGAGCGCCTCCATTACGTGGACGTGGCCCAGGAGAGTCAGATCGAGATCACCGCCGAGCGCCTGCGCAGCTCCGTCCTCTCCGCCCTCTCCCACGACCTGCGCACCCCCCTGACCGCCCTGGTGGGCATGGCCGATTCCCTGGCCCTGACCCGGGAAGGCACCACCGAGGCCACCCGCAGTACCGCCGCCGCCCTCCGGGACCAGGCCCGGGCCATGGGCAACCTGCTGGGCAATCTCCTGGACATGGCCCGGCTCCAGGCCGGCAAGGTGCAGCTGCGGCGGGAATGGCAGCTGTTCGAGGACGTGATCAGCGCCAGCCTCAATCTCCTCAAGCCCACCCTGGCGGACCGGCCCATCCGGGTCGCCCTGCCGCCGGACCTGCCCCTGGTGGAATTCGACGCGGTGCTGCTGGAGCGGGTGGTGTGCAACCTCCTGGAGAATGCCGCCAAGTATTCGCCCCCCGGCAGCCCCATCGACATCCGCGCCTTCGTGGAGGGCGACCGGGCCGGCGTCTCCGTCTGCGACCAGGGCAAGGGCTTTCCCCCCGGCCAGGCGGAACGGGTGTTCGGCATGTTCGAGCGGGGCCAGGCGGAATCGGCCACGCCGGGGGTCGGCCTGGGGCTGGCCATCGCCAAGGCCATCATCGAAGCCCACGGCGGCACCATCGCCGCCGCCGACCGGCCGGAGGGCGGCGCCTGCGTGAGCTTCCGCCTGCCCCTGGGGACGCCCCCCGCCATCGAGGCCGAACCCGCCGACCTTCAGGAGGACGACAAGCCGTGACCACCGAAATGAACGTGCTGCTCATCGAGGACGAGCCCCAGATTCGCCGCTTCGTCCGGGCCGCCCTGGAGGCGGAAGGGAGCCGGGTGTTCGAGGCGGAGAACGGCCAGCGGGGCCTGATCGAGGCGGGCACCCGCAAGCCCGACCTCCTGATCGTGGACCTGGGCCTGCCCGACATGGACGGCGTCGACCTGATCCGGGATTTCCGCAGCTGGTCGGAGGCGCCGGTGCTCATCCTGTCCGCCCGCAGCGACGAGCAGGACAAGATCGATGCCCTGGACGCCGGGGCCGACGACTACCTGACCAAGCCCTTCGGGGTGGGCGAACTGGCCGCCCGGGTGCGAGCCCTGCAGCGGCGTCGGATGAAGGGCCAGGAGGCCTCGCCGCGACTCGCCTTCGGCGGCGTGGAGGTGGATTTCTCCCGGCGCACGGTCCACCGGGACGGCGAACCGGTCCACCTCACCCCCATCGAATACCGCCTGCTCAGCGTCCTGGCCGCCAACGGGGGCAAGGTGATGACCCACAGGAGCCTGATGCGGGAGGTGTGGGGGCCGAACCATGGCGAAAGCGGCCACTACCTGCGCATCTACATGAGCCACCTGCGTCAGAAGCTGGAGGCCGATCCGGCCCAGCCCGCCCATTTCCTGACCGAAACCGGCGTCGGCTACCGGTTCCAGCCCTAAGCGGAGTCAACCAAAATGGAACACAAGAAAGGCCGCACTGCGGCCCTGGCCCTGGCCGCCCTCGGGGTGGTGTACGGCGACATCGGCACCAGCCCCCTCTACACCATGAAGGAAATCTTCGGCGGCGAGCACTACCCGGTGCCCATCACCCCGGACAATATCCTGGGCATGCTGTCGGTGATCTTCTGGTCCCTGATCGTGGTTATTTCGGTCAAGTACGTGCTCTTCATCATGCGGGCCGACAACAAGGGGGAAGGCGGCATCATGGCCCTCATGGCCCTGGTGCTGCGGGGCCTGGACAAGCGCCCGGGGCTGGCGTCCTTCCTCATGCTTCTGGGCCTCTTCGGGGCGGCCCTGTTCTATGGGGACAGCGTCCTCACCCCGGCCATCTCGGTGCTCTCCGCCGTGGAGGGCCTGGAGGTGGCGACCCCGGCCTTCAAACCCTACATCGTGCCCATTTCGCTCGCCGTCCTGGCCGGGCTGTTCGTCGTCCAGAAACACGGCACCGCCCGGGTGGGCGGGCTGTTCGGGCCGGTGATCGTGGTCTGGTTCTTGACCCTGGGTGTCCTGGGGGTGGTGCAGATCGTGGAGCATCCGGTGGTCCTCGCCGGCCTCGATCCCCGCCATGCCCTGTTCTTCTTCCTGGATGACCCGGTCCATGCCTTCTTCTCCCTGGGCGCCGCGGTCCTGGCCCTGACCGGGGGCGAGGCCCTCTACGCCGACATGGGCCACTTCGGCCGCAAGCCGGTCCAGTACGCCTGGTTCGGGATCGTCCTGCCGGGGCTGGTGCTCAATTACTTCGGCCAGGGAGCCCTGCTCCTCGCCCGCCCCGAGGCCATCGAGAATCCCTTCTACCTGATGGCCCCCATCTGGGCCCTCTATCCCATGGTGGGGCTGTCCACCATCGCCACGGTGATCGCCTCCCAGGCGGTCATTTCCGGCGCCTATTCCATGACCCAGCAGGCCATCCAGCTGGGCTACGTGCCCCGTTTCGAAATCCAGCACACCTCCCAGCAGGAGATCGGCCAGATCTACCTGCCCGGCATCAACTGGGCGCTGATGGTGGCGGTGGCGGTGCTGGTGGTGGGCTTCGGTTCCTCCACCAAGCTGGCGGCGGCCTACGGCATCGCGGTGACCGGCACCATGGTCATCACCACCCTGCTGAGCTTCGTTGTGGTGCGCAATTTCTGGCGCTGGAGCCTGCCCCTCTCCATCGGCGTGGTGGGCTTCTTCCTGGCGGTGGACCTGGCCTACTTCACCTCCAACCTCACCAAGCTCCACCAGGGCGGCTGGTTCCCCCTGGCCCTGGGCTTGGTGGTATTCACCGTCATGACCACCTGGAAGCGGGGACGGCGCTTGCTGGTTTCCCGCCTGTCCGAGAATTACCTGCCCATCGGCGATTTCGTGGTCGGCATCGGCGGCGACGAAGTGCCCAAGGTGCCGGGCACCGCCGTCTTCCTCACCCCCTCCCCGGACGTGACGCCCCATTCCCTGCTCCACAGCCTCAAGCACTACAAGTGCCTGCACGAACGCATCGTCCTCGTCTCGGTGCAGGTGTTCGACGTGCCCTCCGTGCCGGACATCGACCGGGTGGAGGTGAAGGCCCTGGGCAACGAGGTCTGGCGGGTGATCGTCCAGTACGGTTTCAAGGAGGAGCCCGACATCCCCGCCGCCTTGGAAATGTGCAAGGAGGCCGGCCTGGACATCGACCTGATGGACGCCTCCTTCTTCCTGGGCCGGGAAACCCTGATACCCAAGCTGCGCTCCGAAATGGCTTTCTGGCGGCAGAAGCTTTTCGTCGCCATGTTCCGTAACGCCGGCAGCGCCGCCACCTACTTCAAGCTGCCCCCCAACCGGGTGGTGGAGTTGGGCGCCCAGGTCGTCCTTTAGCCGGGGCCAAGGATGCCCGCCAGGGAGGCTATCACCGCCTCCCGCACCTCCCGCCAGGAACGCCCCCGGGCGAGGAAGTGTTTCTGGTTGATTTCCAGTTCCACCCCGACGTAATCCTCCGGCCGGAACAGGCGCCGCAGCCCGGTACAGAAGCCGTCCGACTTGCCGGCGTAGGGGTAGTTGCGGCGGACCTTGAACCGGGGCGACCGGGCAGAGAGTGCCTGCTGCCAGGCATCGCACAGGGCCACTTCCCCGGGGCGGGCGGGATCGTAGAGGAGGCCGATGTCGGCGTTGCGCACCTTGCCCGCCAGGACGGGGGTGAAGCTGTGGCTGGAGATATGGATCACCCGCTGCCCCCGGCCGACGGCCTCGGCCACCAGCCCCTCGGCCCGCCGCCGGTAGGGAAGGTAATGGCGGGCGATGATTTTGTCCCGCACCTCCCGGGGGGCGTCTTTCAGGGCGTCGGAGAGGAGCTGGCGGTGCCCCAGGGAGCGGTTGAGCTCCACCACCAGCCGGCTGACGGTGGCGGCCACCAGGGGCGCCCCCAGGGCGGCGGCCAAGTCCCGGGCCAGAGCCAGGGCGCCGGGGTCGTGGCCCCGGTGGCTCTCCAGGATGTCCTCCCAGCCGGCGAACCA
>DASRUX010000216.1:0-4141 GCA_035655235.1 Rhodocyclaceae bacterium | reverse complement strand
GCTTCATCCTGTCGCCGGTGGCCAATATTTCTGATCAGGGATCCATTGTCGTACCCGCCGGCACCTATGCTGCCAGCCGGGTATTCGATGTCTTTGCCGATGGCCCCTGGCGGGTGCGGCTGAAGAACATCCTGCAGCGGGGCGGCGATTTCGAGCGGGTGAGTTTCGAAACCCTTTGATCCATCCCATCTCGAAGCATTGTGGGACTACGGTAAACTAGCGCATCAGCATTGGAGGACACCATGGCCGGCATCGACAAGGACACGCCGATTCCGACGGATATCAAGCTGCACCAGCAATCCCGCATCCTGGAGCTGGTCTACGAAGGCGGGGAACGGTTCGAGCTTTCCTGCGAATTCCTGCGGGTATTCACCCCGTCTGCCGAAGCCCGAGGCCATGGGCCGGGCCAGGAGACCCTGCAGACCGGCAAGCGCGACGTCACCATCCAGGCCATCGAGCCGGTGGGCAATTACGCCCTCAAGCTGGTGTTCAGCGACGGCCACGATAGCGGCATCTATTCCTGGGACCTCCTATACAATCTCGGCCTCCATCGGGATGAGCTCTGGCAGGAATACCTGCAGCAACTCGAAGCCCAGGGGCACTCCCGCGACATCGACACCACTTCCAAGCCGGCCCCCAAGGGCGGCTGCGGACACCATCACTAAGAATATGTCAGACAACAAGACCCATTTTGGCTACGAGACCGTGGCCGAGCAGGAAAAGGCCCGGCGCGTCGCCGATGTCTTCGATTCGGTGGCCAGCCGCTACGACCTGATGAACGACCTCATGTCCGGCGGCATGCATCGCCTGTGGAAGGCCTTCACCATCCAGCGCAGCGGCGTACGGGAAGGCTCCCGGGTGCTGGACGTAGCCGGCGGTACCGGCGACCTCTCCCTGGCCTTCGCCAAGAAGGTGGGCAAGAGCGGCCAGGTGTGGCTGACCGACATCAACAACGCCATGCTTACCCGGGGCCGGGACCGGCTCCTGGACAAGGGCCATCCGGTGGCCGCCGCCCAGTGCGATGCCGAGAAGCTACCCTTCCCCGACGACTGGTTCGACTGCGTCACCGTCGCCTTCGGCCTGCGCAACATGACCCACAAGGACAAGGCCCTCGCCGAGATGCGCAGGGTGCTGCGCCCGGGCGGTCGGCTCCTGGTGCTGGAGTTCTCCCACATCTGGAAGCCCCTGGCGCCCATCTACGACTTCTATTCCTTCAACGTCATTCCCAAGGTCGGCAAGCTGGTGACCAATGACGAGGACAGCTACCGTTACCTGTCCGAGTCCATCCGCATGCATCCGGGCCAGGAAGAGCTCAAGGGCATGATGGAACAGGCCGGCCTGGAAAAGGTTGAGTACTTCAACCTGGCCCTGGGTGTCGTGGCCCTGCACCGGGGCTACAAGTTCTGATCGGTTCCACCGGGAGGAGAGGACGATGAAGAAAATCCTGATGTCCCTTTGCGCCGCCCTGCTGGTATTTGGCGTCGTGGTCCAGGATGCCGAGGCCAAGCGCCTTGGCGGCGGTTTTTCCCGGGGCATGCAGCGGGAATCGGTGACCCAGCGTCAAGCGGCCCCTGCACCGGCCGCCCCGACCCAGCAGGCGACGCCCCAGCCCTGGCCCCAGACACCGACTCCCCAGCCCCAGAAGCGCAGCTGGCTCGGACCCATCGCCGGGCTCGCCGCCGGACTCGGCATCGGCGCCCTGCTCTCCCACTTCGGCTTCGGTGAGGAACTGGGAAGCTTCGTCCTCATTGCCCTCCTGGCCATGGCGGCCGTCTTCGTCTTCAAGTTGCTTTTCCGCCGTCCTTCTACGTCGGCTCGGGAGCCCCTGCAGTACGCGGGGATGGGACAGCCGGCGGCGACTGTGCCGGAACGTTTCGAAGCGGCTGGCGGCCAGGGCTTTGCGCCTGCCGCGGCGGCCATCCCGGCGGATTTCGACGCGGCGGGTTTCCTGCGGGTGGCCAAGGTCAATTTCCTGCGTCTGCAAGCCGCCAACGACGCCGGCAACCTGGAGGACATCCGGGAATTCACCACGCCCGAGATGTTTGCGGAAGCCAAGCTGGACGTGGATGAGCGCCGGGGCAGCGCCCAGCAGACCGACGTGGTCAATCTGGAAGCCGAGTTGCTGGAGGTGGTTACCGAAGGCAGCCGCCACATCGCCAGCGTCCGCTTCCACGGCCTGATCCGGGAAGAGAAGGACGGCGCCGCGGAACCCTTCGACGAAGTCTGGAACCTGGTCAAGCCCGCCGACGGCAGCCGCGGCTGGCTGGTCGCCGGTATCCAGCAGCTCAACTGATGCTGGCCCAGGGAACCGTTTCCGCCCTCAACCATCTGCTGTCCGGTGCGGACTGGGCCCGGGAGCGCTTGCGGGCCTTTGCGGGGCAGCAGGCGCGAATTCAGGGCGGGCCGCTACGCATCGACTTGATGGTGGATGGGGAAGGCTACTTCCGCCGGCCGGACAAGAGTGCCGACGAGCCTCCGGCCGTGACCATCGAACTCCCGGCCGATACCCCCTTCCGTTTCCTGATCGACCGGAATTCCATTTTCGCCGTGGCCCGCTTGTCCGGCACGGCAGATTTCGCCGAAACCCTGGCCTTCGTCTTCCGCAACCTGCGCTGGGATGTGGAGGAGGATTTGTCCAAGGTGGTCGGGGACGTGGTTGCCCATCGCCTGGTGCGGGCGGGGGAATCCTTCCTGGGCTGGCAAGGGCAGGCGGCGCGCAACCTGGCCGCCAATGTGACCGAATACCTGGGCGAGGAGTCCGGTATGGTGGTGCCCAAGCGGGACGCCGATCGCTTTGCCACCGCCCTGGCTGAGGCAGCGGCCGACCTGGAGCGGCTGGAGAGACGGGTCGCCAAGCTGGCCTGAACGGGCATCTGCCACGAGCACAGGACAAAAGAAAAGGGCAGCCGAGGCTGCCCTTTTTGCTGTCGGTAGATTCCGAACTTAGTGAGTACGCTTCCGCAGGCGATCGATGGCTTGCAGCTGGGCGATGGCCTGGGCCAGCTCCGCTTCGGCCGCGGCGTAATCCACCTCGGCCTTGCGGTTGGCCAGGGCTTCCTCGGCGCGCTTCTTGGCGTCGAGGGCCTTGGCTTCGTCCAGATCCTTGGCACGGATGGCGGTGTCAGCCAACACGGTGATCATGTCGGGCTGGACCTCCAGCATGCCGCCGGAAACGTACACCAGTTCGTAGTCAGCCTGGTCCGGCACCTTCAAACGGACGGTGCCCGGCTTGATGCGGGTCAGCAGCGGGGTATGGTGAGCCATGATCCCCAGTTCGCCGGCTTCGCCAGGAAATACGGCGAATTCGACGACGCCGGAGAAAATCTGCTCTTCCGCGCTGACGACATCACAATGGACAGAAATTGCCATGACTGGCTCCTAAACTGGTACCGCGTTACTGAATGGTCTTGGCCTTCTCGATGGCTTCTTCGATGCCGCCGACCATGTAGAACGCCTGCTCGGGCAGGTGGTCGTATTCGCCAGCGCAGATGCCCTTGAAGCCCTTGATGGTGTCCTTGAGGGACACGAATTTGCCAGGAGAGCCGGTGAACACTTCGGCCACATGGAAGGGCTGGGACAGGAAACGCTGGATCTTACGAGCCCGGGACACGGCGAGCTTGTCTTCGGGAGACAGTTCGTCCATACCCAGAATCGCGATGATGTCGCGCAGTTCCTTGTAGCGCTGCAGGGTCATCTGCACGGCACGGGCCACGGAGTAGTGCTCTTCGCCCACAACCTGGGGATCCAGCTGGCGGGAGGTGGAGTCCAGCGGATCGACGGCGGGGTAGATACCCAGAGCGGCGATGTCACGGGACAGCACGACGGTGGAGTCGAGGTGCAGGAAGGTGGTGGCGGGAGACGGGTCGGTCAAGTCATCCGCGGGCACATACACGGCCTGGATGGAGGTGATGGAGCCCACCTTGGTGGAGGTAATACGCTCCTGCAGGCGGCCCATTTCCTCGGCCAGGGTCGGCTGGTAGCCCACCGCGGAAGGCATACGGCCCAGCAGAGCGGACACTTCGGTACCGGCCAGGGTGTAACGGTAGATGTTGTCGATGAACAGCAGGATGTCCCGGCCGTCGTCGCGGAAGCGCTCGGCCATGGTCAGGCCGGTCAGCGCGACGCGAAGACGGTTGCCCGG
>DASRUX010000215.1:0-11752 GCA_035655235.1 Rhodocyclaceae bacterium | reverse complement strand
GTCGAGCTACGACCGCTTCCACGACTTCGAGCGGACCATGCAGCTGAATTACTTCGGCGCGCTGCGCATCACCATGGGCCTGCTGCCCTCGATGGTGGCCCGGCGCTCGGGGCACGTGGTGAACATCAGCTCGATCGGGGTGCTGACCAACGCGCCGCGCTTTTCCGCCTACGTGGCGTCGAAGTCGGCGCTCGACGCCTGGACCCGCTGCGCGGCCAGCGAATTCCAGGACCAGGGCATCACCTTCACCACCATCAACATGCCGCTGGTGCGCACGCCCATGATCGCGCCCACCCGGATCTACAACAACGTGCCGACGCTGGCGCCCGACGAGGCCGCGGAGCTCGTGGCGCAGGCCTGCGTCGACAGGCCGGTGCGCATCGCCACCCGCCTGGGCACCTTCGGGGAAGTGCTGCACGCGGTGCTGCCGCGGGTCGCCCAGATTGTCATGAATACGACTTTTCGCATGTTTCCGGACTCCGCGGCGGCCGTCGGCGCCAAGGGCGAGAAGCCGCAGTTGTCGGCGGAGGCCATCGCCATGCAACAAATGTTGCGCGGAATCCACTTCTGACCCGCACGATGGGCGAGCGGGCATTCACTCGCCGGATGACATAATTCCCCTCCGCAGCGCCCGGATTGGAGCGCAACGTCTTGGGAGTTGTCGTTTCATGATCCTCGTTACCGGAGGCGCCGGCTTCATCGGCTCCAATTTCGTCCTCGACTGGCTTGCCGCGTCCGGCGAACCGGTGCTGACCCTGGACAAGCTGACCTACGCGGGCAACCTCGAGAATTTGCGCTCGCTCGACGGCGACGAGCGGCACGTGTTCGTGCAGGGCGACATCGGCGACCAGGCGCTGCTCGAGAAGCTGCTGGCGCAGCACCGCCCGCGCGCCGTCCTGAACTTCGCGGCGGAGTCGCACGTCGACCGCTCGATCCACTCCCCGGGCACCTTCATCGAGACCAACGTGGTCGGCACCTTCCGCCTGCTGGAGGCGGTGCGCGGCTACTGGGCCGGGCTGCAGGGCGCCGAGCGGGAGGAATTCCGTTTCCTGCACGTGTCCACGGATGAGGTGTACGGCTCGCTCAAGGCCACCGACCCCGCCTTCACCGAGGAGAACAAGTACGAGCCGAACAGCCCGTACTCGGCCAGCAAGGCCGCCAGCGACCACCTGGTGCGGGCCTACCACCACACCTACGGGCTGCCGGTGCTGACCACCAACTGCTCCAATAACTACGGCCCCTATCACTTCCCGGAGAAGCTCATCCCCCTGGTGATCCACAACGCCCTGAATGGTAAGCCGCTGCCCATCTACGGTGACGGCCAGCAGATCCGGGACTGGCTCTACGTCAAGGACCACTGCTCCGCCATCCGTCGGGTGCTCGAAGCCGGGCGTCTGGGGGAGACCTACAACGTGGGCGGCTGGAACGAGAAGGCCAACCTGGACGTGGTGCATACCCTGTGCGCCATCCTGGACGACCTCAAGCCCCGGGCCGACGGCCAGTCCTATAAAGAGCAGATCACCTTCGTGAAGGACCGCCCCGGCCACGACCAGCGCTACGCCATCGACGCCACCAAGCTCGAACAGGAGCTGGGCTGGAAGCCCGCCGAAACCTTCGAAACCGGCATCCGGAAGACCGTGCGCTGGTACCTGGACAACCTGGGCTGGGTGGAAAACGTCACCAGCGGCGCCTACCGGCAATGGCTGGACACCCAATACGGAGACAAGCAATGACACGGAAAGGCATCATCCTGGCCGGCGGCTCCGGCACCCGGCTCTACCCGGTGACCCTGGCCGTCTCCAAGCAGCTCCTGCCCATCCACGACAAGCCGATGATCTACTATCCCCTGAGCACCCTGATGCTCGCCGGGATCCGGGACATCCTGATCATCTCCACCCCCCAGGACACCCCGCGCTTCGAGCAACTCCTCGGGGACGGCAGCCAGTGGGGGCTCAACCTCCAGTATGCCGTGCAGCCGAGTCCGGATGGGCTGGCCCAAGCCTTCATCATCGGCCGGGACTTCGTGGGCAACGACCCCAGCGCCCTGGTCCTCGGCGACAACATCTTCTACGGCCACGAATTTGCCGAATCCCTCCAGTCCGCTGGCCGGCAGGAGAGCGGGGCCACCGTCTTCGCCTACCACGTCCATGATCCCGAGCGCTACGGCGTGGTGGAATTCGATAAGGAAGGCCGGGCCATCAGCCTGGAAGAGAAGCCCAAGGCGCCCAAGTCCAACTATGCGGTCACCGGGCTCTACTTCTACGACCGCCAGGTCCTCGACTTCGCCCGGGACTTGAAGCCCTCCGCCCGGGGAGAGCTGGAAATCACCGACCTCAACCGCATCTACCTGGAGCAGGGAACGCTCAACGTAGAAGTCATGGGTCGGGGCTATGCCTGGCTCGATACCGGCACCCACGAGAGCCTCCTGGGCGCCAGCCAGTTCATCGCCACCATCGAGAAGCGCCAGGGGCTGAAAGTCGCCTGCCCGGAGGAGATCGCCTACCGGATGGGCTATATCGACGCCGGGCAGTTGGAAGCCCTGGCCGGCCCGATGCTCAAGAACCCCTATGGCCAGTACCTGATGGGGCTCCTCAAGGAGCGGGTGTTCTGATGAAGGCCACGCCGACCGCCATTCCCGACGTGCTGATCCTGGAGCCCAAGGTCTTCGGGGACGAGCGGGGATTCTTCTTTGAGAGCTACAACCAGCACGCCTTCCGCGAAGCCACCGGCCTGGACGTGCAATTCGTGCAGGACAACCACTCCAAGAGCGCGAGGCATGTGCTGCGGGGGCTGCACTACCAGGTGGAGCATGCCCAGGGCAAGCTGGTGCGGGTGGTGCAGGGGGCGGTGTTCGACGTGGTGGTGGATATCCGCCGGTCCTCGCCGACCTTCGGGCAGTCCATGGGGGTGGAACTCTCCGCCGAGAACAAGCGGCAGGTCTGGGTGCCGGCGGGGTTCGCCCACGGCTTCCTGGTCCTGACCGACACGGCGGAGTTCCTCTACAAGACCACCGACTTCTATTCTCCAGCCCATGAGCGCTGCATCGCCTGGAACGACCCGGACATCGGCATTGCTTGGCCCCTGGCCGAAGCGCCCGTGTTGTCCGCCAAGGACGCCATGGGCGCCCGCCTCCAGGATGCGGCCGTCTTCCCGTAATTCCAGTATTTCCCCGTGGTGACCTTTTGAATTTCCTCGATCTCCCCCAAGTCCTGTCGGCGAGCGGCACGGTCCGCCTGCCCGGCTCCAAGAGCATTTCCAATCGTGTGCTGCTGCTTTCGGCCCTGGCCGAAGGGGCGACGGAGGTTCGCGACCTGCTGGCCTCCGATGACACGGAGCGCATGCTCGATGCGTTGAAGGTCCTGGGCGTCGGCGTCGAGCATCTGGGCGGGGACAACTGGCGCATTGTCGGCTGCGGCGGGCGTTTCCCCGTCCGGCAGGCCGAGCTCTTCCTGGGCAACGCCGGCACCGCCTTCCGGCCCCTCACCGGAGCCTTGGCACTGGCTGGCGGCGACTATATCCTGAAGGGCGTGGCGCGCATGCACGAGAGGCCCATTGGCGATTTGGTGGATGGCCTGCGCCAACTTGGTGCCGACATCACCTACTTGGGGAACGAGGGCTATCCGCCCCTGCACCTGAAGCCGGCGGCCATCCGTCCGGGCGGCGTGGTGAAGGTTCGGGGCGATGTTTCCAGCCAGTTCCTCACCGGCCTCCTGATGGCCTTGCCTTTGACCGGTGTCGAGACCACCGTCGAGGTGGTGGGCGAGCTGATATCCAAGCCCTACATCGAGATCACCCTGGCGACCATGAAGCGCTTCGGCGTCGAGGTCCGGCGGGATGGCTGGGAGCGGTTCACCGTCCCGGCGGGAAGCGTCTACCGTTCGCCGGGGACGGTCTATGTCGAGGGGGATGCCTCGTCCGCCTCCTATTTCCTGGCCCTGGGCGCTATCGGCGGTGGCCCGGTGCGGGTCGAAGGCGTCGGGCAGGATTCCATCCAGGGAGACGTGCGCTTCGCCGATGCCCTGGCACAGATGGGCACGGTCATCACCCTGGGACCCAACTGGATCGAAGCGCGGGCGCCGGAGGGCGGGCTCAAGGGCATCGACCTGGACTGCAACCACATCCCCGACGCCGCCATGACCCTGGCGACGGCCGCTCTGTTCGCCCAGGGAAGTACGGCTCTACGCAACATCGCCAGCTGGCGGGTCAAGGAAACCGACCGCATCGCCGCCATGGCCACTGAACTGCGAAAGCTCGGAGCCAAGGTGGAGGAGGGCGCCGATTACATCCGGGTGACGCCCGCTGGCCTGAACCCCGCCGCCATCGACACCTACGACGATCACCGGATGGCCATGTGCTTTTCCCTGGCCGCCTTCGGCACACCGGTCCGCATCAACGATCCCGGCTGCGTCGCCAAGACCTTCCCTGAGTATTTCCAGGCTTTCTCCGCCGTGGCCAAGGCAGCCCCCGTCATCGCCATCGACGGCCCGTCGGCTTCCGGCAAGGGAACGGTGGCAGCCCGGGTGGCGGCTGCCCTCGGCTTCCATTATCTCGACTCCGGCGCCCTGTATCGGCTTACCGCCCTGGCGGCCCAGCGGGCCGGTGTGGCTTGGGATGACGAGGCTGGCGTGGCTGCGGTGGCGGCCAAGCTGGATGTGGTCTTCAGCGAGAGTTCCGTGCGCCTAGCCGGCGAGGATGTGGGCGATGCCATCCGCACCGAGGAAATCTCCGCCGGGGCGTCGAAAGTGGCCGCCTTGCCGGCGGTGCGCACGGCGCTCCTCTTCCGCCAGCGGGCCTTCAACCGGGCGCCGGGGCTGGTAGGCGACGGCCGCGACATGGGTTCGGTGGTGTTCCCCAAAGCCGCCCTCAAGGTGTTCCTGACCGCCAGCGCCGAGGTGAGGGCGGAGCGCCGCTATAAGCAGTTGATGGAGAAAGGTTTCTCTGCTAATCTCGACGACCTTCTGCTGGACCTGCGCCAGCGCGACGAGCGGGACTCCCGCCGGAGCGTGGCGCCCCTGCAGCAGGGAGCGGATGCCCTTCTGCTCGATACCACCCCGCTTTCCATCGAACAGGCAGTGGGGCAGGTGTTGGCCTGGAGTGAATCAGCTTTGCAGTAAGGATTGTCTAAGGGCAATCAATGGGTGTTGCCGGTTCTCCGCCGGCAACCTTGTTCAACTAACCGCCGCAGCAACGCGGCAAGAAAGTCCCCTCCGTAATGGAATCTTTTGCTCAACTTTTTGAAGAATCCCTGGCTCGCCAGGAAATGCGTCAAGGCGAAGTCATCACCGCCGAGGTGGTGGAGGTCGATCACAATTTCGTCGTGGTCAATGCCGGCCTGAAATCCGAATCCTATGTTCCCCTGGAAGAGTTCCTGAACGACCAGGGTGAAGTCGAAGTCAAGGTTGGCGATTTCGTCCAAGTCGCCATCGAAATGCTGGAAGACGGCTACGGTGCCACCCGTCTGTCCCGCGATCGCGCCAAGCGCATCGCCGCCTGGAACTTCCTGGAGCAGGCCCTCAACGAGAACACCCTGGTCACCGGTACCATCACCGGCAAGGTCAAGGGCGGCCTCACCGTCATGTCCAACGGCGTCCGTGCCTTCCTGCCGGGCTCCCTGGTCGACATGCGTCCGGTCAAGGACACCACCCCGTACGAAGGCAAGACCCTCGAATTCAAGGTCATCAAGCTGGATCGCAAGCGCAACAACGTCGTGCTGTCCCGCCGCGCCGTGCTGGAAGCCACCGCTGACGTCGAGCGCGAGAAGCTCCTCGAGAACCTCAAGGAAGGCACCACCGTCAAGGGTATCGTCAAGAACATCACCGACTACGGTGCGTTCGTCGACCTGGGCGGCATCGATGGCCTGCTGCACATCACCGACCTGGCCTGGCGCCGTGTCCGCCACCCCAGCGAAGTCCTGGCCGTGGGCGACGAAGTTACCGCGAAGATCCTCAAGTTCGACGCCGAGAAGAACCGCGTCTCCCTGGGCCTGAAGCAACTGGGCGAAGATCCGTGGGTCGGCATTGCTCGCCGCTACCCGTCCGGCACCCGTCTGTTCGGCAAGGTCACCAACCTCACCGACTACGGTTCCTTCGTCGAGATCGAGCAGGGCATCGAAGGTCTGGTGCACGTCTCCGAAATGGACTGGACCAACAAGAACGTCCATCCGTCCAAGGTTGTCCAGCTGGGTGACGAGGTCGAAGTGATGATCCTCGAAATCGACGAAGATCGTCGCCGTATCTCCCTGGGTATGAAGCAGTGCCTGCCCAACCCGTGGGACGATTTCGCCATGAACCACAAGAAGGGCGACAAGGTCCGCGGTGCCATCAAGTCCATCACCGACTTCGGCATCTTCATCGGCCTGCCCGGCGGCATCGACGGCCTGGTCCACCTGTCCGACCTGTCCTGGAGCCAGTCCGGCGAGGAAGCCATCCGCAACTTCAAGAAGGGCGACGAAGTCGAGGCAGTTGTGCTCGGCATCGACGTCGAGAAGGAGCGTATCTCCCTCGGCATCAAGCAGATGGAAGGCGACCCGTACACCAACTTCATCGCCACCCACGAGAAGAACAGCATCGTGCGCGGCACCGTGAAGACCGTGGACGCCAAGGGTGCCGTGATTGCCATCGCCGATGGCGACACCGAAGGCTACCTGCGGGTTTCCGAGTTTTCCCGTGACCGTATCGAAGACCTGTCCCAGCACCTGAAGGTGGGCGACGAAGTTGAAGCCATGATCATCAACGTGGATCGCAAGACCCGTGGCATCAACCTGTCCATCAAGGCCAAGGATCAGGCCGAGCAGCACGAAGCCATGCAGAAGTTCTCTGCCGAGTCTTCCGCTGCCGCCGGTACCACCAACCTGGGTGCGCTGCTCAAGGCAAAACTGAACCAGCAGGGCTAATAAGGCTTTAGCATGACCAAATCCGAGCTCATCGCCCGACTGGCGGAGCGTTTTCCGCAGTTGGTGGCGAAGGATGCCGATTTTGCGGTCAAGATGATTCTCGATGCGATGTCCAGCGCCCTGGTGCGCGGGGATCGTATCGAGATCCGCGGATTCGGTAGCTTCGCCCTCAACTATCGGCCGCCGCGCACTGGCCGCAACCCCAAGTCCGGGGACAAGGTCAGCGTGCCGGCTAAATGGGTTCCCCATTTCAAGGCCGGCAAGGAGTTGCGCGAGCGGGTGGATAAGGCCGGCTAAGGCGAGAATTAGCCCAATGTGGTAGATTCGGGGCGGTGGCGAAAGTCACCGCCTTTTTTCATGCAAATTACCCGATGAAGATTCTGACCTGGGCCCTCCGGCTCATCATCTTCCTGTTCCTTTTTGCCTTTGCGGCCCAGAACACCGAACTGGTCAACCTGCACCTGATCGCCGGGCCTGTCTGGCAGGCGCCCCTGGTCGTCGTGCTGCTGGCCTTCTTTGCCGCCGGCATGCTCCTCGGTGTCCTGTCGCTGCTGGGGGTGATCTTCAGCCAGCGCCGGGAAATCGCCCGGCTGCGCCGCCAGTCGGAACAACCGGCCGCGCCGGTGGTTGTGGAACCGCCCCATCTGGCATGAACGATCTTTTCGAATACTGGCAGTTGTTGCTTATCCCGGTCTTCTTTGGCCTGGGCTGGGCGGCGGCGCGCATCGATATCCGGCATGTGGTCCAGGAATCCCGGGCCTTGCCCCGGTCCTATTTTCAAGGCCTCAATTTCCTCCTGAACGAAGAGCCGGACAAGGCCATCGATTCCTTCCTTGAAGTCGCCAAGGTCGATCCCCAGACGGTGGAACTCCACTTCGCCCTGGGCAACCTGTTCCGCCGCCGGGGCGAGACCGAGCGGGCCATCCGCATGCATCAAAACCTGATCGACCGGGCCGACCTGGACGACAGTTTCCGCCTCACCGCCCTGTCCGAACTGGGCCAGGACTACCTCAAGGTGGGGCTCCTGGACCGGGCCGAGGAAATCTTTAACCGGCTCATCGGCACACCCCTGGAAGAAGAGGCCAAGCGCAATCTTCTCGAAATCTACCAGTTGGAGAAGGACTGGCAGAAGGCCATCGATATCGCCAAGGAACTGCCGGGTGCGGCTTCCCAGCGGGAGGTGGCGGAGTATTACTGCGAGCTGGCGGCGGGGGAAATCATGCGCTCCAAGCCCGATTCCGCCCGGGAATATCTCGAAACCGCCATGCAGCAAAATCGTAAGTGCGTGCGGGCAAGCCTGCTACAGGGGGATCTTCTCCTCCAGGAGGGCAGGGTGGAGGCGGCCATCGAGGCTTGGCAACGCATCGAGCAGCAGGACCCAGCCTACCTGTCCCTGATCGCCCAGCGGCTCCTGGACGCCTATCGCAAGCTGGAGCGCCGGGACGAGGGTATCGCTCTGCTGCGGGGCTACCTGGAGCACTATCCCTCCCTGGATCTCCTGGAGGTGGTGTATCAGCTCATCCTCGAAAGCGAGGGCTCCGAGTCGGCCTATCGGCTGGTTCGGGACGAACTGCAGCGCAATCCGACCCTTCTGGGCCTGGAAAAGCTCATGAGCGCCCGCTTGCCCCTGGTCGCCCCGGAAAGCCGGCCGGATATCGAGCTGGCCCGTACCATCGTCCAGGGCTACACCAAGCGATTGTCCCGTTATCAATGCGATAATTGCGGATTCAAGGCCCGCCAGTTCTACTGGCGCTGCCCGGCCTGCGGCGGTTGGGAAACCTATCCGCCCCGCCGCCGGGAAGAATTCGACTTAACTTTGTAGGAAATCCATGAAAATCACTGTTGTTGGCACCGGCTATGTCGGACTGGTCAGTGGCACCTGTCTGGCCGAAGTGGGCAACGATGTCCTTTGCCTGGACGTCGATCCGGAGAAAATCCGCATCCTGGAAGAGGGCGGTATTCCCATTTTCGAGCCGGGGCTGCAAGAGATGGTGCGCCGCAATGTGGCAGCCGGGCGTCTGCACTTCACCACCGACATTGAAAAGGCGGTCCAGCACGGCACCATCCAGTTCATCGCCGTCGGCACGCCGCCGGACGAGGACGGGTCCGCCGACCTCCAGTACGTCCTGGCTGCCGCCCGCAACATCGGCCGCCTGATGACCGACTACAAGGTGGTGGTGGACAAGAGCACCGTGCCGGTGGGCACCGCCGACAAGGTCAAGGCGGCAGTGGCCGACGAGCTCCGCAAGCGGGGCGTGTCCATCCCTTACAGCGTGGTTTCCAACCCCGAGTTCCTGAAGGAAGGTGCGGCGGTGGACGACTTCATGCGCCCGGACCGCATCGTGGTCGGCGCCGAAGAAGAGCAGGCCATCCACCTGATGCGCGCCCTGTACGCCCCCTTCCAGCGCAACCACGAGCGCCTCATCGTCACCGACGTGAAGAGCGCCGAGCTGACCAAGTACGCCGCCAACGCCATGCTGGCCACCCGCATCAGCTTCATGAACGAGCTGGCCAACCTGGCCGAGAAGCTGGGCGCCGACATCGAGATGGTCCGCCAGGGCATCGGCTCCGACCCCCGCATCGGCTACCACTTCCTGTACCCGGGCTGCGGCTACGGCGGCTCCTGCTTCCCTAAGGACGTGAAGGCCCTGATCAAGACGGCGGCCGACGATGCCGGTGTCACCCTCAAGGTGCTCACCGCCGTCGAGGAGGCCAACGACGCTCAGAAGCATGTCCTGACCAAGAAGATCCAGGGGCGCTTTGGCGATCTCAAGGGCAAGCACTTCGCCCTGTGGGGCCTGGCCTTCAAGCCCAACACCGACGACATGCGGGAAGCCCCCAGCCGGGAACTGATCGCCGACCTGTTCGCCGCCGGCGCCACCGTCGCAGCCTACGATCCGGTGGCCATGCACGAAACCCAGCGCATCTTCGGCGACGAGCCGCGCCTGACCTACGCCGAGAATCCCATGGACGCCCTGGAAGGCGCCGACGCCCTGGTGATCGTCACCGAATGGAAGGAATTCCGTTCCCCCGATTTCGAGGCCATCAAGGCTAAGCTCAAGCATCCGGTCGTTTTCGACGGCCGCAACCTCTACGATCCCAAGTTCGTCCGCGGGCAGGGGGTCGAGTACTTCGCCATTGGACGGTAAGGGCATGCTGGAACAAGTGGCCAACGTCCGCCTGCTGGTGGTCGGCGATGTCATGCTCGACCGCTACTGGTTTGGCGAGGTGAGCCGCATTTCGCCGGAAGCCCCGGTGCCGGTGGTGAAGGTGGAGCGGCTGGAAGAGCGCCTGGGCGGCGCCGCCAACGTGGCCCGCAACGCCGCGGCGGTGGGCGCCCGTACCGCGCTGCTGTCGGTGGTGGGCGACGATGAAGCCGGCCGCATCCTCGGCCGCCTCCTCAACGAGGGCGACATCGAAGCCGGCCTCCAGGTGGATGCGGAAATCGACACGACGGTGAAGCTGCGGGTCATCGGCCGTCAGCAGCAGTTGTTGCGCATCGACTTCGAGACTACCCCGTCCCATGAAATCCTGCGGGCCAAGCTCCAGGAATTCGAGCGCCGGGTTGAGAACTGTGATGTTGTCATCCTGTCTGACTACGGCAAGGGAGGGCTCACCCACATTTCCGAGATGATCCGGCTCGCCCGGGCGGCCGGGAAGCCGGTGCTGGTAGACCCCAAGGGCGACGAATACGGCAAGTATGCCGGGGCCACGGTCATCACCCCGAACCGCTCCGAATTGCGGGAAGTGGTCGGTCGCTGGTCTTCGGAAGAGGAATTGGCCCGGAAGGCCCAGGCCCTGCGCACCGAACTCGGCCTGGAAGCCCTGTTGGTGACTCGAAGCGAGGAGGGCATGACCCTGTTCTGTGATGGTGAGGTGATCCACCAGCCGGCCCAGGCCCGGGAAGTGTTCGATGTCTCCGGTGCCGGGGATACGGTCATCGCCACCCTGGCGGTGATGCTCGCCGCCGGAGCGGGATGGGCCGAGTCCATCCGCATCGCCAACGTGGCCGCCGGCATCGTGGTCGGCAAGCTGGGGACCGCCGTGGTCACCCGGGAAGAACTGCAAGCAGCCTTGTAAGGAAGCTCTATGTATATCGTCGTCACCGGCGCCGCCGGATTCATCGGTTCCAATATCGTCAAGGCCCTCAACGACCGGGGCGTGACCAACATCATCGCGGTGGATAACCTCACCAAGGCCGACAAGTTCAAGAACCTGGTGGATTGCGAGATCGCCGACTACCTGGACAAGCATGACTTCATCGAGCGCATCCAGGCCGGCCATTTCGACGGCCAGGTGGACGCCATCTTCCACGAGGGCGCTTGCTCGGACACCATGGAAACCGACGGCCGCTACATGATGGAGAACAACTTTCGTTACTCCAGCATCCTCCTGGACTGGTGCCAGGAGCAGGAAGTCCAGTTCCTCTATGCCTCCAGCGCCGCCACCTACGGCGCCAGCAACGTCTTCAAGGAAGAGCGCCAGTACGAGGCCCCGCTGAACGTCTACGGCTACTCCAAGTTCCTGTTCGATCAGGTTGTGCGCCGCCGCCTGGCGGAAGACCCGTCTACCCAGATCGTCGGTTTCCGCTACTTCAACGTCTATGGCCCCCGGGAAACCCACAAGGGCCGCATGGCGTCCGTGGCTTTCCACCACTTCAACCAGTTCCGCGCCGACGGCAAGGTCAAGCTCTTCGAGGGCTCCCATGGCTACGCCGACGGCGAGCAGCGCCGGGACTTCGTCTTCGTCGGCGACGTGGCCAAGGTCAATCTGTGGTTCCTGGACCACCCGGAAAAGTCGGGCATTTTCAACCTCGGTTCCGGTCGGGCCCAGAGCTTCAACGACGTGGCGGTGGCGACG
>DASRUX010000214.1:0-9594 GCA_035655235.1 Rhodocyclaceae bacterium | reverse complement strand
CGCCATCCGGGTCAATCCTCTCTACGCCGACGCCTATTACAACCGGGGCATCGCCTTCGAGAAGAAGGGCGACGTGGACCGGGCCATCACCGATTACGACTCCACCATCCGCCTCACCCCGGACAGCTCCCTGGCCTATTATCACCGGGGCGCCGCCTGGGACCGGAAGGGGGATGTGGACCGGGCCATCGCCGACTACGACGCTGCCATCCGCCTCAACCCCCGCAACGCCGTCGCCTACCTCAACCGGGGTGCCGCCTGGAAGCGCAAGGGCGATGTGGCCAAGGCCAACTCCGATTTCAACACCGCCAGCCGACTGACGCCGCCCCAGGGCATGGCGGGCCCGATGCGGGAGCCGGACGGAGGGCGCTGATCCCGACGAGACGCTATCATCCCGGCTCGACCCATCCGATCTGTGCCCCGCAAGCCCGCTGCCGAGCCCCATGCGCCTTGTCCTCTGCCTCACCACCCTTCTCCTGATCGCCGGCTGCGCCGCGCCCCGCCTGGTGCAGACCGACCATCCCCTGGCCGGACGCATCTGGGACGTATCCCAGCGCCGCTTCCTCTCGCCCCAGGAAGCAGAGGACCGCATCGCCGCAGCCGACATCGCCCTCCTCGGGGAAACCCACGACAACCCGGCCCACCACCAGATTCAGACCCAGTTGCTCCACCGTCTGGTGGACCAGGGCAAGCAGCCGGCTCTAGCCATGGAGCAGTTCGACACCGATTGGCAGACGGCCATGGACGACGCCCGTCGGGTCGGCGGCACGGCCGCTGCGGTAGCCAAGGCCGGCAATATATCCAGCGGCTGGGAATGGCCCCTTTACCGCCCCCTGGTGACCGTAGCTTTGAAGGAGCAATTGCCCCTCGTCGCCGCCAACCTCGCCCGCAGCCGCACCCGGAGCATCGCCGGCGGCGGCCTGGCGGCCCTGGGCAAGGGAGAACCCGAGCGCCTGGGCCTCAACCAACCCTGGAGCGCCGACCAGAACGCCACCCTGCGCGGCATGCTGGTGGCCGGCCACTGCGGCGACGACAACCCGATGATCGACAAGCTCATCGATGTCCAGCGCGCCAAGGACGCGGTGATGGCCGACCGCATCCTGGCCGGCGGCCGGGAATCCGTCGCCATCATCGGCCGCGCCCACGCCCGGCAGGACATCGGCGTTCCTCTTTACCTCAAGGCCCGGGCGCCGGGAAAGCGGGTGGTGTCGGTGGGGCTGGTGGAAGTAGCGGCCGACCTGACCCAGGCCGAGGATTATCCGGATGCGGCCCCGGGCACCCACGACATCCTGTGGTTCACCCCGTCGTCGCTACGTCCCGACCCCTGCGCCGGCTACAAGAAATTGGGCCACTGAGCTTTCAAGGCCCCGGCGGAATGGGGTATCTTGCCGGGTCTTTTCATCGCAACCTTATTCCGAGAGCATCCCGATGGCCGACCTCATCTTCTATGACAAGGTAGTTTCCCTCAATTCCGAGACCCACAAGGATCTGCGCATCAAGCCCCAGACCGGGTTCGCCTACGCCGCCAACACAAATTCCGTGCCCCTGGTGGCCGTGGAATTCGGCGACGCCGGCCGGGAATACCCCATCACCTTCGTGAAGGCCAGCGACGGCATGTTCCTGCCGGTAGCCATCCTCGGCCTGCGGGAAAACGAAAACCTCTTCGTGGACGCCCAGGGCAAGTGGGACGCCCGCTACCTGCCGGCCTTCGTCCGCCGCTATCCCTTCGTCCCCGCCGACGTGGGCCAGGAGGAAGTGGTCATCTGTATCGACGAGAACGCCCCCTGCTTCAGCCGGGAGGAAGGCGACCTCCTGTTCCAGGAAGGCAAGCCCACCCCCGTTCTGGAGAACATGCTGAACCTGATGCGGGAATACCAGACCCAGGCCCTGCGCACCCAGGAATTCTGCAAGCGCCTCCAGGAATACGACCTGCTGGTGGAATCCAACGCCCAGGCCCAGTTGCCCGACGGCTCCACCTTCCGCCTCAACGGCCTGTACGCGGTGGACGAGCAGCGACTCCAGAAGCTGGACCAGGACAAGGTGCAGACCCTGTTCGCCACCGGCGAACTGGGCCTCGTCTACGCCCACCTGCTGTCCCTGGGCAACCTCCAGCGCCTGATGGAGAAGCTGGGCGGCCGGGTCAGCAACTAGAGCGAATCCCACAAAACAAAGCGCCGACGGGGCTGCCCCCGCCGGCGCTATTTGTTTCAGGGCTGAGCGCCCTTACTGCACTTGCTGGATACCCGCCAGGACCCAGCCGCGATTGCCGTCGCGGGGCTTGGTCAGGTGCCAGATTTCGTCGAAGGCTTCCGGCGCCGCTTCCTTGCTTTCCCGGATGAGGCCGTTGAAGCGCACGCTCACCACGTAGCGGGAAGCCTCCTCGATCACGTCCAGGACTTCGGCGTTCAGGCTGACCACGTCGGTCTGCTGCTTCTCGGCGCCCCGCTCGCCGAATTCCAGCTTGATCTCGGCGAACATCTCGGGGCTGGTGAATTCCCGGATGTCCTCCAGGTTGCCTTCGTCGTTGGCAGCCTGCAGGCGCAGGAAATTGACCTTGGCGTTGCGCAGGAAGCCATCCACGTCGAAGTCGGCGGGGATACGGCCGCTGGTGGCAGCCGCAGCCGGAGCGGCACTGCCGGCATACGTAGGCTCGGGCCGGCTGACGCTGTCGAGTGCGCCGCCGGCGTACTGCATGCCGTGAGCGCCCGCCAGGGCCGGCTGCTGGGACGCGGCCTTGCGGCGCATGAAGAAGCCCACCACTGC
The DNA here is from genome assembly GCA_035655235.1 of Rhodocyclaceae bacterium. Taxonomy (GTDB): domain Bacteria; phylum Pseudomonadota; class Gammaproteobacteria; order Burkholderiales; family Rhodocyclaceae; genus JAGTRP01. The sequence goes on along the minus strand of DASRUX010000214.1, from coordinate 6,831 downwards.
CAGGACAGCCATGATCAGGAGGCCGATCATCATCAGGTTGGCCAGCCCCTCGCCGAACCCGAAGTGGGAAGCCAGGGCGGCAAGGCCGAGGCCGGCAGCCAGGCCGGCGACGGGGCCGAGCCAGGAGCGCTTGGGTTGGGCCGGGTTGGCGGTGGCCATGCCGGGCTGGGCCGGATTGGCCATGGGCGCGGTGGCCTGGTTGGGAGCCGGCGCCGTCGGCCCCGGGGTGACGGAGCGCTGGGGCACGGACATTTCACGCTGCATGCCGGAAGAGCGGCCACCGCCCAGACGGCGGGCAGCCTCGGCATCGCCCACCACCAGCGTCAAGCCGAGGGCAAGCACGGCGGTCCAGAGAGCAAAGCTTTTCATTGATGACACTCCTTGAAGGGAAACGAAGCAAGGGGTGAGGTTAGCCCACGCCCTCCAACGAAAAAACCATAGCAAAACTAAGTGACTATCCGATTACTTCGAACCATCAGGCTTTACCGCGGCTCGGGGCAGCCATTGCAGGCTGAGGACCCAGGCCGTGGCAGCCAGCACGCCCGCAGCCACATCGGTAGGGAAATGAACCTGGAGATAGAGGCGGGAAGCAGCGACGGCGGCGATCAGGGCGACCCCTGCTGCGACATCGGCCCAGCCCCGCCGTTCCTTGGCGAACAGCAGCCAGCCCAGGGCGAAGGCGGTGACCAGCATGGCGTGGCCGCTGGGGAACGACAGGTCTTCCGGCAGCGGGGCGAAGGGAAAGAGGTCCGGCCGCGGCCGGGCGACCAGGGGTTTGGTGGCGAAGGCCAGGAGACCGGCGCCGACCAGGGAAAGAAAGAACCGGGCGGCATCGCCGGGCCGATGGCGGATGCGCCAGGCCATCCCCAGGCCGAGTGGCACCAGGACCAGCACGGACCCCAGCCAGGTGACGCCCTCGAAGAAGACATCCAGCCCGGGGCCGCGCAGGGCGTGGAAGGCGGCCAGCACTTGCCGGTCCAGGTCGGTGACCCGGCAGGCCCCGTCCGGGCACACCCAGCCGGCGGCGAGGGCCAGGAGCAGGACAGGAAGGACGAGGCAGGAGGCCGTGCCGGCAAGGAGGAGGAAACGCTGCTTCACGGAGAAGGTCCGAAGGGAATCGGCCGTCATGATACCGCCTCATCGCCCTCGGGCCTCGGCTGCCGGCTGGCCAGGACCTTGTCCACCCGCTTGCCGTCCAGGTCGATCACCTCCAGGCGCCAGCCCTCCCATTCCGCCACGTCGGCGGTGCGGGGCAGCCGCCCCAGGAGCCACATCATCATGCCGCTCAAGGTGTGGTAGCGGCCCCGGTTCTCCTCCGGCGCCGCCTTGAGGCCGAGGCAATCCTTCAACTCCGGGATGGGGATGAGGCCGTCCAGGAGCCAGGAACCGTCGTCCCGCCGCACGGCCCAGGACTCCTCGGCATCCTGGGCAGGGAATTCTCCGGTGACCGCCTCCAGCACATCCTGGAGGGTCACCAGCCCGAGCACCTCGCCGTACTCGTCGATGACGAACACCATCTGGGTGGCCGACACCCGGAACTGCTCCAGAAGCTCCATCCCGGTGAGGGATTCCGGCACATAGATGGCCGGCTGCATCTGGGCCGTCAGGTCGATGCTGCCGCCCCGGTGCATCTGGTTGAGGAGCTGCTTGGTGCCGGTCACCCCCAGGATGTCGTGGAGCCCGCCCCGGCACACCGGAAAGCGGGAATGCTGGGAGTCGAACAACCGCTCCAGGTTGGCGTCGAGGCCCTGGGTGATGTCCAGATAGACGATGTCCGCCCGGGGCACCATCAGGGAGGCGATCTGCCGTTCGTCCAGGCGGAAGACGTTGCGCACCATCTCGTGCTCGCTCTTCTCGATCACCCCGGCATCCGACCCCTCCTCCAGCATGGTGCGGATTTCATCCTCGGTGATGCCGGCCCGGCCGTCGTCCCGGATACCCAGAAGATGGAGGATGCCGTTGGTGGACAGGGTCAGGAAGCGGCCGAAGGGCCGGAACAGGGCGGCCAGCCCCTCCATGGGCCGGGCCACCGCCAGGGAGATGCCCTCCGGGTTGAACTGGCCGAGGCGCTTGGGGACCAGCTCGCCGACCACGATGGAGGCATAGGTGACCACGACCACCACCAGCACCGTGGCTCCCGCCTCGCTGGCCCGGGGCTCCGCCCCCAGGCTTTCCAGCCAGCCGGCCAGGGGCGCCGCCAGGGCGGCCTCGCCGACGATGCCGTTCAAGATGCCGATGGAGGTGATGCCGATCTGGATGGTCGACAGGAAGCGGGTCGGATCCTCCCCCAGGCGCATGGCCACCTCGGCGGAAGGGTGGCCCTCGTCCGCCAGGCGGGCCAGCCGCCCCCGCCGGGCGGTGACCAGGGCCATCTCGGACATGGCGAAAAGGCCGTTCACGAGAATCAGGATGACAAGGACGAAGACTTCCATGGGCAATTCCCGGGAAGTGGCAAGGGAGATTCGTCAGACTCCCCGCCGGCGGCAGGAATTCCTGACCGCCCCTGGCGGACATCGACCGACTCCGCCCGGTTTTTGTCGCAAAGGCGACACCCGACAAATAACACAAGCCTATGAATATAAGCTGTTTTTACCATGGCCCGCAGCTTGCTTCTAGGCATCCAAACCAATGCCGGAAGCAAACACCATGGCCGAAATACTCCGCTCCGCGAAGGCCCTCGCCGTCAATCCCCTGAAGGTCAGCCAGACCGTCGGGGCATCCCTGGCTTTTCTGGGCCTTAATCGCAGCCTGCCGCTGATGCACGGCTCCCAGGGCTGCACGGCCTTCGGCAAGGTGTTCTTCGTGCGCCACTTCCGGGAGCCGATCCCGCTGCAGACCACCGCCATGGACCAGGTGTCCAGCATCATGGGGGCGGACGAGAATGTGGTCGAGGCCCTGCGTACCATTTCCGACAAGAACAAGCCGGACGTGATCGGCCTGGTCACCACGGGCCTTTCCGAAACCCAGGGCACCGACATCCACCGGGTTTTGAAGGAATTCCGCACCGCCCATCCCGAGTTCGACCATGTGGCTGTGGTGCCGGTGAATACCCCCGACTACCTGGGCTGCCTGGAGACCGGCTTCGCCCTGGCCGTGGAATCCATCATCACCACCCTGGTGCCGGAAAGCAGCGTCGCCGGCCGCCGTCCCCGGCAAGTGAATGTGCTGGCCTCCAGCATGCTCACCCCGGGCGACATCGAGGCCATCAAGGACTGGATCGAGGCTTTCGGCCTGCGCCCCGTGGTGCTGCCCGACCTTGGGGACTCCCTGGACGGCCACCTGGTCGAGGCGGAATTCTCTTCCCTCACCATCGGCGGCACCCCCGCCCTTGAGATCGAGGCCATGGGGGAATCCGCCGCCACACTGGTGATCGGTCCCTCCCTCAACAAAGCCGCCGACCTCCTGAAGGAGCGCACCGGCGTGCCCGATTACCGCTTCGGCGGCCTCATGGGGCTGGATGCCTGCGACGCCTTCACCCAGGCCCTCGCCGACATTTCCGGCCAGCCAGTGCCGGCCAGTATCGAGCGCCACCGGGCCCAGCTCCAGGACGCCATGGTGGATAGCCACTTCATGTTCGGCTTCGCCCGCATGGCGGTGGCCGCCGACCCGGACCTGCTGGCCATGCTGGCCGATTTCCTCCTCGGCATGGGCAGCGAGGTGGTGGCCGCCGTGTCTCCCGTGCGAGCCGACTGCCTGGCCGCCCTGCCCCTGGATTCCGTGACCATCGGCGATCTCGCCGACCTGGAAAAGCAGGCCCGTGAGAAGGACGCCCAGTTGGTCATCTCCAACTCCCACGCCGTGGAAACCGCCCAGCGCCTGGGCCTGCCGCTCATGCGGGCGGGCTTCCCCCAGTACGACTGGGTGGGCGGCTATGCCCGGGCCTGGGTGGGCTACCGGGGCACGCGCCAGGCCCTTTTCGATCTCGCCAACCTCCTCTTGAGCCAGCACCATGACATCGAACCCTATCGATCCCTCTACTGGCGGGACGGACCCCGCAACCACGAACAGCGCAGCCCGGCGGCTGCAGTTGGTGTGGTCCACTGAGGAGCCGGCCGACATGCTCCGTATCGCCTTCGCTTCCGACGACCGCCAGCGGGTGAACCAGCACTTCGGTTCCGCCCTGGGTTTCGTGCTCTACCAGGTGGGGCCGGACAAATCCTCCCGGGTGGGCTACGGGGAATTCCCGGAAGAAGCCATGGACGGCAACGAAAATAAGCTGGCCGCCAAGGTGGATTTCCTGGCGGGCTGCGCCGCGGTGTTCGTCATGGCCATCGGCGGCTCCGCCATCAAGCAGCTTCTCGCCCGGGGCATCCAGCCTATCCGGGTGACCGAATCCGACCGCATCGACGACCTGATCGCCGACCTTGCCAAGGCCATGCGGGACGGCGGCGTGCCCTGGATCGAGCGGGCCCTGGCCGCCCGCGCCAAATCCAACTCTGCCGACCGCTTTAGCCGCATGGAGGAAGAAGGATGGCAGGGCTGAACCGAAACGACGTTTCCCTCTTTGCAACTTTCCAGACAGGAGTTTGACCATGAGCGCCGACCCGATCCTCGAAACCGATTTCATCAAAGAAATGGTGCGCCAGATGCGCGCCCTCGACACCTATGGCGAGTACAACGGCTGGACGCCGGAGAAGATTCTCGATCCCTTCGTCCTGACCAAGGAACGCAAGGCCGAGATTCCCCTCATCGGCGATCCGGACGAAACCACCATCGCCCGGGTGAAGGCCTTCTACAACGCCATCGCCGTGCTGATCGAGAAGGAGTGCAAGCTCCTGGCCGTTCCCCTCATCCACCTCACCCACGAAGGCTTCGGCCGGGCGCTGATCACCGTCGGCAAGCTGGTGGCGGTGGATAAGACCCTGCGGGACGTGCACCGCTTCGGCTTCGCCAGCCTTTCCAAGATGAAGGACGAGGCCGACGCCCTCCTCTCCGTCGCCCTGGAGCGGGTCGGCCAGTACCCGGCCGTGGCGGGCCTCTGATCCCCGACAGGAGGCTGTCTTGACCGAAGACGAACTCAAGAACCTCGACAAGGAAGTCAAGAAGCTGAAACGCATCGCATCCGAGTGGGCATCCCAACTCCACGACCTGGTGGAGGACCGGCTGCCCGCCGGATACGAGGAAATCCCGGGCATCGCCCAATCCACATACGACGCCTGCAAGGCCTGGGCCGACGCCCACGCCAGGCTGGCAGCAGCCCAGAAAGGTTAATTTCATGAGCAACTACACCGCACTCACCCGGGGTGGCACCCCCTGGGTCCCCGAATTCGTCGTCGCCATCAACCAGGAAAAGTGCATCGGCTGCGGCCGCTGCTTCAAGGTCTGCCCCCGCGACGTGCTGAACCTGATCGACTCCGACGAGGACGACGACGAGGACGAAAGCGCCGCCGCCAAGATGACCATCAAGGACGCCAACGACTGCATCGGCTGCGGCGCCTGCAACCGGGTCTGCCCGAAGCAGTGCTACAGCTACGAGCCCCTGGCCGCCTGAGCCAAGGCGGCAGGACCGGCTGATCAGCCGGATTCCTGCCTCTCCCGGGGCGGCTTGGTGCTCAGGTCGGGCAGGTCGGCCGGAGCGCAGGCCGGCCCCCCGGCCCCATCGAACGCGTCGGTGCATTCCCCCAGTCGGTCCTCGATGTAGAGCATTTTCACCAGGACCACGCCGACGGCCGCCAAGGGCGTGGCGATGAAGACCCCGAGCAGCCCCAGGGACGAAAACCCCAGCAGCAGTTGGGCCGAAATGGCCAGTGCCGGCGGCAGCCGCACGCTGCGCTGATCCACCAGCGGCGAGACGATGTAGCCCTCCAGGGTCTGGATGCCCAGGTAGAGGAAGCCCACGTAGGCCATCTGGGTCGGGCTGACCGCCAGGGCCACCAGCAGGGCCGGCACGGCGGCCATGATGGGCCCGGCGTAGGGCACGAACTCCAGCAGGAAGGCGATGATCCCCAGGGCCATGGCCAGGGGCATGCCCAGAAGGATGAGGCCGATGGTGGTGGCCAGGCCCACCACCGTCATCTTCACGAAGGTGCCGATGAGCCACCAGTGCAGGGTGGCGCCCACCGCCTCGATCACCTCCGTCGCCCGCTGCCTGCCCGCCGAGGGAACGAGGCGGAGCAGCCCGTTCAGGTAAGTGCGGGGCGCCGCCGCCGCGTAGAGCCCGATGAAGATGACCACCAGCAGGCTCGCCACCGCCCCCAGGGTGGAAGAGAACAAGCCGCCGGTGACCCGAGTGAGCCACGCATGGTCTTTGGCCAGGGACTTGAAGCTGGTGTTGGCGAGGAGGATGCGCCCCCACTCGTAGTTCGACACCTGCCCGCGGATTTCTCCCCAGGCCTTTTGCAGGCGGGGAACCAGCTGGTCCAGCTGGCTGATGATCTCCGCCCCCAGGAACCAGCCGACCAGGATGAAAAGGATGCCGAGCAGAGCAAGGACCACCGCCAGGGACCAGCCTTCCGACAGGCCGGTGAGACGCGCCACCGCATCCCGCAGGCCGTGGAGGAAGACCGCCACCAGGATGCCGGCGAAGGCCATGAGAAGCACGTCCGCCACCCACCACACGACGAAGCCGACGGCGCCGATGAGGACCACCCAGGCCAGGATCACAAGGGAACGGTCGGCCCGCGGCGGCAGCACGGGGGGCCTGGTAGAAAGGTTCACGGCGGCTCCCGGGATAAATGCTCTCGGATAGGTTTGCAATCGCCGTTCCCGGCCTCGTCCAAGCCCCAATTGGGGGCATGGACGACGCCCCATGCACCGATCTGTCGTAAACCCGACAGCCCCCGGATACCCGCCAATCCGGTCTAAGCTGTTGATTCCTCTTTCAAATAACCT
>DASRUX010000213.1:0-2280 GCA_035655235.1 Rhodocyclaceae bacterium | reverse complement strand
GATCTGCTCCTTGGCGTTGTGGAAGAAGACCAGGCCGAAGTCGAAGATGCCGCCGGAAACGCGCTGGCCGTCCACCAGGACGTGCTTCTCATCCAGGTGCCAGCCGCGGGGACGGATCTGCAAGGTGGCGATCTGGTCGTTGAGCTTGTATTCCTTGCCGGCTTCGTTCTTGAAGGACAGCTTGCGGCGGATGGCGTCGAAGAGGTTCACCTGGCCCTGGATCTGGTTGAACCAGTTGGGGCTGTTGGAATCCTCGAAGTCGGTCATGTAGGAGTCAGCGCCGGAGTTGAAGGCGTTGATGATCATCTTGGCTTCCACCGGGCCGGTGATTTCGGTGCGGCGGCGCTCCAGGGCCTTGGGCAGGGGGGCGATCTTCCAGTCGCCTTCGCGGACGGACTGGGTTTCCGGCAGGAAGTCGGGCATCTCGCCGGCGTCGATGCGGGCCTGGCGCTCGACGCGGGCCTTCAGCAGCTCCTGGCGGCGGCCTTCGAAGGCGCGGTGCAGCTTGGCCACGAAAGCCAGGGCGTCGTGGGTCAGGATTTCATCGAAACGGGGATGGATGGGGGCGTTGATCTGCACGCCGGCGGGAAGGTTCAGGCTCATGGAATCTCCTTGGTTAAAGACTTAGAGGTAGGTTTTGACGAAATAGATCACGGTCAGGGCGGTGCCCACGGCCACCACTAGGCGGCGCAGCCACAGGGCAGGCAACCGGCGGGCAACGGACGCTCCCGCATAGCCGCCCAGGAGGGCGGTGGCCAGCATGACCAGGGTATGGGGCCAGCTGATGGCCCCGGCGATGACGAAAGTGGCGGCGGCCACCGTGTAATTCACGGCGGAGGTCAGGTTCTTGAGGCCGTTCAGCTCCTGGATGTCCTCCACCCCCTGGATGGACAGGGCGGCCAGGGTGAGGATGCCCATGCCGGCGCCGAAGAAGCCGCCGTAGATGGCGACCAGCAACTGGAAGAACAGCCCGCCTAGGCCGCCCGGGGTGCCGGTCTTGCTGCCGCCGGCCAGGCCCATGCGGGCCTTGAAGGCGGCCACCAGCCGGGAAACCTGGCTGGAGAAGGCGAACAGAGTGGTGGCCACCAGCAGCAGCCAAGGCACCAGCTTGGAGAAGGCGGCGTTGGAGATGGCCAGGAGGAGCAGCCCGCCGGTGATGCCGCCGATGAAGGAAATGGCCACCAGCAGCAGGGTCCAGGTCCGGTGCCGGGTCACCTCGCGCCGGTAGGCCCAGGCGCTGGACAGGCTGGCAGGCCACAGGGCCACCGTGTTGCTGGCGTTAGCGGTCACGGGTGGGACGCCGGCCGCCAGCAGGGCAGGAAAGGAGAAGAAGGTGCCGCCCCCGGCCATGGCGTTCATGCCCCCCGCCAGGAAGGCGCCGCCGGCTACCAGGGAGGCTTGCAGGGCATCCATCTCAGGCTCCCCAGGCGCCCGAACGCGACTGTCCATCGGGGCATTCGAGGCATGCGGCGATGAGCGTCGGTGGGTTCATGGCGGACCAATATTCAGGATTGATCCGAAGTCTATTGCACCACCATGAAAAAGATAAGCTAGTATTTCCGGCTTATATCTTTTACTTTTTGTAAAAAATAAAGCCGACGCCCCGGGAAGAGGTGTCGGCTGAAGAAACTGCCCTGGGGCAATCGATGTTGGGGTTGGGTATGCGTTGTTCGCCGGCTTTTGCCGGTCGTTTATTTGATATTCGGAGTATGGGTCGGTGTGGTCTTCGTTCTTGTCAGTGGGCGTAGCAAGACTGCTGGCCCAGGGCCTGTTCGACGGAGGTGGAGCAGGCGATGATCTCGACGGCATTGCCGCCGAATTCCTTCAAGAGATTGAGGAGGCGCTTGCCATAGGCGTCGATGTAGCAGACGCCGGAAAGGTCGACCTCGAAATGGCGGTAGCGGCGCAGGGCCTCGATGACGCGGTCCTCCATTTCCCGTTGGCATTCCTTGGTCATCTTCCCGTCAAAAATCAGTCGGCAGCCTCGATCTCGACCTTCCAAACGCACAGTCATTTTTTTAGTCTCCTGGGGTGAACTATTGTGGAAACCCTCGTCGGCGGCGAGGTTTGCAATTGCGAAGGCCGTATATTGCCGGCAGACGCATTCTGTAGCGATGGGGTAATGACCCCATTTTCTCCTTCGCCCCAGATTTGGCGCGCCGCGGCGGCCGGTGGGCGGGAATACAATTCGGATAGCAACATGACCGGGAAATACCTTGGATAATTTCAAGCAGATATCCGCCTTCGTGGCCGTGGCCATCCGGGGCAGCCTTTCCGCCG
>DASRUX010000212.1:0-2568 GCA_035655235.1 Rhodocyclaceae bacterium | reverse complement strand
GTCCTGCTCATCCAGTTTTCCTTCGCCTTCCACGCCTTGAAAACCGGGCGGCCCTACTGGTGGATATTCATCATCATGGGCTTTCCCGTCATGGGCTGCCTGATCTACTACTTCGTCGAAGTCTTCCCCAACTCCCGGGAGCACCGCTCCGCCCATCGCGCCGCCCGCAAGCTGGTCCGGAAGCTCCAGCCGGATGCCGAATTGAAGCGCCGGGCCGCCGAACTGGAGGTCTGCGGCAGCGTCGATAACAAGATTGCCCTGGCCGAGGAATGCATGGAGCACCAGATGCATGAAGAAGCCATGAGCCTGTACGAAAGCTGCCTCAACGGCGCCTTCAGCACCGACGGCACCCTGCTCTTCGGCCTGGCCCGGGCCAGCGTGGAGGCCGGCAATTGGGAGAAGGCCACCGCCGCCCTCGACCGCCTCAAGTCCGCCGCTCCCAAGACCCGCCCCCTGGACGCTCGCCTGCTGGAGGCCCGCGTCCTCGAAGGCATGGAACTGACCGACCAGGCCCTGGCCGCCTACCGGAGCCTCCTGCCGGAATTCGTGGGGCTGGAAGCCCGCTACCGCTATGGGGCCATGCTCCTGCGCCTCGGCCAGCAGGAAGCCGCCAGCCAGGCCTTCGACGAAGTGCTCCGCCACGCCAAGCGCTTCGCGTCGTCCATCGAGGACGAACAGCAATGGGTCGCCGCAGCGAAGGAGGCCGTCGCCGGCCGCTAATGCCAGGCCGCCCTGCCTTCACCTCTGCTTCACAAACCCTTCACCGAGGCCTCCTGATCCCCTCACCGGCCATCGTTACGCTCCCTTCATCCAAACAAGAAGGGAGCCAACCATGGACCGGAAACTCTTTTTCAAACTCGCCGCCATCGGCATTCTCACGCTGCTGCTGATGGTGCCCCTGGCCCTCATCGAGGGCCAGATCACCGGGCGCAGCCTGCGCCAGGCGGAAGTCCAGAACAACATCGCCCAGACCGCCGCCGGGCCGCAAACCCTGGTGGGCCCGGTGCTGGCCGTCCGCTACCGGGAGTTGCTGCCGCCGGAAACCACCAAGGACGCCATCACCGGCCGGGAATCCACCACCCGCAAGCAGGTGGAACGGGTGCTCTTCCTGCCCGCGGCCCGCCTGGACATCAAGGGCCAATCGACGGTGGAATCCCGCAGCCGGGGCATCTACAAGGCCCGGCTCTTCCACCTCAACCTGATGCTCTCCGGCTACATCCCCGTCCCGACCCACCTGGGCCTGGACCAACGGGCGGACATCCTGGAAGCCCACGCCGACCTGCTCCTGGGGCTTTCGGACCTGCGGGGCATGGACAACGACCCGGACGTTCTGATCAATGGCGCCAAGCACCAGTTCAAGGCCGGCGGCAACCCGAGCCTGGCGGGGCAGCAGGTGTCCATTCCCCTGGGCAAGCTGGATCTCGTTGCCCCGAGCCGCTTCGACTTCTCCTTCCCCCTCAATCTCACCGGCACCGAGCGCCTAGCCATCGCGCCGACTGCCGAGGCCAATACCTTCACCCTGACCTCGGACTGGCGGCACCCGAGCTTCCAGGGCCGCTTCCTGCCCCGCACCCGCAACGTGTCGGCCAGCGGCTTCGAGGCCCAGTGGGAAATCTCCCACCTCGCCCGCAATTTCGACACCGCCCTCCAGGCGAATAGAAGCAGCGGCGAGGTGCTGGAAATCGCCTTCATGGAGCCGGTGAATGTCTACCTGCAATCGGAACGGGCGGTGAAATACGGGAGCCTGTTCATCGTCCTCACCTTCGCCGCCTTCTTCCTGGGCGAAATCCTGCGCCGGCGGCCCATGCACTTCATGCAGTACCTGCTGGTGGGCCTGGCCTTGTCCATCTTCTTCCTGCTTCTCATCGCCCTCTCGGAACATGTTTCCTTCGTCTGGGCTTACCTGGCCTCGGCCGTCGGCTGTATCGGGCTGATCACCGCCTACCTGTCGGGAGTCCTCGGCGGCGTGCGGCCAGCCCTGGCTTTCGGGGCCGGATTCACCGGCCTCTATGGGGTGCTCTACGGCGTCCTCAAGTCCGAGGACAACGCCCTCCTCATGGGCAGCCTGCTCCTCTTCCTAGCCCTGGGCGCCATCATGCTCACCACCCGCAAGGTGGATTGGTACGGGATCGGCCTCTCCCGTCCCGAGGCCGAGTAAGGGAGCCGGCCATGGCGATCAAGCTGCTGCGCTGGGCCGGGATCGCCGCCCTCTTCTGGGTGGCGGTCCATCTCAAGCATCCCCTCCTCTACCGCTTCCGGGACCTGGAACTGCCCTTCGTCTTCGGCTTCGCCTGCCTCGGCCTGTGGCTGGCCCGCCGGGGCCAGGGGCCGGAAGCCCGCCTGCGGCAGGCGGCGCTGGCAGCCATCCTGGCCATAGCCGTCGGCAACCAGGCCTGGTTCCTGTGGCAAAAGCACGAAGTCCTGGCCGCCACGGTGCCCATGCAGCGCATCGGCGCTCATTTCGTGGTGGGCTTCCGGGATTTCGACAGCGTCCAATCCCTGGCCGAGAAGGGCCTCATCGGTGGCATCTACCTCAGCCGGGCCAACCTGAAGGGCGCTTCCGCCGGG
>DASRUX010000211.1:0-11088 GCA_035655235.1 Rhodocyclaceae bacterium | reverse complement strand
CCCGCAGCCGGGCGGTCAGCTCCCGGGGCATGCAGGGCTTGGGGACGTAGTCGTCGGCGCCCAGTTCCAGCCCCAGGATGCGGTCCATGTCGTCGCCCCGGGCGGTGAGCATGAGGACTGGGATGTTGCTCCGGCCGCGGATGCGGCGCAGGGCCTCGATGCCGTTCACCCCGGGCATCATCACGTCCAGGACGGCGATGTCGTAGCGCCCGGAAAGGGCGGCCTCGGCCCCGGCCTCGCCGTCGTGGGCGACATCCACCGCGAAGCCCTCCTGCTCCAGGTATTCCTTGAATAGGGCGACCAGCTCCCGGTCGTCGTCCACCAGCAGGATATTCCCCATCTCTTCCGTATCTGCCTGTTTGTCCCGGGGGCCAATGTTAACAAACTCGGCGGGGGCGGTCGGAAGAAGGTCGTTTCTTAACAGATATTTACATGACTTAACTCAACTTGGCAGGGATTCGCCGGGTTTGCCCGTTATCTTCCATAGAGGGGGGAGCGCCTCCCGGCCGGGGAGTTCACCGCTTTTTCCATTCTTCGCAAAAGGAGCCAACCATGACCAGTTCAATCGGGAGCAGTTACGGCAGCATGCCGATGATGCATCGCCCCGATCCCACCCAGATGGCGAGCAAGCTGTTTTCCAAGCTCGACACCAAGAACCAGGGATATATCGACAAGAGCGACCTGCAGTCCGCTTTTGCCCAGATTTCCGGTTCCAGCGGTTCCGGCAGTTCGGACACCAGCGTCGACGAGGTCTTCAAGCAACTGGATGGGGACGGGGACGGCAAGATCACCAAGGACGAGATGACCAGCGGCTTCAAGAAGCTCGCGGACGAACTCGACAGCCAGTTCAACAACATGCGCATGAACGGCCACGGCGGCCATGGGCATCACGGCGGCATGGAAGGCATGGCCGGCGCCGGCGGCATGCCGCCCCCGCCGCCCCAAGGCGCTCAGGGGGGGCAGGACAGCGGCTTCACCAAGGACGAGCTGACCAGCCAGCTCCAGGAAATCGGTTCTTCCGACAGCAAGCGTTCCGATTTCCTCAGCAGCATCGTCAACAATTTCGACAAGGCCGATGCCGATGGCGACGGCAAGGTCACCCGGCAGGAAGCCCGGGCCTACCGGGAATCCACCGAGAGCGCCTCGGGCAGCGGCTCTGCTTCCAGCAGCACGTCGGGCACCGCCTCGGCGGACAGCGACGAGCGGAAGATCATGCACAAGATCATGCAGCTGATGCACGCCTACGGCGCCGGGCAGGATGCCGGCCAGTCGGGCGTGGCCAGCGTGCTGTCGGCATCGGCCTGAGGCTGGAAGGGAGCAGGCCGCTGGGGGCTCCCGGCGGCCTGCTTCAGGGGGCCGCGCCGTCCCTCGATCCGTGCCGGATTTCCCCGATCTCGGCCGGGGCCAGCCCCAGGGACGCCAGGAAGGCGGCATGGCCTTCCGGGTTCTCCCGTTCGAAATCGGCATGCCAACGACCCATGTCCTCATCGCTGAAGCCTGCCCGGCGGAGTAGGGCCACCCAGGCATCCTTTCCCTGGCAGGCGTGGCCGCTGCGGAATTCCGGCGCCGCCAGGAGCCGGGCCAGGGTCCTCTGCTGCTCCCGCAGGCGCTCCACTTCCTCGCACAAGGCCACCAGCCGGCTTTCCAGCAAAGCATGGGGCCCAGCTTGGGGGCCGGGCGCCCCCGGGGATGCCAGCAGATCCCGGATTGCGGCCAGGGAAAGGCCGGCTTCCCGGTAGCGGCGGATGGTCCGCAGGCGTTCGATTTCCCCTTCGCCGTAGAGGCGGTAGCCCGCCACGGTGCGTCCGGCGGGGGCCAGCAGCCCCAGGGCTTCGTAGTGGAGCAGGGACGAGCGGGCCAGGCCGGTGGCACGGCCGATCTGGCCCAGGGTCAGCTTGCGGGGTGGCGTCGGGTTCATGCGGGCAGGGGCAAGCGGTCGGGGGTAAGGAATCGTTCCCGGGCTGCGGGCGCCGCCAGCCGTTCCGGCGAGTAATGGCGGGCGAGCAGGCCGCGGGCATCGTCCATCAGCGGGGCGTTGGCCTGGACGAAGCCATCCCAGGACAGGGCTCGGTCGGCGGCGCCGCCCTGGGCCATCAGCCGGACCAGGGCCTCGGACAGGGTACGGTTGTATTTGCCCGGTACGCCCAGGCGGGCGGCCAGCCGGGCGATGCCGTCGCAGGTGACGTCCACCGCTTCTTCCAGGGGATGGCGGCGGAGCAGTAGCCAAGCGGCGCGCACATGGCCCCGGTGGTCGAAGCCGCTGGCCGGCATGGCGCTGTCGAGGAAGGCGGCGAGAAAGCGGTCGTCGGACATGGCGTTGGGATCGATCATGATGGGCTCCTGGATAATGGGAGCGGCAAGGATCGAGTCGACTATAACCGTCAGGTCAAGGGGCTTCGCCGGCGGCGTTTTCCGCCTGCTGCTTTTCCGAACGGCTGGACTGCATCGCTTTCAATATGGCCGGGTAGTCGAAGCGTTCCACATAGGCGGCCAGGGTCTTCTTCAAGGCTACGTCATGTTTGCCGACGGCCTCGATGGCGAGGGAAATGCGCTCGGTTTCCAGGCTTTCCAGGGCGCCCCTGAGTTCGTCGAGGAGCGGCAGGGGAAGGGGGGCGAACATTTCCGGCGCCAATGCCTTGGGCCTGGAGGGCTCCGGCGGCGCTTCGCGGATGTAGCTCACCCCCAGGAGCTGTTCCAGGCAGTCGTAGATTTCGGCAAAGCGGTAGGGCTTGCGCACGAAGCCGTCCATGCCCCCTTCCAGCATCTCTTCCCGCTGTTCCTGGAAGGCCGAGGCGGTGACGGCGACGATCTTCACCTCCTTGCCGCCGGGCAGGGCGCGGATCAGCCGGGTGGCCTCCAGGCCGTCCATGAGCGGCATCTTGCGGTCCATCCAGATGAAGTGGGGATGCCATTCCTGGAACATCTCGATGCCCTGCTTGCCGTTTTCCGCCACCCGCACCTGGAAGCCGACGGATTCCATGAGCCGGGCGAGGAGGAGCTGGTTCTCCAGCTGGTCTTCGACGATGAGGATGCGGTATTCCGGCTGGCCGGGGGCGAGGCCGACGATGTCCCCCTGGCCGAGGGGTTTCGCCATGGGAAGCTCGCCGTCCTCGAAGGCGGTGAGGGGCAGGTCGACCCGGAAGAGGGAACCGCTGCCCGGCGTGCTGTGCAGATGGACCTTGCCGCCCATCAGCTCGACGAACTGACGGGTGATGGTGAGCCCCAGGCCGGTGCCCTTGCTGTCCCGGTGTTCGCCCAGCTGGATGAAGGGCTCGAAGATGCGCTGCTGGTCTTCCGGGGCGATGCCGGGGCCGGTGTCCTCCACCTCGATGATGAGGTGGGAATAGCGGTTTTGCCGGGTCCCCAGGCGGACGGTGACGCCGCCTTCGGTAGTGAATTTGACGGCATTGCCCACCAGGTTGATGAGCACCTGGCGCAGGCGGGACTCGTCCCCCACGATGTAGCGGGGAAAGTCCGAGGTCTGGTCGATGAGGAGGCGCAGGCCCTTGGCCCGGGCGCGGACTTCCATCATGTCGGTCACGTCCCGCACCAGGGCGCCCAGGTCGAAGGGCTGGTGCTCCAGCTGCACCCGGCCCGCCTCGATCTTGGCCATTTCCAGCACGTCGTTGATGAGGCTGAGGAGATGCTCGCCGCTGCGGTTGATGATATCCAGGTGCTGGCGCAGCTCCTCCGGCAGATGGGGGGCGCTCCGCATCATGCTGGAGAAGCCCAGGATGGCGTTCAGGGGGGTGCGCAATTCGTGGCTCATGTTGGCCAGGAAGACGCTCTTGGCCTTGTTGGCCGTTTCCGCCGCATTGCGGGCCAGGACCAGGTCGGCGGTGCGCTGCTGCACCGTTTCCTCCAGGTGGTCCTTGTAACGCCTCAGCTCCTCCTCGCTGCGCTTGCGCTCGGTGATGTCCCGGTTGGACACCCGGCGGCCCAGATGGCCGCCCTCCTGGCTGAAGACGGCCCGGCAGCAGTGGGATATCCAGCGGACTTCGCCGTCCCGCCGCACGATCCGGTAATCCAGTTCCGCCTGTTCCTTGCCCGCCACGTCGTGCCGGTGGTTGGCCATGGCGTCACGGTCGTCGGGATGGATGATGTTCATGAGCAGCCCGGGGGAGGCGACGAAGGCCGTGGCGGGATAGCCCGTCATCCGTTCGCAGGCGGGGGCCATGTAGAGGATGGTCCCATCCTCGCCCTCCCAGTATTCCCAGTCGTAGGTGTAGTCGGCCACGGTGTGGAACTTCTCCTCCTCCCGGCGCAGCCGGTCCACCATGTCCAGCTGCCGGCGCCAGGCGCGGCCGATGAGCACCATCCCGCCCCAGGAGATGAGCATGAACATCACGGTCAGGCCGGCCATCTGCATGGCCTCGCTGCGCCACTCCTGGAGGAAGTCCCAGCGGGCCAGGCCGACGGTGACCAGGAGCGGGTAACCCTCCACCCGATGGAAGGACACCACCCGGGCGGTATTGTCGAAGCTGGTGGGGGTGTAGAAGGTGCCCTCGGCGCGCTCCGGCGCCAGGGCGTCGCGGAATTCCTGGGAAATGTCCTTGTTGCCGATGCTGCCTGCCAGGTCCGGCGGGACGGGGTGGCGGGCGATCAGGCTCAGGTCGCTGGCCCTCAGGTTGATGGCGCCCTGGGAGCCGATATCCACGGCGGCGAACATGTGGTCGATGTTGTCCAGGGAAATGTTGGCGAAGACCACCCCGGCAAAGCGGCCGTCCGGGTAATTGAGGCGGCGGGCGAAGATCAGCACCCAGATCTTGTTCATGCGGGACAGGACCGGCCGGTTGATGAACAACTCCAGGCGCGTGTCGTTCTGCAGGGCGATGAAGTAATCCCGGTCATTGACCCTGATCGCCAGGTCGGGGGTGACGCCGGTGCCGTAGCGGATGCGGCCGTTCTCGTCGGTGGCACGCAGGGCGACGACCCAGGGCAGGCGGTGCTGCTGCCGGGTCAGGAAGGCGGTCAGGGCGTTGGCGTCGGGCTTGCCGGCGGCAAGCTGCCGTTCCAGCTCATCCGTCGCGGCGAGGAGGCCCAGGTCCACCTGGGCGATGGTGCTGGCAATGCTCTGGGAAAGGGTGCGGGACAGGTTCTGGGTGGTGATGTCGGCCTGTTGCCGGTAATTCTGGAAGCTCTGGCTGAGGGCGAGGGCCACCAGGGCGAGCACGGCGATGTTGAGGAGCGCCACGCCCGTGGCCAGGCGCCGGAAAAATCGTGCCGTGCCGAAGGATGCAATGCCTGGACCATTCCCCATGGAGAGACCCCTTCACGCTCCGCGGCGAAAACCGCCGCCTGTCCTTATCCTAAGCTTCTTCGGCAGCGGTTTCCAGCGTCATGAGTGTGATTTTTGATCCGGGTATTTGACGCCCCGGGGCGCCGCCGCCGATACTCCGGGCTTACCCTGTCAAGGAAGCCTTCAGATTCGCCATGAGTGACCTCGCCAAGCGGAACAACAACGATGCGCCGGACATGACCACCTTTCTGGCGTCCTGTGTCCATGACATGAAGAATTCGGTGAGCCTGCTCATCAGCGGCCTGGAAAAGACCCTGGACACCGCCTCCCCGGAAACCCTGGAAACCTACGGCGAGCTGTCCCAGATGACCTACGAGGCCAAGCGCATCAACCACAACCTGGTCCAGCTCCTCACCCTCTACAAGCTCGACCAGCAGATCTATCCCTTCGATCCCCAGTACCTCGCCGTGGAGGAATTCCTCAATGGCGTCGCCGACCAGGCTGCCCGGCTGCTGAAGACCCAGGGGGTCGAGCTGGAACTGGAAGTCGCTCCCGACCTCTACTGGCCCTTCGACGAGGACCTGATCACCGGCGTCATCGGCAATGCCTTCAGCAACGCCATCCGCTACACCGACCGCCGGGTCCGGCTGGCCGCCGCGGTGGCGGACGGCTTCCTGGAAATCCGCATCGAGGACGACGGCCGGGGCTATACCCAGGAGATGATCGACCACACCGAGGACGCCAAGCGGGGGGTGAGCTTCCAGACCGGCAGCACCGGCCTCGGGCTCTACTTCTCCATCAAGGTCGCCCACCTGCACCGCAACCGCGGCCGCAGTGGGGATATCCGGCTGGAGAACGGCGGCGCCTACGGCGGCGGCTGCTTCATCATCCGCCTGCCCTGAATTCCAACACCCCTATTCCGACCCCAACGCCATGATCCCGAACTCCGCTTCTTCAGCATCGGCGCCCGACGTGGATTTCTCTCGCCGGATTTTCCTCATCATCGACGACTTCCAGGGCATGCGGACGGTGATCCGCGATGTCCTCCGCAACTGCGGCGCCAACGTCAAGAACATCGCCACGGCGGCCAATGGCAAGGAGGCCGTCCGCCTGCTGTCGTCCCAGCCCTTCGACGTGGTGCTCTGCGACTTCAACCTGGGGCCCGGCCAGAACGGCCAGCAGATCCTGGAGGAGGCCAAGGTCAAGCAGTACATCGGCCCCGCCTGCGCCTGGATCATGATCACCGCCGAGAAGACCTCCGATGCGGTGACCGGCGCCGCCGAATTCCAGCCCGACGCCTATCTCCTGAAACCCATCACCGAAGCCACCCTGCGCCAGCGCCTGGCCAAAATCTGGGTGCGCAAGGAGATGTTCGCCGACATCGAGCGGGCCATCCGGTCCGGCGACTACGCCAAGGCCGTCCGCCTGTGCGACGAACGGGCCAGCCGGGAACGGGGCCTCGCTCCCGACCTCATCCGCATGAAGGCCGACCTGCTGGTCAAGGCCGGCAATCTCCAGGAGGCCCGCAAGGTGTTCGAGGCGGTGCTGGCGGAGCGGGATTTCCCCTGGGCCCGGGCGGGCCTCGCCAAGATCCTGATCCAGAACGGCGAACTGGTCCAGGCGCGGAGCATGCTGGAACAGACCCTCCAGGATTCCCCCTATTACCTGGAAGCCCACGACCTTCTCGCCCACACCCTCCAGGGCCTTGGCGAGCTGGATGCGGCGGCCCAGTCCCTGGAGCACGCCGCCAGGCTGTCCCCCAATTCCGTGACCCGGCAGAAGAGCCTGGGGGAGGTGTCCCTCAAGCTGGGCCGCCTGGAACATGCCGAAAAGGCCTTCCGCAAGAGCGTGAACCTGGGGGAGAACTCGGTCCTCAAGGCCGCCGACGCCTATATCGGCCTGGCCAAGACCTGCAGCGCCAAGCAGGACCCGGTGGAAGCCCTCAAGGTCCTCGGCGACCTCAACAAGAATTTCAACGACGACCAGACCCGGCTCAAGTCCATGGCCATGGAGGGCATCGTCCACCACGAGAGCGGCAACACCAAGCGGGCCCAGGAGCTGGCAGCCGCCCTGGAGGACCAGGTGGCGGCGGGGGGAACCCTCGGGGCAGAACAGGCGTCCCTGGAAGTGGCCCGGCTCTTCCTCGCCACCGGCAAGCAGGACCTGGCCGTGGAAATCCTCCAGAAAGAGGTGCGCAACAACCCGGACAGCGTGGCGCTTGCCAATGAGGTCAAGGCCATCTTTACCGGCGCCGCCATGGGCGAAGAGGGCGCCGCCCTGGTGGAATCCTCCCGCCAGGAGGGCATGAAGCTCATGAACCAGGGGGTGCTGCTGCTCCGGGACGGCCGCTACGACGATGCCATCGCCGCCATGCGGGAGGCCCGCCAGGCCATGCCCGCCAATGTGCGGGTGCTGTTCAACCTGGCCTACGTCCTGGTCACCACCATGCAGAAGACCTGCGTGGCACAGGAACTGATGGACGAGGCCGGCGAAGTGCTCCAGGCCGCCAACCGGCTGCTGCCGGGCCAGGCCCGCTACGGCCAGCTGAGCGCCGCCCTGCGCAGCCTGACCAAGGTGGACGGTCAGTAGGGCTCGGGGGATGCGTCTCGACAAGTGGCTCTGGGCCGCCCGTTTCTTCAAGACCCGCAGCATCGCCAGCGATGCGGTGGACGGCGGCAAGGTCAAGGTGAATGGCGCCAACGCCAAGCCGGCCAAGGACGTGAAGGTGGGCGATCGCCTGCACATCCGTGCCGGGGAGCAGGATTGGGAGGTGGTGATCCAGGGCTTGAACGAGCAGCGCCGCCCGGCCTCCGAAGCCCAGCTTCTCTACCAGGAAACGCCGGAGAGCATCGAGCGCCGCGCCAAGGCGGCCGAACTCAAAAAAATGGCCCCCATGCCGGGGGCCGAAGAGAAGGGGCGCCCAACCAAGCGGGACCGGCGCCAGTTGGACCGGTTCCGCGACAGTTAGGCGGCCCTGACCGCCATCAAAAATCAGACTGCGTAAGGCCGGTGCAGCCAGTTACGCACCACGTCCACATCCCGCTGGGGCAGGTAGGCGAACCCCGACATGGCATCCTCCACCACCGCCTGGGCCACCCAGTGGGGCACCGCCTTGGTGGTGAGCATGTGGAAATACCAGGCCAGGGGATAGCCTGCCTCCCGGTCGAAGGACTGGAGGGCCGCCTGCAGCTTCAGGCCCCGGGTGCCGTCCGCCGTTGCGAAGACGGGCGGGTCGCCGGCCAGGGTGGCAATGGGCTGTGCCCGGAAAATGGGCTGCTGGTAACGGTCCAGGTGCTCCCGCATGGCCAGGACCCAGTGGTTGCAGAAGGCGCTGGCCTGGCCGGCGCTGGTGGCTTGCCAGTCGTCCAGCAGGCGATGGACCGGCGCCGGCTCCGGGCGCTGGGCGAGCATGCGCTGCAGGAAGGCGCCCACATGGGTGAGGCGCCGGAAGGCGTAGTGGGGCAGCCCCAGGGGCTGGGCCTGGATGCCCTGCTGGCGCGGATCGACCAGCTCTTCCAGGGTGGCGGGTATGGCGTCGCCGCCGCAAAGCCGGTGGCCGCGCACCTCCTGCAAATCCTCGATCTCCAGTTGCAGGAAGTCGCCGGGGCCGTCGCCGACGGTGGCCACCAGGTAATGGGTGCGGCCGACCATACGGGTGGCGTAGAGCGCCTGGTCGGCCAGATCGTCGTAGAGGTGGCCGAAATCCCCGTTGCGCTCCTCCAGGGCGGCTTCGGCCCAGGCTTCCAGGTTGTCGGCGATACGCTCCCCAGTGGCATTCACCACGCCTCCCAGGCGATACCAGCCGCCCCGCTCGAAGACATGGCGGAAATGCCAGTCCGGGGCCAACCGGGCCAGTTCCTTGACCAGGGCGCCCGGGCCGGCGGAAACCGGCGCCCGCACGGCAGCCTCGACGATGATCGGGGACAGGGTCTTGCAGTACTCGGACCAGGCGACAACTTCTTTCATTGGCTTTCCTTTAGTCAGGGTCCTTGGCGGCGATGACGATGCCGCTGGCGGTTTCGAAGTCGGCGGTCAGCGACAGGCAGTGGCCGCCGCAGTTGGAGACCAGATAGAAGGCGTGGCTGTCGGTTTCCAGGGCGGGGGTGAGGCGGGCGTTCACGTCGTCCGCCGAGCATTCGCTGAGGTGCAGGCCCGGGAAGGCGGCCCGCAGGCTGGCCAGGGCCGGGTTGAGGCAGGCGGCTTCGGCCACCTGGGCGAGGAGGGTCGGGGTGAGGTTGCTCATGCCTCTTCCTCCATGGCCTCGAATTTGGCCAGGGTGGCGGCGGGCAGGCCCATGATGCGGGCGAGCCAGGGGGGCGGCGTGGTCAGCCGGCTTTGCAGGTCGGCCAGGAGCGGGCGGGCGGGGCCGCCGGCGGGCTTCTTGAGGGGATGGACGCCGGCCCGCACCACCTTGGCGGCCGCCGGGCCGCCGATGGACTGGATGAAGAGTATCTGGCAGTCGTTGATGACCGCGGCACGGGCGGCGTTGCGGTCTTCGGCATCGTCGGCGTCGAGGGCGGAGCGCACCGCCACCAGCTTCACGGCGGTGGCGGATACCTGGTAGATCAGGAAGCGCTCGCAGGAGCCGAAGTGGCCGTCCAGGTTCTCGCCGGAGTTGGAGGCCACGGCCACCCGGATGGAGCCGGGCATGTCCCCGTCGGCATAGGGCTCGGTGGGGGGCAGGTCGGTGGCCAGGGGGTTCTGGCCCCAGAGGATGCGGACGGCTTCCTTCAAGGCGTCGGGGCTCACCCCGACGGCGCCGTTCTCGTCGGCGTGGTCGCCGGCCAGGATGGACCGCAGGTCTTCCACGGTGATGTCGGCGAGCTTCTTTTCCGTGATGGGCGGCTCGATTTTCTCTGCCAGGGCGCCGACCAGGGCTCGGACATCGAGGCCCTCAAGGATGCGGGCCGCCAATGCGATGCGCAGGGCGGCTTCACGGGATGCGATGGGGGTTTCAGCCATGGCGGGCCTCCGGTCGGCGATTGGAAGGATGGTTCAGAGCGGCGCGATGGCGCCGGACGGACAGACGTTCACGCACATCGGGGAATCGTTCTCCCCGTCGCACTCGGTACAGACGCTGGCGTCGATGGTGTAGAACACCTTGCCCTTCTTGATGGCCTTGGTCGGGCAGATCGGGCGGCAGTCGTCGCAGGCGGTGCACATGTCGGGATCGATAGTCATTGCCATGATGGATCTCCTTGGTTGTTTCAGTCTTCCGCCGCGCCGACCCGCTTGGCCCGGACAGAAATGGGCAGGCGAGGGGGTTTGGCGATCGGGTCGATGTAGTAGCTGCCGCCGTTTTCCAGCTTCAGCTCGCCGCCCCATTTTTCCGGGGTGTCGAACTCGATGGATTCGATGGCGGCTTCCAGGTCCCGCTTGGGCAGGTAGAAGACCAGCCCTCCGGCAGCGTTCTGGCGAATCATGATGTTGGCCATTTCACTTCCTCCGGTCAGGGGAGGGGGCGAACCCCCTCCCGCTGTCCTTAGCGAACCAGGTCGTGGTTGTAGTCGGTGACGCCCATCTGGCGGGTCTGGTCATCCAGGCGCTCGAGCACGGCGTTGGTCAGGGTGGTGAGGACGTACATGGCGCCCTCGTAGCCCAGCGTCGTGTTGCGGTGCAGGTGATGACGGTCGAAGATGGGGAAGCCCAGACGGATCAGGGGAACCTCGAACTCCTCGCCCTTGTGCAGGGTGTCGCGCTGGATGTACTTGCCGTAGCTGTTGCCGATGAGGAAATCCGGCTTGTCGGTGAAGCACAGGCTGCGCAGATGCCACAGGTCGGCGCCCGGGTAGAGCTTGGCGCCGGCGCCGTAGGGGGAGGATTCCAGGACCTTCTTCATGGCCTTTTCC
>DASRUX010000210.1:0-25404 GCA_035655235.1 Rhodocyclaceae bacterium | reverse complement strand
ACCTGAAGCAGTGCTTCGCCCGGGACGTGGTACTCCTCAAACTGGTCGGCTTCAACGTGGTGGTCGTCCACGGCGGCGGCCCCCAGATCGAAAACCTCCTCGCCCGGGTCGGCAAGAAAGGCGAATTCATCCAGGGCATGCGGGTCACCGACGCCGAGACCATGGAAGTGGTCGAAATGGTCCTGGGCGGCCAGGTGAACAAGGAGATCGTGAATCTCATCAACCAGCACGGCGGCAAGGCCGTCGGCCTCACCGGCAAGGACGGCAGCTTCATCCGGGCTCAGAAGCTCATGCTCGAGGACAAGGACAATCCGGGCGACCTGATCGACGTAGGCCAGGTGGGCGACATCACCCAGATCGACCCGTCCCTGATCGGGCTGCTCGACTCCGGCGCCTTCATCCCGGTCATCGCCCCCATCGGCGTCGGCAAGGACGGCGAAACCTACAACATCAACGCCGACGTGGTGGCCGGCAAGATTGCCGAGGTACTCAAGGCCGAGAAGCTGGTGCTGCTCACCAACACCCCCGGCGTCCTGGACAAGAACGGCAACCTGCTCACCGGCATCACCCCCCGGGACATCGACGAGATGGTGGCCGACGGCACCCTGTCCGGCGGCATGCTCCCCAAGATCAGCTCCGCCCTGGACGCGGCCCGCAATGGCGTCAAGAGCGTCCACATCATCGACGGCCGGGTCGAGCATGCCCTGCTGCTGGAAATCCTCACCGACCACGGCGTCGGCACCATGATCAAGAGCCGCTGAGGCTCCCGTCGAGCCGGGCGACCATGGCCGCCCGGCCTCCTCCATCCCCGATGCTCTCCGAACCGGTTTGGCTGTTCGATCTGGACAATACCCTCCACGACGCTAATCCCCACATCTTTCCCCACATCAACCGCTCCATGCGGGAGTACATCGAGCGCCATCTCGGCGTCGATGAGGACGAAGCCAACCGGCTGCGCCAGCACTACTGGGCCCGTTACGGGGCCACCCTCCTCGGTCTGATGCGCCATCACGGTACCGATCCGGTCCATTTCCTTCAAGAAACCCACCGCTTTGCCGACCTGAAAGGCATGCTGGTGTTCGAGAGGGCGGTGAAGACAGCCCTCCGGCGATTGCCCGGCCGCAAGATTGTGTTCTCCAACGGCCCCAGCCATTACACCAGGGAAGTCCTGCGCCTCACCGGCCTGGCGCCGCTCTTCGACGCGGTCTATTCGGTGGATAGCGTCGGATTCCGGCCCAAGCCCATGCGGGAAGGCTTTCGCGCCCTGCTCAAGGCAGAAAGGCTCAACCCGCGCCACTGCATCATGGTCGAAGATAGCGTCGCCAACCTGGTGGCCGCCAAGTCCCTGGGCATGAAAACCGTGTGGGTCAGCTCCAGCCGCCGCCATCCCCTCTGCGTCGATACCAAAATCCGCTCTGTCCTTGATCTACCCCGGCGGATCGGCCGGCTATAATCCGGGCATATCCTGGGGGAGAACAAGATATGCCAAGAACGGGAGAGCGCCGCCTGCAGATCCTGCAGACGCTGGCCGAGATGCTGGAGAGCCCGAAAGGGGACAAGATCACCACCGCCGCCCTGGCGGCCCGCCTGCAGTGCTCCGAAGCGGCCCTCTACCGCCACTTCGCCAGCAAGGCCCAGATGTTCGAGAGCCTGATCGAGTTCATCGAGCAGAGCCTGTTCGGTGTCATCAACCAGATCACCTCCGAGGAAAGCCAGGGAATGCGGCAGGTGGAACTCGTCCTCTCCCTGCTCCTGCGCTTCGCCCAGAAGAACCGGGGCATGACCCGGGTACTGATCGGGGATGCCCTGGTGGGCGAAAACGAACGCCTCCAGGTCCGCATCAACGCCCTCCTGGACAAGGTCGAGGCCGCATTGAAGCAGTCCCTGCGGGTCGCAGCTGCCCAGGGAAAACTTGGCGGGGATACCGACTTCGGCGCCCTCGCCAATGTGCTGCGCTGCTATGCAGTCGGACGCTGGGAGCAGTACGCCCGCAGCGGATTCAGCCGCGAGCCCCTCGCCCAGTGGCCTCAGCAGTGGCCGATGCTCTATTTCGCCTGCCTGTCCCAGGCAGGCGCGCCGGTCAGCGCCTGATCAGCCCTTGAGCCAGGCGGCAGCGTCCAGGGCGAAGTAGGTCAGGATACCGTCCGCCCCGGCCCGCTTGAAGGCGAGCAGGCTTTCCAGGACACAGGCCTCCTCGTTCAGCCAGCCGTTCTGGGCGGCGGCATTGAGCATGGCGTACTCGCCGCTCACCTGGTAGGCGTAGGTCGGCACACCGAACTGATCCTTCACCCGCCGCACAATGTCCAGATAGGGCATGCCGGGCTTGACCATGACCATATCGGCGCCCTCTTCCAGGTCCATGGCGACTTCACGCAAGGCCTCGTTGGTATTGGCCGGGTCCATCTGGTAGGTGTACTTGTTGCCCTTGCCCAGGTTGGCGGC
Organism: Rhodocyclaceae bacterium; assembly: GCA_035655235.1. Classification (GTDB taxonomy): domain Bacteria; phylum Pseudomonadota; class Gammaproteobacteria; order Burkholderiales; family Rhodocyclaceae; genus JAGTRP01. Next base: position 22,962 of record DASRUX010000210.1, on the reverse strand, counting down.
AGAACCGACGGCATCCCGGAAGGGGCCGTAGAAACTGGAAGCGTACTTGGCGGAATAGGCGAGGATGCGGGTGTAGATGAGCCCGGCCTCTTCCAGCTGGGAGCGGATGCGGCCGATGCGGCCGTCCATCATGTCGGAGGGCGCCACGACATCGGCGCCGGCCTCGGCATGGCAGAGGGCCTGCTTGGTCAGGACCGCCAGGGTCTCGTCATTGAGGACGTAGCCGGATTCGTCAATCAGGCCGTCCTGCCCGTGGCTGGTGTAGGGATCAAGAGCCACATCGGTGATCACGCCCAGTTCCGGAAACTCCTTTTTCAGGGCACGGACAACCCGGGGAACCAGACCGGACGGGTTATACGCCTCTTCGGCACCAAGGGACTTCAGAGGAGCGTCGATCACCGGGAATAGCGCCAGAGCAGGCACGCCCAGCTTCACGGCCCGTTCGGCGGTACGCAACAGAATATCGAGGGACTGACGCTCCACGCCGGGCATGGAAGCGACCTTTTCGGTCCTGTTCTCGCCCTCCAGGACGAACACCGGATAGATGAAATCGTCGGGGGTCAGTACCGATTCGCGCATCAAGCGGCGGGAGAAATCGTCCCGGCGCATGCGCCGCATCCGGGTGAAGGGAAATTGTCCAGTTGCAGTCATGTTTCGACCTCGAAGGGGTTAATGCAAACAAATCTCAAATCAGTGGGAACTTTCGGACCGGCGCTTACTCCTATGACCCAGATGGCACGCGCCGTCTCCCGCTTTACCTCCCTGAGCGGGTGCCTTAATCTCGTTAAGGCATTTTGGCCCCCGGACTCCCCTTTTCCGGGGGCCCTTTTATTTTGTTCTTCGGCTCCGGCAACGGCAGCCCCATCCATCCGGCGAGAACCGCCTCCGCTTCCTCGATCCCGGTCTTCTTCAGACTGGAGAAGAGCTGGACCGAGAACTGGCCGCCGAGCTGACCCAATTCAGCCTTGACCTTGCGCAGCGTCTCCAGGGACTGTTGCCGGGAAAGCTTGTCCGACTTGGACAGAAGGACATGGATGGGCCGCCCGGTGGGCCTGAACCAGTCGATGAGACGGCGATCCAGGTCGGTCATGGGGTGACGGGAGTCCATAATCACCACCAGACCAGCCAGGGGGCTGCGCCCTTGCAGATAGGGCCCGATCAGCCCTTCCCACTGGGCGCGTACCGCCTCCGGCGCCTTGGCATAGCCGTAGCCCGGCAGGTCGACCAGGTATTTGCCGTCTCCCAGGGTGAAATAGTTGAGATGCTGGGTGCGGCCCGGCGTCTTGGAGACGAAGGCCAAGCGCACTCTTCCCGCCAGGGTATTGATGGCGGAAGACTTACCGGCGTTGGAGCGTCCGGCAAAGGCGACTTCAGCAATGGCATCGGTGGGAAGATCGCGAAGATGGGCGACCGTGGTGTGGAATACAGCTCGTTGAAGCAATGGCATAAAAAGCTCAGGCAACCCGCCAAGGCGGCGGCTAATTGATATAGAATAGCAGGTTTGTAACTTCCGTTCCCGGCCAGCTGAGCCCCAAGACGCGCAGAAGGAGCTAGAAAATGATTCGTACGACGGCGATGGCACTGTTGCTCGCTACCAGTTTTGTTACCAACGCAGCCGAAGAGGCCAAGCCGAAGGCTGATCCGGCCAAGGGCAAGACCGTCGCCGAGACGATCTGCGTTGCTTGCCACGGCGCCGACGGCAACAGCCCGGTTTCCGCCAACCCGAATCTGGCTGGCCAAGTCGAAGATTACATCTACAAGCAGCTGACCAATTTCAAGATGGTCGACGGCAAGCCTGCCGCCCGTAACAACCCCATCATGATGGGCATGGCCGCCGCGGTGTCCGACGATGACGCCCGCAACGTCGCCGCCTGGTTCTCTCAGCAGAAGCTGAATCCGGCCCCCGTCAAGGACGAAACCCAAATCGCCCTGGGCCAGAAGCTGTGGCGCATGGGCGACTTCAAGAAGGGCGTCCCGGCCTGCGCCGGCTGCCACGGCCCCGCCGGTGCCGGCCTGCCCGCCCAGTACCCCCGCCTGGCCGGCCAATACCAGGACTACACCGAAGCCCAGCTGAAGGCCTTCCGCCAGGGCGAACGGGCCAACGACCCGGAGAAGATGATGCGTACCATCGCCGCCAAGCTCTCCGACGCCGAGATCAAGGCTGTGGCCGAATACGCCGCCAGCCTGCGCTGAGCGGCTACAGCCCTCTCCCCAAAAGGCAGCTTCGGCTGCCTTTTTTGTTTCCAGGCGCTTGGCATTGGAAATGCGGGCGACTAGACTCTGCCTAAAACAACTCCAACCCAGCAGAGGCATCAGATCATGAAAACACTGAAGCAGCTCCTCGCAGAAAAGAAGCGTCCCCTGGCCGTTGTCTCCCCCAAGGACTCGGTTTTCCACGCCCTCTCCGTCATGGCCCAGCACGATGTCGGCGCCTTGCTGGTTCTCGACGGCGAACAGCTCGTCGGCATCTTTTCCGAACGGGATTACGCCCGCAAGGTCACCCTGCTGGGCAAGAGCTCTCAGGACACCCGGGTCGCGGAAATCATGAGCGAGAAGGTGGCCTACGTCACTCCGGATCGCAGCCTACAGGAGTGCATGGCGCTGATGACCGACAAGCACTTCCGCCACCTCCCGGTCCTGGGGGACGACGGTGCCGTGCTCGGCATCATATCCATCGGCGACCTGGTCAAGGAAACCATCAGCAACCAGGAATTCCTGATCGGCGAATTGGCCCGCTACATTTCAGGCTGACATGGATCGCGACGATAACTTCCATTTCGGCATCCTGGAGGAAATCGCCCAGGACCTTTCCGGCGAAACCAACTTCCCCACCTGCCTGGATGCCGCCCTGGTCGTACGCAACACCCTTCGTGACCCGGATGTCGGCCTGGACAAGGTTTCCCAGGTCGTCGGCATCGAGCCGCTCATCGCCAGCAAGCTGCTCCGGCTCGCCAACTCCGTCCCCTACAACCCATCGGGGCGCCCCATTTCCGACCTGAAGACGGCCATCGGCCGCCTGGGTTTCGACGCGGTGCGTACCACGTCCCTGGCCGTGGCCATGGACCAGATGCTGAAGTCCCGCCAATTGGCGGCCTTCGAAGAATTGTCCAAGCTGGCCTGGGAACACTCCCTGCAGGTCGCCGCCATCAGCCGGGTCCTCGCCCGCCGCATCGGCAACGTCAATGCCGACGAGGCCTTGCTCGCCGGCATGGTGCACGACATCGGCATCTTCTACCTGCTCTACCGGGCCGCAGACCGCAACGAGTATCGGGACAACAAGGACGCCGTATTGGACCTAGTGGTGGGGTGGCATGAGAGCATCGGCGAAAGCCTGCTCCACGCCCTCGGCCTGCCGGACCGCATCGTCGAGGCGGTCCGCGACCACGACCAGCCGCGCACGACCGCCGATGCCCCCTGTACTTTGCGGGATGTGCTGTATTTCGCCAATCTCCTGGCTGGCGGCAGTTTCGAGTGCTTGAGCGGCGCCGATGCCGCCCCCGAACCCGAGAGCCGAATCCAGGATCGCGAGCGTTACGCCGACTTGCTGGAGGAGGCGGAAGAGGACATCCGCGAACTGCGGGTTGCCCTGGGAGGATAGCCCCCCGCCCTTTCGTCCCCAGGAAGCCGCTACTTGGCGGCAGGACGGTCGAAACGGATGACCGATCGGCCGTCGGCCGTCTTCTTGGGCTGGGCCTTCCAGGCGTGGCCATAGACCACCTCGAAGGTGGCCGGAAGCTTGCCGCCGACCCGCTGGGCCTCGTAGGCCTCCCGCGCCCGCCTCCACACCCCGCCCCCCGCCAAGCCGTGCCGGCGCACCCGCATGGCGTTGGTAGCACCAGCCGCCCGCAGATCGCCGACCAGGGCATCGAAGGAATCGTAGGTCAGGGTGATCATTTCCATGTCCATGACCGGATCCGCGAAACCGCAGGCGACCAGCATGTCCCCGAGGTCGTGCATGTCGATGAAGCGCTGGGTATGGACATACCCGTCGGAAAAGGAAGCGCGCAGTTCCTTGAGGGTGTCGGGCCCAAGGGTGGAGAACATGATCAGCCCCCCCGTCTCCAGCACCCGATGCGCCTCCTGCAGCGCCGGCAAAGGATCGTCGAGCCAATGGAGCAGCAGGTTGGACCAGGCCAGGCCGGCGACTCCCGTCTTCAAGGGCAGTCGGGCGGCATCGGCTGCGACATAGGAGGTGCCACTGTCGCGAAGGATGGGCAGCCAGCGCCGCCAAGCGGTGCGAGGGCGGGCGGCAGTTTGGACCATCTCGGGGACAAGATCGACGCCCAGGTACTGCGCCCCAGGGTAACGGCCGCGCAGGAGACTTTGACTGGCCCCCTGGCTGCAGCCGATGTCGATGATCCGATCCGGTTCGATGCGAACGAAATCGAGCCTTTCGGCCATGCGGCCATCGATCTCCCGCGCCAGGAAATCGGCGCCGCCGTAACTGGCGGCGACTCGCGCAAATCCGCGCCGCACCTGGCGCGGATCGACAAAGCCGGTGGTCAAACCGCCTTCAGGCCCAGCCGCTGGAACAGGGCGTCATCCCGATCCACTTCGGCATTGCCCGTGGTCAGGAGCTTTTCGCCGTAGAAGATGGAATTGGCGCCGGCCAGGAAGCAGAGGGCTTGCAGCTCGTCGCTCATCTCCTGGCGGCCGGCGGACAGGCGCACCCAGGACTTGGGCATGGCGATCCGGGCGGCGGCGATGGTGCGGACGAATTCGAAGGGATCCAGGGCGGGCTGCTCGGCCATCGGGGTGCCGGGAATGGCCACCAGGTTATTGATGGGCACGGACTCGGGCACCCGCTCCAGGCTGGCGAGCTGGGCGATCATCGCAGCCCGGTTCTTGCGGGTCTCGCCCATGCCAACGATGCCGCCGGAGCACACCTTCAAGCCCGCAGAGCGGACCTTGTCCAGGGTATCCAGGCGGTCGTTGTAGGTGTGGGACTTGATGACCTGGCCGTAGAACTCCTGGTCGGTGTCGATGTTGTGGTTGTAGTAATCCAGGCCGGCGGACTTCAGCTTCTCAGCCTGGCCTTCGCCCAGGATGCCCAGGGTCAGGCAGGTCTCCAGGCCCATGGCCTTGACGCCGCTGACCATCTCCATGACCTTGTCGAGATCGCCATCCTTGGGACCGCGCCAGGCGGCGCCCATGCAGAAGCGGGAGGCCCCCTTGTCCTTGGCGGCCTGGGCGGCAGCCAGCACCTGATCCACCGGCATCAGCTTTTCCCGCTCCACGCCCGCATTCTTGTGGCGAGCGGACTGGGAACAATAGCTGCAATCCTCCGAGCAGCCGCCGGTCTTGACCGAAAGCAGGGTCGAGCGTTGAATGGCGTTGGCATCGAAATTCTGCCGATGCACTTCCTGGGCCTTCCACACGAGATCCATGAACGGCAGTTCATACAGGGCCAGGACGCTCTCCGTGGTCCACTTGGAAACGGAGGTCGAAGATGCGGGAACAGCGGCGAGGGAGGAAGCTTGCATGTCTGAAAACCTTGTTGGGGAATGCACGAATAGCTGCGGGCGGAAAGAATCCGTAATTATGAATTATTGAGCAGGTCGGAGCGGATGTCAATTCTACCCCAAGCCCTCCTTGAGCTCTGCCGAAAAGGACTGCGTCGCTGCCTGCCCAACGCCTGCGTGCTGTGCGGAGGGAACTCCGATGACCTGCTGTGCAGCGCCTGCGAGTTGGACCTTCCGAGGCTTTCAACCCAGTGCTGCCCCCGCTGTGGGGAGCCGGTTTCCGATGGTTGCACCTGCGGGCACTGCCTGCGCGCGCCGCCCCATTTCGACTCTACTACCGCGCTGTTCCGCTACGCTTTTCCCGTGGATCGGCTGGTCCATACCCTCAAGTACGAGGGTCGGCTGTCCTTGGCCGAATGGTTCGGCTGTCGACTTGCCCCGCTGCTGGAAGGCCTGCCATTCGACCGGATCATCCCCATGCCGCTCCATCCCGACCGGCTCCGGGAACGCGGCTTCAACCAGGCAACCGAGATAGCGCGGACGGTTGGCCGCATCCTGCGCATCCCAGTGGATATCGATCGTTGCCGCCGGTGGCGCCCCAGCCTTCCCCAGGCCCGATTGCCGCTGGACGCGCGGGCCGCGAACGTCCGCGGCATTTTCGAGTGCATCGCCGACCTGTCCGAGCAGCGCCTACTCCTGCTGGATGACGTCATGACTTCTGGCGCGACCCTGAATGAATGCGCCCGCATCCTGAAGCTGCACGGCGCCGCCACTGTCGACGTTGCCGCCGTCGCCCGCGCCGTGCGGAACTGAGATAATCCCGCCCCATGTCGATCGATATCAAGACCCTGCATCTGCGGATTTGCCTGGGCGCCATCGCCCTCATGGCGACAATCCCGTTCCTCATGGCGCACCACTACCATCCGATTCCGAGTTTCTTCCAGGAATGGGTGGCTGCGGCCTTCAGTCTCATCGCACTGACCGCCCTGCTTCGCCGCCCCCAGGGCGCCCCCTTGGAGGTGCCGGATATCGCTCTGCTGCCCGTGGGACTGATGCTGATCGCCGTCATCCAGTGGCTCTTTCACACCGAGCCCCTCACCGACCGGTTGCTCATGTTCGGCGTCTACATGGTGTGGACCATTTTTCTCATCATCCTCGGCCGCCATTTGGCCAAGACTGTCGGGCTAACCACCGTGGTCGATGTGCTCGCCACCGCCCTGGTCATCGGTACCCTCCTTGAGTCGCTGACCGGCGCCGTCCAACTGGCGGGCATGGCGCGTATGCCTTGGTTTTTCCCGGCCATTCCCGGCGGGCTGCGGGGGAATCTGGCCCAGCCCAACAATTTCGCGGACTATCTCTGGGTAGGCGTGGCTTCCGTCATCTATCTCCGGGGCCGCGGTCTTCTCGGCAATGCTTCCGCCGTGCTTGGCCTCTCGATTCTCCTGCCCTTCGGCGTGCTCTCCGGCTCCCGCTCGATCTGGCTGTATGGCGCGGCCCTGATGGCCATGTCCTTGGTTTGGACCTGGAAGGCGAGCGATTTGCCAGCCAAGACGCTTCGCAACTGGAGCATCGGCGTTCTGGTCGGCAGCGTGTTGTTCCAGGTGCTGTTCAACGAGACCAAGGACCTTTGGAATGTCGTCACTTCCGGGACGAGGATGGCGGAGCAGTCATACGACCCCATCCGCGTCGTCTTGTGGCGCATGGCGGTTGATGGTTTCTTGGAAAACCCGTGGTTGGGCGTCGGATTCGGGCAATACACCCGGTATTTCCACCTGCATGTTTTCAATGTCATGCCGTTCCACCTCCCCGGCCTGCCGGAAAACGCCCACAACATACTCCTCCAGCTCCTGGTGGAAATGGGAATGGCGGCCGGAGCGTTGTTGCTGGTGTTCAGCGCCCGCTGGGCACTTGGCATTGTCCGCACCCATCTCACGCCCCAAATCTGGTGGGTCGGCGCCGTCGCGATGGTCCTCGGAATCCACGCGAACCTCGAATACCCGCTCTGGTACGGCTTCTTCCTCGCAATCGCTGCACTCGTCGCCGGCGCTGCCAGCCCGAGCAACCACGTCCTCCAAGTGGGCCGCGCGGCTCCCTACATCCTGGCTGCATTCCTGGTCCTGAGCGGGCTGGCCCTCAACAATCTCTACCGGGACTACGGCCTGCTTGAAGACGCGCTCAACGGCCGCATCGCGGCAAGCTCCCCCGCCGAGAGGCAGGAAAAGACGGAGCAGGCACTACGCCAGTTGGCCGACGAGTCCCTCTTGAGGCCCTATGTGGACTTCGCCGTCGCCAACATCATGCCGGTCGACAGGAACGCCCTGGACATCAAGCTGCAAAATTGCGAGCGTGCCCAACACTTCTCTGCCAGCCGGGAAATCGTCTTCAAGTGCGCGCATCTATTGGCCTTGGCAGGTAAGGATGAGGACAGTCGCCAAGCCCTGAAGCTGGCAGTCGCTTCTTACCCGGACACTGCGCCCCTGGTATTGGCGCAATGGAAGAAGCTTGCCCTGACGGACCCGGCCGTTGCCCGCCTGGTTGCGGATTTCCCGACAGCCCCCGGTATTGCTGCCCCGGTTAGCGGCTCTTCTGTTCAGCAAGCGCCAGCAAATCAGCGCTGAGGTTACCCGCCTCGACGGCCCGGCGATATGCCCCCCGGGCCTCCTCCGAGCGCCCTTCGGACTCCAAGGCTTGGCCAACACCGAACCACCAGCGTCCGTCCGACGGCGCCAGCCGGGCAGCCAGCAGATACTGTTCTGCCGATTCCTTGTGTTGCCCGAGACGCTGCAGCACATAGCCATGGAACCCCAGGAACTCGGGACTGGAACCGGCATAGGGCCGGGAGCGGGAAAGGGTCCGCTCCCCGGCGGCGAGGTCGCCCCGCTCCACCTGCAGGCGGGCCAGGGACATCGCCCAGCCCACCTGACCCGGCTGGCTTTCCAGGCCATCCTGGAGCAGCGCCATGGCATCGTCGATGCGGCGGGACTCCAATAGCAACCTGAGCAGCAACTGCCGAGCGGGACTGTAGCTGGGGTCCTGCCGCAGCGCCCCCTGCAGGGCGTCGACCGCCGCCTGGGCGCCGCCGGCCGCAATCATTGCCTGGGCGCGTCGGAATTCGGCATCCGCCCGCTCCCGCGGGGTGGCGAGTATCTGGGTCTTTTCGATATTGCCCGGCTGGACATTGGCTGGGGCCATGGCCGCCGTCGGCTTTGGCGGCGTCGCTTGGGGTACGTTGCCGGCCTGGGCCTTCACCGTCACCGGCGACGTGGGCTCATCCTTCGGCTGGGCTTCGCCCTTGTCGGACCTCGGCTGGGGAAGGGTCATGGTTTCCGCCAAGGACAGCGCTAGGCCCTGCGATGAGTTCCGAGTGGACACGGCCGGCCGGTTTTCCCCTTCAGCCATCCTTAGCGCTTCGGCAACGGCTGCAGGAGAAACCTCCGCCGGCTGCGGTGAAGGCCCGGAGGCGCTCGCTACCGGCGGGACGTTTGCAGACTGTTCCCGCATGGCCGGTTGGCTGGAGAGAAGATCGGAACGCCACGCCCACAGGCCGGCACCGGCAGCCACCGCCACGATGCTTCCGGCCAGGGCGACCGCCATCATCTTCCTGCCTTCTCTTGGCACACGAGGCAGGGGACGAACCTCCCGCTGCATATCCTGCTTGCCGAGTTCGGCCGCCCGGCGCGACTCCAGGTCGCGGAGCATTTCGTTGATCAGGCTCATCTCACCACCACCCCACGGATCGGGCCCCTTCCGTGTCCCTGGCCGCCTGCCGGACATGGTGCCGTTTCACCGCATGTTTGCCTTCCCCGAACACGGCCAACAAGGCCTTGTGGGCAAGGATATTGACCAGGCGAGGCGTGCCGCCGCTGGCCTGATAGAGCGCACGGACGGCCCCCTCCCGGAACAAATCCTCATTGCGGTAGCCGGCAACCCGCAGCCGGTGGGCCACGTAGAAGGAAATCTCCTCCTTGGACAGCCCCTGCAAACGGTAGTGGAAGGCGATGCGCTGGAGAAGTTGGCGTACGGAAGGGTGCGAGAGCTTTTCATCCAGCTCGGGCTGGCCGAACAGGACGATCTGGAGCAGCTTGCGCTTCTCGGTTTCCAGGTTGGACACCAGGCGCAGGGCTTCCAGAGTCTCGATAGGCATGGCCTGAGCCTCGTCGATGCAGAGCACCACGCTGCGCCCAGCCGCTGCTGTTTCCAGCAGGGCGTGGTTTATCCGTTGCAAAAGGTAGTAGTCATCCGTGCTGGGCATGACCGCCAGGCCCAATTCCTCGGCAATCGCCAGCATGAGGGTACGCGGCGAAACGAAAGGATTGGGCAGGTAGGCGGTGACCGCATTCTTGGGCAAGGCCTGGAGCAGGCGCCGGCAGAGGAGCGTCTTGCCGGTCCCGACTTCGCCGGTGATCTTGATGAAGCCTTCCCCGCTGCCGAGGGCAACCAGGAGGGTATTCAACCCTTCCTGGTGGCTTCGGGTGGTGAAGGCATAGGCCGTGTCGGGCGTGATCCCGAAAGGGAGTTCGGTCAGCCCGAAGTGCTCAAGATACACGGCCGCCTCGCGTGGTCAGCGGCTATTGCGGAAAGGCGGCCGCCTTGCGCGGATCCAGGGCCTGGATGCGCTCTTGCGCATCGATGACATCCTGCCGCCAGGATTCCTCATTCTGAATGACCGTCGCCTTGATGAGGATCACCAGTTCCTGCTTGGTATTGGCGGTCGACTTCTGGCCGAAGATGGTTCCCAGGAGCGGATCCCGGCTGACCCCAGGCAAACCGTCGCGTTCCCGGGACTGCCGCTGCTTCATGAGGCCGCCGATGGCCGCGATGTGGCCGTCCTGGACGCGCACGATGGCGTCGGTCTCGTTGATGGAGCTGGAAGCCAGGGGAAGGGTCATGTCCCCGCCCAGGGTGCCGAGTTGGATGAGCTTCTTCTTCTCTTCAACCACCGTCACCACGGGATGGACGTGGAGGATGATGTTGCCCAGGTCGTCGATCTGCGGCGTCACATCCAGGGCGATGCCCGAGAAGAAGGGTTGCAGGGTGATGGTAGGCGTCGTCACGGTACCGGTGGTACTGGCCGTGGTCGATGCGGAGATGTTGGTCACGTAGTAATCATCCGCCCCCACCTTCAAGACGGCCTTCTGGTTGTTCAAGGTAGAAATGCGGGGGCTGGACAGGACTTGAAGGTCCCCTTGGGTTTCCAGGAAAGAAAGGATGGAAGAAAAGTCCTTGGACTGGAAAGCCAAACCAAAAAAACCCTTGGTGGCATTTGACACCAGGGTTCCACCCTTGCCCGGCATGGAGGCGATATCGCCGCCTCCGGGAACTCCCGCGCCGATCGCCGCCCTGCCACCGCTCAACCCGGCTGACGAACCGGCCACGCCGACGGCCCAGCGCTGATCGTTGCCGCTGAACTTGGCCCAATTCACGCCGGTCTGGAAGGATTCGTTCAGGGATACCTCCAGCACCTTGGCCTCCAGCATCACCTGGCGCTCAACCATCAGCTGGGTCGCCTTGAGGTAGCTCTCCACCGCCCGCAGTTCGGAGGGCATCGCCTTGACCAGCACCACCCCGGACATGGAATTGAGGATGACGCTACGCCCTTCTCCATTGCCGATGATGGTATTGAGGGCGGTCAGCAGATCCTTCCAGAAGTCGTTGTCCGAGAAGGTCCGGACCCGGCTTGAATCGGCAGCGCTGGTGGTCACGCCGCCCGGCGTTGGCGTCCCCGTTGCTCCCGTTGCCCCCGGTACGCCAGTGGCACCGGCCGTTCCGGCTGCGGGCGTAGTGGTCGGGGAAGTGGAAGTAATGCGCATGTCGCTCGTCCCCTGGCGCCGGCCGGCCAGGTAGTTGATCTGGAAGATGCGCGACTGCATGGTATTGGGCTGGATGATGATCCGGCTGCCCTGGATCTTGTAGTCGTAGCCGTAGATTTCCCGGATGGCGTCCAGGGCCTCCCGCACGGTGACGCTCTTGAGGTTCAGGGTCACATTCCCGGACAGCTCCGGGGGGAACAACATGCTGTAACGGGTTCCGGCCACCAGGGCCATGAAGACCTGGGAAGCCGGCGCATTGTTCACCGCCAGGTCGAAGCGCGGCTCAGGCTTGGCCGCTGCGACCGTATCCTCCAGTTGAATCGGCGGCATCATCGCCTTGCCGACCGCGTCGGACGACGGCGCTGCACGGTGCTTGCTGTCCGCTGCTCCCTTCAGCTCCTGGCCGATGCGATCGTAGGCGTCGCCGGAACGCATTTGCAGGCTATCGCACCCGGATAGCAGGATGGCCCCAATCAGGGCGATCCAGGCTGTTCTCATGGCTTTTTCCTTTTTTCGTTTTCTTTGACTGCGGCCTTTGGAACCACATATTTCTTGCTCACTTCGGGAACAAGAAACAGGCGTTCCACCCCTCCGGGGCCCCGTAACACCGCTTCATTTTCAGTCACGCGAACCAGTCGCGCCTCTCCCACTTTTTCTCCGACGCGCACGACCTGCCCGCTGATAATGGCCGTCGGCCTGTCCCCCTTGGTCAGGACGGACTGCAGGCGCATTCCCGCCTCGGCACCACCCTCAACGCCGCCTCCGGACAGCATCCCCCCGGGCGGCCGGGTCGGGTCCGGCAAGGGTGCCCCTTCCTGCGCCGATACGGCGGATACCCCCGCCAGAAGCCCCAGGAAGAGAATGGTTGCAGTCTTCATAGAGCCAGCCATGCCTTGTCGGCCCCCAGGGTGTGGACGGTGATGGTCATCCTGGCTTTGGGATGTTCAACCACCGAGAAGTTAAGCGAACCCCACAAGATTTTCTTGTCGGCTTTCTCAAGTTGGCTAAGGTAAGACAGCATTTCCGGGTAGCTGCCCTCCAGCTGCAATTCCACGCCATGCCGATAAACGTTGAAATCCGGGACGGATACCGGCTTTCCATCGGCTACGGCTTTGGCGCCGAGGATGCTCTCCGGCGGCAGAGTCTTCAGGGTGACCAGGTGAATACCGGAATGCCTGGCAAGCAGGCGCTCCAGAAGCGCATTCATTTCAGCGGGGGGCACCAGGGAGTCCTGCAGCTTCTTCAGGCGCTCATCCACGGCCCCCAGTTGCTTCTGCAATGCCGCAAGTTCGGCCTTGCGGGCGGCATCGGGGTCCATCTGGCTCTGGGCCTGCAAGGCCGACAACTGGGAAGACAGATCGTCCATCGTCACGCGCTGCTGGTCGATCGTCCGCTGGAGGCTCTTGGTTCGGATCGACAGAGGCTCCACCAGCAGGGTGTAACCGGCCATGACCGGCCCGAGCACGAGAGCCGCCGCGATCAAGCGTCTTTCCCGCAGGGAGAAAGCCGCATAACGCCCAGCCATCTTGTTCCAGATTTGCCGCAGGCCGCTCATGGTTTCTTGCTTTCCTGGTTGACCGGGTCGCTGGTCAGGACGAATTCCGTGTAGCGCGGCGCGGCCTCCGCGGTGCCTGAAAGGCCGGCGGACATGTTGAGGGCCGCGAACCTCCGTCCCTGGAAAACACTCTCGCCATTCAAACGCCGGATGTACAAGGGCAGCAGGGAGGGGTCGGATAGACGGCCGCGAATCTTGGCATCGTTCCCCGACAAGGAAAACTCCGTCAGCCACAGTCCATCCATGGTCTGCCGGGCGAAGCCGCGCATCACCTCGGCATAGCCGGCACCGGGATTCAGTTTGCCGGCCTCCACCACCGCAAGGATGGCGTCCCGCTGCTGCAACATGTCTTTCAAACTGTCGATTTCGTCCTGCAAGGCAGGATTTCCCTTCCGGCTGGCGATCAGCTGGCTAAGGCTCTGCACCTGCTGCTGAAGGCCCTTGGTTTCGCCATCCAGCTGGACCTGAGCCGCCGTCAGCGTCTGCACCCGGAAATAGCCCCAGCCGGCGGCAATGGCCATGATGGCCAGTCCGAAGGCGGCCATGCCCACCACCGAGGGGAAAGCCAGCCAGTCGTGCCGAGGGCGGAGTTCCGGAAGGATAAGGTTGATCTGCTGGCTCATGCTGCCTCGTCCCGCAGGGCGGCGCCGATGGAACGCAGGCACTGGGCCTGGCGCTCGAGGTTCTTCAGTTCGGGGATGGTTGGAAAGTCGGCCACGGCGGACAGATCCATGGCCGCCACCGGGACGTAGAGATTCTCCCGCAGGGCCTCCATCAGGCCATCGACCGCACCCTCGCAGGCCACCACCAGGCGGGCCACGGAAATGAAGTTGAACTGGCGGTCGAAATTATCCAGGGTGCGCTGCAACTCCAGGACGAGCCTTTCGAGGAGCATCTGCCGCCGTTCGCCGTCGGCTTCGGCCAGGGCCTTGATCGACACCTCGATGCGGCGAGCCAGGTAGAGTTCGCCGCCATAGGTGATGGTCAGCAGCCCATCGCCACTGGCGAGGCCCAGGAAGGCCAGCCCCCGATTGGGTTCCTCGAAAAGGGCGGCGACGTTGCGTTGGGCGAGTTCCGGAATATCGATGGCGTCGAGGGGCACCTTGGCCCCGGCGAACAGCCCCATGCACTCTCCCACCACCCGGGAGGAAGCAACGACGGCAAAGGCTGTCGGCTGGCGGCCAACCCCGCTATCCTTGGCCGGGATATCCAACAGCCCGATGGCCGCATCCTCTACCGGAAAATCGACCATGTCCTTGAGGCGCCAACGGGCCGCTTGCACGCGTTCTTCCTGGGGCACGGAGGGAGCGTCGATCTGGAGCAGACGGTAATCGCCCTCCGCCAACAGGGTGAGGCAGTGGAAGGACTTCAAGTTGCGGGCCGCCCGGAGGCGTTCCAGGGCGTCAGCCTCGCCAGCCTCGACTTGGAACGAATCCAGGAGGCGAATCTCGGGCCGACCGCCCCCCGACCGGACGACATGGGCAAGGTCGATGCGCTTGCCATAGCGCACCACCGCCATCCATCCCTGAGTCATTTTCCCCCGCACTAACGGCAGCATTGAATCACCAACTTAAGTTTGGTTTTAAGGATATCCCGCAACACATTAAATTTCAACGGTTTTCCCCAACAATCACACAGACTCGAGCAATTCCACAACGCCCAGATGACATCCCCGGAGAGGGGCTCCGTTTTGTTATGCCTAATTTAACTCTTGGCGCTCATCGCCACCCTTCTCAATATCTCTCACGAAGATAGATGATCGGCGAACGCGGGCCGCAAGTTCCGAAGCAGACCCGGACATTGCCGGGCATATTCAGATAGGACGGTATCCCGAGCTTGGATGCGATGACGTCCACATATCCATACTTCCCGGCACCCGGCCCCTTGCTGGCGCTGGTCGGCCCGGTGAGCCAAAGCCACGCATCGCCATTCAGCAGCTTCGCCGTCCCGCTGGTGGCACCGCTGACCGGAGAAGCGGTGCCCATGCGGGCAATCACATCCCCCTCCACCAGAACGCTGCGCGGATTTGTAGCCGGGAAACTGAGGCCGCCGTTACCGCCGGTGGTCTTGGTCGGAACCGTCAGGGTCGTGAGGCTATCGTCCGAGTTGTGTACCCAGCCGCCGCCGACCCAGTACTGCGCATCGGCCGGCACTTTCAGGGGCAGATACTCGGAGCCGAAGGCATTGCCGAGATAGAAGCGGCCAAGGCGGACATCGGTCGTAAATAGCAGCCGACGCTCGTTTGTCCCGTCCGGATTGCCGAAAGGCTTGCTGATGGCCGCAGCCGCATCCAGGTCGATCTGGTGGGCCGTGTCGGTCGACACCGATAACACTCCCGGCAAGGTCACGCCATCGCTGTCACGAGGCAAGGCGCCGAACCTCAATATCCTATAGGGCCCCCAAGTGGCGTCCGGCACCGAGGTAGTCGGCTTGGCGACGGAGAGGAACACGGTGAAAGCCCCCACGCCGGAGAGCCACGCACTGGCCGGAACGGCGCTTCCCGAACTGGAGGCCGTTTCAATCACCAGCCGATCGGTGAGGCCGAGCTTGCCGGCCGCCACGTCGTTGACCGCTCCCAATCCGAAGCACTCCGTCGTCAAGGTGCAGCCGGTGTTGAACCAGCCATTCCCGGTGCCCATATCCGCCGCGTTCAGCTTGGCGAAGGCCCCTGCGTAGTTCTGGGTGATGCCGGGGGAGGGAGAATGATTGGCATTGTAGGCAGTCACCGCCAGGGTCAGCCTCATCGGTTCGCCCATGTAGGTGAAAATCGAGCCGGTCGCCGGCAAAAGGTCGCTCCGGGTCTGTACCGTCCCCGTCACCCCGAAATGATGGGGAGTGAAGCGCCCCAGGTTACCTGACGAGCCGGTCGTGGTCAGGCTATTGCCCAGGAAAGTCGAATTGGTCGCCTTCAGCTGCATCACTCCGACCTCGCTCCAGGAGAGGTCGCTCACCGAGGCGATGCCCTTGGTGAAGCCGCTGCGGTAAAGGGGCGTCGTCTTGTCCAGGGTCGCCGGGCAATCGGCCGTCCCGGACGAACACATGTTCTTGGGCGCCATGAGGATATAGGAGAAGTCGACGGTTTCCGTTCCGTTGTTGGTGCCGCGGCCAAAACTGGGGGTCGCCGTTCCTCCCAAAGCCCTAGCGGTCACCGTGGCGGAGAAGGGATCTCCTGCCTTGGCGAAGATGCCGCCCCCTCCCGTCAGCCCCGGGTCCACCGGGACCGTGGTGCAGGGCGTGGAGCCAGTGCAAGGCACCACCAGGAAATCGTAGGGCTTGACCACGAAACCATTGGTACTGCCGGTCAAGGTCGCGGCAGTGACCGGCGGGGTCTTGGTGCCGTCCGCCGCCAGGGTCTTGCTGGCGAGCAGGGATATCTGGCCGACATCCTTGAAGTTGAAGGTGAAGGGTGCGTAACCGGTGGCGTTGAAGTACATCGTCACGCTGGCCTTGCCCGAGGTGCTGCCGTTGTCGTTGGCCGCCAGGGGCACCTGTGCCTGGGCGGATGCGCCGTTATAGGGCGTGAAACACAGGTAACCGCTGCTGCTTCCGCAGGTCGGGGCCGTTTCCAGAAGGCCGGGGGTATAGCAGGTGGTGGGATCGTTGCACTGATAGCCCAGGTCGATGGCCGCCGATTGGTTCTGGAGTGCTCCCGTGCACGCGCCGGTGCTGGTGTCCGTCCGAATGGCCCGCAGATAGTAGGTCGCCGATTCCACGCCGGCCGTCTGGGTCCCGATGCTCGCCACGGTGCCCGCCGTATCCGAGTAGAAGCGGAAGGCGGTGTTGACGAACTGGGCACGGTCATCCTCGGTGCCGGCACAGCCGGAGGCGCAGCGGATGTCGGTCTTGACCCCGTCGGTGACATTGATGTCGATGTCGGTCAGCGGCGTGGTCTGGGTCAGCCAGAACTCGACGAAGGTTTCCGATCCGTTGAAGGTATAACGACTGTTCGCCGCATCGAAGGCGCCGAGGCCGGTCTTGAGACTCCATCCCCCCACGGTCTTGGTAGTCGACAGGGTAATGGTCGAGCCGCCCGGTGCCACTGCCATGTGATTAACGTCGTGGCCGGAGATCCGCACGGCAAGGGCCTCGCAGGTCAGGCCGGGCGCTCCCAGGGGATAGCTGATGGCATAGTGGTCCAGGGGACTGCCGCAGGGGCCGAAGCGGAGAGCCGTTCCAACCACCTGGCTTTCGGTCAGCGTCGACACGCACTGCCCCAGGCTGCCGGCGGTCGCGCCATAGTGTCCGAAGAAGGTACCGTTGTTATAGGTATTGCCCGCCAAGCCCCCATCCCGGTTGCAGGCGCCCACCGAGATGCTGCCGGCCGTGACTCCATACCCGCCACCGCCGCCCCCCCCGGGACCGTGAGGGCCGGAAGACCAAGTAGGCGGAAGCAGGTTGGTACCGCCGGCGCCCCCCTGGATGTTGACCGTGACGCTGCCCCCGGTATGGGTATTGGCGAAGAGAAGTACCGCCCCGCCTGCCCCGCCGCCGCCGCTGCCGTCATTCCCTACCAGATTGCTGCCGTCGGCACCCTTGGCGCTGAAAGTACCGCTGCCGGAGAAAGTCGCCGCCCGCACCATGATGATGCCGCCCCCGGCCGCGCCGCTACTGCAGGCGCCATTGGTACCGCAGGCGCCCGACCCCGTTCCGTTATTGGTGGTCGCCCCGCCGCCGCCGCCGCCCATGGTCAGTTGCCCCGGCGCCAAGGCGGACACCACCTTGCCTCCCAGGCCGCCAGAGGGATCGCAGCCGTAGTTTGGCGGGCTGGAAGCGTTGAAGGTCGGGCACCAGGCAATGCCCCCTTGACCGCCCGCCCCGCCGTTGGCTCCGCCGCCGCCGCCGGTATTCTGGTCGTTGGCCGACGGGTTGCCATCGGTGCCCCCACCGCCGGCATTGGCCGGAGCCCCCCGGGCGCGGCTGCCATTCGGATAGCCTTCGCTCCCGGCCGGGTCGACGGCGTTGGTCGTAATGTTATAGACATCGCTGGGCGTGCCTGCAATGCCCTCGCCCTTGCCGCCGTTGTTGTTCACCGAGGCGCTGGTACGGTAGTCGGTATCAGCACCCGCCCCCCCGCCCAGCGTACGGCTGCCGCCCCCCCGGAACCCCTTGCCACTGACATCGGCCGTCCCGCCGGCCAGGGTCAAGGTGCCGCTGACATCGAACGCCAGCACGCCACCCGTACTGCCATCCCATCCCTTGGCGGTGGGCGAACCCAAAGTCGCCGACGAGTACGACGGCACGCGGATCACCTGGAAGGTTTTCTGGCCGCTGGTAGCGCTGTAGGCCTGGGCGGTATAGCTGTTTGTCAGGGGAGCCGACAGGGTGATGGTGTTGTCCAGCACCGAAGCCACTTTCGCATACTCGTACTTGCCGGCATTGACCGCGCTGGCGGCGCCATAGCTGGAGCCGTTGGTCACGTCGATGGAAGCATCCTGCATCTGCATGATGAGGATCATGTCGCCCGCAGCCAGATTGCCCGCGGCGCCGCTGGCGCTGCCCAGGGCCAGGGTGGTGGAACCGGCGGCCACGGTGGTCGGAATGGAGGCCGGAGGATAGTAGGTATTGACCGTCCCCGTGATCGTCCCCGTACCGCAAGTCGCCCCTGCGCAGGCGGCAACGGTCATGGTGCAGGTCTGGGTCGTGCCGTTGTAGCAGCGGGCCGTGGTGACCGCAGGAGAGCTCGTTGCCCCGCTCAGGGTCTGGGTTCCGGCGGAAGCATTCACCTTGGCCGTCGTCGTGGCTGCGCCGCTCGCAATGGTGAAGGGCACGTTGGTACTGCCGCCGCTCAAGGACACGGTACCCGACACTCCGGCGGTGTACAGCACCGAACAGTCGGAAGTCTGGCAGGCCCGGATGGTGACGGTTTCGCTGACGCAATCCGTCGCTGCTCCGTCATGCTCGATCTGGACATGGTCGAGATTCTGGGCAGGACGCAGGAGCAGGCTATGGGTGGCGCCGTTGTCCGCATCCCCCACGCCTTGGGCGGTCCGGGTTCCGGTGCTGGTCGTGCCCGGGATGGCCTCGGTATAGACGCTGAGGGTGGTTCCCAGGGCGCTGTCGTAACCGTAGGAGCGCTGGTCGACCCGTTCGGACATGGTGCTGACCCCGGCGTAGCCCGCATTCCAGGATCTGGAACTTCCATAGGAATGAACCGTGACCAGCATGGTGTTGGCAATCCCCGGCGTGACGGCCGGTGCCTGGTGGGTGAGCGCGAAAGGCGTCGTCGCCTCCGCGGATGTCACTATGGGATTGGTGGCATCGACACCGGAGAAACGCAGCATCCCGCCGGCCGCGAAGCCATCGTCGTCGCAGGCCGAGGAATAGCTCCAGGTCGCGGGCGCTTCGGAGGCTCCCGCCACCTTGTAGTAAGTGAGCGTGCGAATACCCTGGGTGGTGCCGTTGAGGCAGGTGGCAGCGCCGTTGGACTGGGGCGTATCCTGGACCAGGTTCCAGCCGGCCGGCGGCGTCACGGTCGCCTGGTAATGGCGGACCGAGATGGAGGCCATCAGGACATCCCCCGCGGAACCGGCGGGAGGCGTCAAGGTGATGCTCTGGTTCAAGGCCGGCCGGATCGCCAGCAGGGCGCCGTAGTTGTAAGCGTTGTTGCTGGGGATCAACTGGGAATTGAAGCCCGAGGTATTGCCCGCCGTGGCCATCGGGGCGTAAAAGGCGGTCAGGCCAGTCCGGTAAGTCCCGCCCCCTCCGGAAGTGTAGGCAATACCATTGTTATAGCTGAAGAAGGATTGGTTCCATGAGCCGCCAGGGGGCGTCCAGGTCGGCCAACCGACGGAGGTGTAGGCCGTCGTGTGGCCATTGGGCGCCCAATGCCCGGAAATCAGGAGCATTTCATTGTCGTTCCAGGTCGTCGTGGAATTGAAGGTCAGCGTGCTTCCCGTTGAGTAGTTGTAGTTCCAGACATCGATCGGATTCGTCTGGTCGGCACCGTAGAAGCCCATGACCCGGGCAAGGATGCCCCGGTTCCGGGTACTCGTCACCGAAGGCGCCGTATCACCGGCCTGGGCGATGCGCCAGAATACCGCCCCATACTCGTTGTTGAGGCTGCTTGACCAAACCAGGTTCCAGCCGGTGGGGGTCGCTATCCTAGTGATGACATCGGCCTGGGCCGTTACCAGCATCACATGAAGGTCCCCTGGCTGCCAGCCGGTCGGCAGGTCTGGAGTGGCGGTCGTCACTCCGGAACTCTCGGCACCCACGCCCCGATAGGAAATGGCGGGCGAACTCGTTCCGATGGCGCTGGAGGCGCCGAGGAAGGTGATATCGGCCCTTGCCGGCGACTGCAGCCCGAAGAAGAACAGAACGGACACGACCATCCAGAGAAAAGCCCACCAGCGCCCCGGATTCACCATCGACCGATCATTCATTTTTGTTCTCCCCTGGTTTCAGGAACGCTGCCCCACTCAACAGTCGCGACCGGTGGTGGCATCAAGGCATTTTTCCGCCGTGACCTGGACTTCCCGCTCAATTGTCAAACCATTCGGTCCGGGAGCGGTCGCCCTCGCCGTCAGCCGGAAAAGGCGGATGACGCGGCACCCTTCCTGGTAGTACGCCCCAGCACCGGAGGGGTACTGCTCACAGTTGAAATTCACTTGATGGCCGTCCAGATTGGCCACCGGAAAGTCGGTCGCCGGGCAGCCGTTGAGTTGGATCGGACTCACCGGCGGGTTGCAGGAACCGTCCGGGACCAGAGGCGTTTGCGCATCGTTGTTCTCCAGAACCCTGTAAAGCCCCCACTCCACCCCGGCCCGCGCCGCCTGGTAAGCCCGCTCCCCCTGCACATCCTCGGCCGAAGTCGTGTGGGCGGTGGAGATGACGTTGGCCATGAGGGCCGCCAGCCCGGCCAGAAGCAGCAACAGGAAGACGGCAGTGATCACCGATACGCCACGCTGCCGGGATGAGGAAGGGCAAAGGGAGGTACGGGTCATGGCGTATTCAGGACTTCCACTTGGTGCAGCAGATCCACCTTCTCACCGTTTTCCATCAGGGTCAGGAAGATGGAAACCAGGCCGTTTCTCTGCAGGGCGCCCGGCGTATAGATGAATTGGCAATCCTGCACATGGTCCACCAGGACCGACGGCGTAACGGTGAAGGCAGCGGCGCTGGCCGCCTGGTTCTGGGAGAAGCCGTAGTTCGTGTAGCGTAGTAGCCGACTGCCGGCACGATCGCAGGCAAAGGTCACCGGCTGGCCGACGACCTGGAAACGATGGGCGGGTGAATCCAGCGGGAACTGGGGGCTGGCAAAACTCACCGACGTTAGAGCGGTTCCAGAAACGGAGGGAAGCCGGCGGGACGTTCCCTCATAGACATTGGAGCCGGGCTGCCCGAGGTTGTAGATCACCAGGGACTGCCCGTTGGCGATGCTCACCCCGGGGCCGAGGACATCGAAGGAGGTATCGGTCGGACTGAGGAAATCCAGGGGATTGCCGGTGCCGCTCAAGGTGTAGTCGGCCCGGTAGCGGCCGGCATCGACGATGGGCACGTATTCCAGCAATAAGCCGTCGCCGGAACTGCCGTCGTCGATGACCGTATTGACGCGGACGCTGTTGGGCAGGGCCGATTGCAATTCCCGGGCAATGCGCCGCAGGGCGGTATCCCCCGCGTCGGCCAGGGCGGCCCGGTTGGAGATATCGAAATAGGACTGGATCTGCCAGCGGCCGAACATGCCCACCAGGGCGATGAGGATGCCGGCAATGACGATGGAGACGATCATCTCCACCAGGGTGACGCCGGCCTGGGCGAAGCGGTCAGTAGCGGGGCGCATAGCGGAAACGATAGCCGGTCAGAGTCAGCGGATCAGCGCCGTTGCCGGTGACGGTCACATCGATTTTGAGGGCGGCCGAGTCGGACAGTCCGGCAAACATGGCACCGGCACGGCTGACGGCCACCGTCGCAGTGTAGCCATTGACCGCCGCGCTCGACAGGCCGGTAACGCCAGTCTGGGTATAAAGCGCGTAGTCGGCGACATTGTCGAAGGGTGCCGTGGAAGACAGGCGCGCCTCCATGCCCGCCGGGATCGTCGTCAACGGATTGGGACTGCCGCCGTTGTCCTGATCCATGCCGGCGGAACAACTCGCCGAGCTGGTCGCGCTCATGGCATTCAGGTCGTCCGGATCGCAGTAGGTGAAAGGCTGGTGAAGAATTTCGGCCAGGAGGGACTCGGCGATGGCCAACTGCTGCTTCCTGAGTTGCGGGTCGGCGCTGAACTTCAACGAAGGGCCGAGGGTGGACAGCACCCCGATCACCCCCACGGATACCACGATGATGAAGACGATCTGCTCGACCAGGGTAACGCCGGACTGTCGGCGGAGGCCCTTGCTAATGGACATAGCCCGTTTCCGCTTCCACCTGGATGGGCAAGTTGGCGAGCCCGTTGACCGTGAAGGTTGCCGAAATGTCCGGACGGCCGAGCGGATCGAAAGTCAGGCTACCGGGCTGCCCGGAATAGGTGGCACCGCTGGCGCTGGTCACGACGAGTTGGGCTCCGTTCGACCCCAGCAGCGCTGAAGTGCTCAGCCCACCGCAACCGGCCACGGCATAGTCCGATGCCATCGAGAACGAGGCCCGCGCAGATGTCAGGGTGGCATAGACGCACCGCCGAGCGGCGATGGCAGACTTCTGGCCCAGGCGCAGCGCCGCCACGGTCTCGTCGCGGAACTGGCGCTCCTCGAAACCGGTCTCGCCCCGCCAGCGCGGCAAGGCCACCGCCGCCAGGATGCCGGCGATGACGATCACCATGATCAATTCCACCAGGGTAAAGCCAAGCTCACGCACCCATCATCTCCATAAACAAAGCCCGGACTTGCGCCCGGGCTTTGGAATGCAAGCGCCACAGCGCTTACTCCCGGGGATGGCCCCGGAAAAATTAACAACCCGTAGTAGTACTGCTGTACCCGGGGTTACCGCCAGCGGTAGCAGGCGTATAGGTAACGCTACAGTTGGCGGGGGTATTCGCCTTGGAATGGTAAATCGTATTGGCGGTGCCAGAGAGCGTAAGCTCGGGACTGAGATCCATAATCGCCGTCAGGCCGCTAAGATTGGACGCGAAACCATAAGTCGTGGCTACAGAAACGCCACTCAGAGCATTAACGCTGGAACTAGACTGCCCCACGATACCTGC
>DASRUX010000209.1:0-3333 GCA_035655235.1 Rhodocyclaceae bacterium | reverse complement strand
TGCAGGTAGAACTGGTTGCGGGTGTGGTTTTCCGGAATGAGGAGCAGGTTCCGGGCTTCCGGGCAGAACTTCTCGATGGCGCCCATGGCCGCCTGGACGCACAGGGGCAGGAAGGCCGGGTTGAGGTTGTTGAAGCCGCCGGGGAAGAGGTTGGTATCCACCGGCGCCAGCTTGAAGCCGGAATTCCTCAGGTCGCAGGAGGAATAGAAGGGCGGGGTATGTTCCAGCCACTGGCTGCGCAACCATTGCTCGATCTCGGTACAGCTGGCGAGGAAGCGGCGTTCCAGTTCCAGGAGGGGGCCGGTGAGGGCGGTGGTGAGGTTGGGCACCATGGGGCTGTTCTCCGGTGTCTTATGGGCGTGTTATGGCGGGCAATGTTACACCGGGGGAGGCAAAAAGACCCGGAAGGATTCGGGTAGCGGGGCGTTTTGCAGGCTGCGCTGGGAGAAGATGAATCGACCGTCGCAGACGAAACCCAGTTCCGCCCAATCCACGGCATTCATGGCGGCGCACAGGGCTTCCATATCCACGCCGGGAGCGGTCGGGAAGAGGGCGATGATGGCGCCGTCGAAGTAAGGGCAGGGATGGAGGAAGAAGGGGGCCGCCCGGCGGGTCTTCTGATTCACGTAGAGGCGCGGGGCGTCGGTTTCCGGGCAGGCCCGGCCCCATTGCCACCAGTTGCCCTCGTCGAAGGGGCGGATGCGCCGGGCAATGAGCCTGTCCTTGTGGGGCAGGAGGGCCGGATGGGGCTCGGCGCTGCCCGGGGCCTGCCAGAGCATCGGGCGGGTGCGGCCGGTGGCGGCGGTCTTGGAGCAGACGAATTCCCGGTTGGCGACCCCGAGACTGCCGTAGAGGTCGTCGGCCCCGGAGACGGCGCCCACCTTGACGGAAAAGAGATCATGGACCCGCAGGGGATAGGCCGCCCGGGTGAATAGCAAGTGGCCGCCCACTTCCATGAAATGCCGCTCCGTCCATTGGGGCGCGGCAAGGCTTTCGGCGAGGTCGGAAGCGGTGCCGATTTCCGCGTAGCGGGTGCGGCGGGAGAAATCACCCCGCTGGAAGCGCCAGATCAGGCAGTTGGGCACGGCGCCGTTGAAGATGCGGGTGTCCCCCAGTTCGATGGCGTCGGTGATGGTGCCCTGCTGGTAGAGCCAGCGGTTGAGTTCGACCGCCGAGGTGGCCTTGAGAAAATCCCGGGGGGTGATGAAGATGAGTTCGCCGCCGGGCTCCAGGTGGCGCACGGCCTTCTCGATGAAGAAGAGGTAGAGGTTGGAGCGGCCGTCGAAGAGGTCGGATTTCAGCAGCCGGGCGGTCTTGGGCCGGATGTCCTGGCAGCGCACGTAAGGCGGGTTGCCGATGACCGTCTGGAAGCGTTCCCTTTCCGGGTAGGCGAAGAAGTCCATGACCAGGGCGCCCGCCGGGGCGTGGCCCTCGTCCGCCTCGATGGCGACGCAGTCCGGCAGGCGGCGGGAGAAGGCACCGTTGCCCGCCGAGGGCTCCAGCACCCGGCCCGGGTTGCGGCGCAGGGCCAGCATGGCGTCCACGATGGCGGGGGGGGTGAAAACCTGTCCGAGGCGGGCGATATCGAAGGGATGGCTCATGGATTTCTTTCGAGGCCGGCATTCTAACCTCTAAAAGCCCCGGAAATCCCCGGCATGTCCTTGAAAGAAGGTACAATTCGGCCCTTTGCCGGTTTGTTTCCGGCGCCCGGAAAGAGTTACGACAGTGCTAGTTGCAGCCAACATCACCATGCAGTTCGGGGCCAAGCCCCTTTTCGAGAACGTCAACGTCAAGTTCGGCGAAGGCTATCGCTACGGCCTGATCGGCGCCAACGGCGCCGGCAAGTCCACCTTCATGAAGATCCTGTGCGGCGCCCTGGAGCCCTCCGCCGGCAATGTCTCGAAGGAAAAGCACGAACGCATGGCCTACCTGCGCCAGGACCAGTTTGCCTACGAAGACATGCGGGTGCTGGACGTGGTGCTGATGGGCCACGAGGAGATGTGGGCCTGCATGCAGGAACGGGACGCCATCTACGCCAACCCGGAGGCCACCGAAGACGACTACATGCGCGCCGCCGAGCTGGAATCCCACTTCGCCGAGTACGACGGCTACACCGCCGAATCCCGGGCCGGCGAACTGCTGCTGGGCGTGGGCATCCCCACCGAGCAGCACAACGGCCCCATGCGGGAAGTGGCCCCCGGCTGGAAGCTGCGGGTGCTGCTCTGCCAGGCCCTGTTCGCCAACCCGGACATCCTCCTCCTGGACGAACCGACCAACAACCTGGACATCAACACCATCCGCTGGCTGGAGGATGTGCTGAACGCCCGGGAATCGACCATGGTGATCATTTCCCACGACCGGCACTTCCTGAACCAGGTCTGTACCCATATGGCCGACCTGGACTATGGCAAGATCACCCTCTACCCAGGCAACTACGACGACTTCATGGAAGCCTCGACCCAGGCCCGGGAACGCCAGTCCCAGGCCAACGCCAAGGCCAAGGAACGGATCGCCGAGCTGCAGACCTTCGTCCGCCGCTTCTCGGCCAACGCCTCCAAGGCCAAGCAGGCCACTAGCCGCCTCAAGCTCATCGACAAGCTCAAGCCCGAGGACGTGAAGCCTTCCTCCCGCCAGTACCCGTGGATTCGCTTCGAGTACGACGAGAAGGAAAAGCTGCACCGTCAGGCCGTGGAGGTCGAGAACCTGGCCTTCGCCTACGAGGGTTCCGGCCGCAAGATCTTCAACAACCTGACCTTCACCATCAATGCCGGCGAGAAGATTGCCGTCATCGGCGAGAACGGCGTCGGCAAGACCACCCTCTTGAAGCTCCTCATGGGCGAGCTGCAGCCCCAGTTCGGCACCCTCAAGTGGGCGGAGAAGGCCAAGCCCGGCTACTACGCCCAGGACCACAGCGCCCTGTTCCAGTCCGACATCAGCCTCACCGACTGGATCGCCCAGGACGCCCGGGATTCGGCCGGCGACGGCGGCGATGTGGAAACCCTGATCCGCGGCACTCTTGGCCGGCTGCTCTTCTCGGGTGACGAGGTCAAGAAGCCGGTGAAGGTGATTTCCGGCGGCGAGCAGGGCCGCATGCTGTTCGGCAAGCTGATGCTGCAGCGGGGCAACGTCCTGATCATGGACGAGCCCACCAATCACCTGGACATGGAATCCATCGAGGCCCTCAACAGCGGCCTGGAGAAGTTCCCCGGCACCCTGGTCTTCGTCTCCCACGACCGGGAGTTCGTGTCCTCCCTGGCGACCCGCGTTTTCGAGGTGAAGGCCGACGGCGTCATCGTCGATTACCTGGGCGGTTACGAAGACTACCTGGCGAGC
>DASRUX010000208.1:0-24655 GCA_035655235.1 Rhodocyclaceae bacterium | reverse complement strand
GCTCCTCGCTCCCGGCGATCACCATGGCGTCCTGAGTGGTCTGCTGACCCTGGCCTCCCCCCGGTATTCCGACCTGGAGCCCCGCAGCACGCAGAAGCGCTTGCAAATATTCGACCGTCCGATTCTTTGGCCG
The DNA here is from genome assembly GCA_035655235.1 of Rhodocyclaceae bacterium. Classification (GTDB taxonomy): domain Bacteria; phylum Pseudomonadota; class Gammaproteobacteria; order Burkholderiales; family Rhodocyclaceae; genus JAGTRP01. Next base: position 24,522 of record DASRUX010000208.1, on the reverse strand, counting down.
GTAGATCTCGAACTCTTCCGGTTCCGGAGGGCGGCCCCCGAGACCCTGGGCACTAGACGGCACGGCAGCGGCCACTTGGCGGGTGGGCTGCACCTGGGCGGCGCCACTGTCTGTCGCCTGGTCGCGCTCCAGGCGAACGATGCCGCCCACTTCCCGGGCCGTCACGCCGACCGAGGCCAGCACGTCGCCCAGAAGCTGGGGCAGCTTGGACCGTTCGATCTGTTTGATGCTGATGGTGACTCGCTTGTCCATGTCCATCAGCTCTGGCGAAATCACGTAATCCTTGTTCAGGATGGCCTTGTACGTGGCTTCTGCGAAGTCCATGACCTTGGCAGCCTTGAAGTTCAGGGCCAGTGGCTCGGCCTGGGCCAGGGCTGGCAGCAGCAGGAATGACATCAATAGGTGTTTCATTAACGTTCCCCTCGATACCACAGGTCCCCGACCTTCGCCTGCCAACCCTGGGAGGTCTCCCGGAATGAGTCGGCGACGACCGTACGACCGTCAGAAAGGACGACGCGGTACAAGGCGCCATCCCGATAGAAACCACTGCCGGTGACACCGGTAGCATATTTGTCATCGATCTTGGCGGTGGCCGCCACGGTTTGCGATGTCGGCTTGGTGGCCAGGAAGAAACGGTCCAGTCCTGCGCCGAGGAGCACCCCCAAGCAGACGAACAAGAGAATGGCTTTTCGGTTCATTTCCCACCAGGTCATATGGCGACCGCGCAAGTCCCAGGCGCTGAGGTATTGATAGCCCTCGCCTGCTTTGACGCCGGTCTCCGGGTTGATCTTCTGCGTCGTGTCGTACGCCTTGTACAGGTCGTGGCCCCGAATCCAGATTGACTCGGAGAGCGGCGCCCCCTGCTGGGCACCGTACTTGATGTGCGCGACGTGCCATTTCGGGAGGCGCATCTTGAAGCCCATCAGTGCCGCTATCCGTCCGAAGAAGGGCACCTGCACCTTGTCCAGCCGGCGCGTGGTCCCGAACAGGTCGAACAGAGCGTCCCGGAGCTGCTTATCCACTAGGCTCGGTGCCTGGGCGAGGAACAGCAGGTCCCAGCCGTACTTGCGGGAGTGCAGGAACCAGTTGATGAGGGCTTGCCGCCCCTTGTCCTGCCATTCGCGGGAGTTCAGGAAGGTGGCGACCTCATCGAGGACCAGGAGGCCGTTTTCCTCTTCGGTGTAGGGATAGTCCTCCCGGATCACGGGGTATGGTTCTCCCTCTCGCCATTCGAGGCCGGGGTTTCCCAAGGGGAGTGCCTCCAGATCGGCGGCTGTCGGCCAGTCAGGCAAACGGAAGGGCCGGACTTTGTTTCGGGGCGGCACCAGGTATTCGACCCGGAGGTTCAAGTTAGTGGCGACCATCCGGCCAGACCACATGTATTCCCGCATGCGGCCAGTGGCGATCAGCGATTTCCCGTGGCCGCGCTTGCCGCCGAGCAGGGTTCCGTCCGTCATGTCAGCTCACCGTAGCCATGGCCCGCAGGTTCTCGCGATGCTCACGATAGACGAAGGCCATAAGCTGGGCCGTCCAATAGGCCGACAGGCAGGCCTCGGCATTGGAAGGCCACAGGGCGTAGAAGGCCATGAGCATCTGGGGATTGCTGACCTGGTGAATCAGGCCCGCGACCAGGGCTCTTATGACGACCCAGAAGGCCGTCAGGAGCACCAGGGAGGTGGCGACCACAGCGCCGCCGATGGCAACCTTCTTGCCTACATAGGTGGCGAAGAACTCGAAGAGCTTGGAGAAGGCCGCAGTCAGAAAGGCAGAGAGCAATTGCATGAGCTGTCCTTTGGGGCATTTCGAATGTTTTTGGATTTCGCCCTAATGACCTAACCTGCAGGGCGGCCGGCATTGCCGTTGGAGCTAAAGAAGAGTCGGGCGATGGCTAGGACGGTCACGATCCCGACTAGCCAGGCAATAAACTCCCGGATGACATCGAGCTTGCCGCACCAATCCACGTCAACCGATCCAGTATGACCGGCCAACGGTCCATGGCTGATTGCCGGCTCCCATCTGAGCGCCTGGCACTGAACAGGTGCTCCGGGCAGCAACGAAGGCATCCAGGCAACATCGAGGCCGAAATTCCCCGACCCGTTGTAGCCTGTGATCGCTGCTTGGCGGTCGTCCAGCTTGCCATTGGCCGTATCTCCAGCGGTATTCACCGTGGCATCCTTCCCGTTGAACCCGGAGTCATCAACCGAAGTGGCGCAAGCCGGCAGGCCAAGCCCCCCACAGACTGCTGAGCCGGTACCCGTACCCCCTGTGCTGCCGGTGCCCCCGGTACCGCTGCCGGGCGAGCTTGGCCCGCTGTCACTGATGGCCGTAATCGTCCGGTTTCCATCGGCTCCGGGTGGCCCAAGGTTGATCGTCCGATTCCCGGTCGTAAGAGTTTCGGAGCCGTCCGAATTGTTCGACACCTGGTCATAGGTGCCGTCCCCCTTGTTGTAACTAAGGGTTTTGCCGTCCGCACTCTTTGTCAGGGCGGACGCTAAGCTGGCACATTCCGGGTTTCTCGAATCCACGTCCCAGGTGCCGTCACCGTTCTGTAGTACCTCGCACGGCACCTTGCCTGATGGCTTCTGGATTGTTGAGGGCGACGCAGTGAGCGTACATGTGGTGCTGCTGCCGGTCCCCGATAGGGTGTAACCGGTCGGACACGTGGGAGTGAAAGTCGAGGATTTCGACCACAGGTAATAGAAGGTCCCGTTGCATGTGTAGCTCCCGGCCTGACCGTACGGGGCGCCCGGATTTGTATAGGTGGTCGTGGTAAGGTACGTGACTTTCGTATAGCCCGACGCGAATGAGTACGTGTCGTATGGAGTGCCAATGGCCTTCTGCACGATGTCGCAGATCGGCGCGTTCTGCGGCGGATAGTCCGACATGGAGCTAGCCAGCATCGACGCCTTCGGCGACGGATCCCTTTGGCCGCTGGCCGGGTTGTCCCACTTGGTGGTATCCGGGTTGTCCCGCTGGGCCGTGGTGTTGGGCTGAATGACCAGGCGAGCCTTGACGGGGGTTGTGGTCTCCGGCGAGGTGTCCGAACTGTTTTTCCACAGGAAGTAGCCTACGGCGGCACCGTGGGCCGTCAGGGACCATTCCACCGCCCGGGCCATGGTCGGATTCGACGCGGCCACCCTCCCCAGCCACATCACCGCGGTGCTAACCGGAGCCAGGAATTGCCAAAACGCCCAGGTATTGAACGCTAGGCTGATCGACACGAGGAAGACGACAATCTTTGATCCGATACGCATGGATGTCTCCAACAAAAACGGGGGCTCCAGGCCCCCGCACTTTCGCGCGCGAAAGATCGGTTACAGCGACTTGGCCAGGCGCTTGACGATCTTCGGGCCAAACATGACGGCCATGATCCCGAGCAGGTAGGGCCAGGAGGTGCTAACCACGTCCAGAGCGGTGTCCTTCATGTCGGTGAAGCCGGTGGTGATGGCCGTCTTGGCGCCCGCGTCCAGAACGGACGTGGCATGGGCTGCGATCGAGGTGACGGCGCCAGTGACGACAACACCAGCACGGATCAGGAGGCCGTTAAGAGTCTTGTTCATTTGAAGCTCCTAGAGAACGGGATCGTTAAAGAAATTTTCGACAAGGCGGATCACCTTGCCCAAGAGGAAGCCGAAGGCCCAAGCCCCGCAACAGCCTGCAGCTACCCAAAGTACCGAGATCGACATTCAGCGCCTCCCTGCCATGATTCCGAGCAGCAGGCTGACCACCATGGCTATCCCCACCAGCACGTCTTGCACTGGGATATGGTCAAAATGGCCCGTGTATCGCTCCACCGGGTTTGGGGATTCCACCGCCGTCACGTCAGGGGCGGTTCCTGCGGGACAAGGAGGAACGGTCTGAATGGAAGGGATACAGTTGTAGGTCGCCATGAGCTACCTACTCTTCCGTGTCGACATAGAAGGAGAAGAGGACGTAGCCTGCATCGCAGATACCGAGTGCGGTCAGTATTGCGGCCTCTTCTGTTTCAAATTTCACCGCGTGCTTAACCAGGCGAACCGGCGCAATGTCACCATCCTCGAAACCGAGGAACAGGCAGCTTTCCCGGTCCTGGACGATGTAGCGCCGAGCAAACATCAAGCAGCCTTAACCGGCTGGAGCTGTTCGAGGACGATTTTCGTAACCTTGCCCGTCGTCACTTGGGAAAATGACCCCACTGCCTTGAAAGGGAACGGCAATTTTTCGTAGAGGGCGAACTCCTCCGACGTGCCCATAGAGTATTCAGTCGTGGCCTTGCCCTTGGCGTTGCCAGAGCGGTCATCCAGGTCGGTATCGATGTAGAACTTGGTGGAGTCATACTTGACGCCATCCATCTCGCCCTTGGAACGCTTCATGCCCTGGACCACGACTTCAGATTGAAAACGCATGATTTCTTCTCCTGTTACGCCTCTGCCAAGCCCGGTTCATCCACGAGGCTGTTGGATGGAGCTAAGAATTGATTGCCGACTTTTTCGACTGTGAGAAGTCCCAAGGGAATGGCGTCCGGCCGGACCAGTAAGTCGAGCAGTTCGGTGTCGCCGTACATTTCGCGGAGACCGGCCAAGTGGCCTCCTGCTTGGTGACGAATCCAGTTAATTGAGCTATCAACTGTCGCCACAGCACACCTCGCTTTGTATTCCATCTGGTTTCGATCAATGCCCTTCTCGATCCACTCGCAGCAGGGATATGCACCCGCGAACCATTTGGTCGGGGCGATGAGCATTTCCAGGGTTAGCTGATAACTGCTGTTGTGCATCTCGATTTCGAAACGCACCCAAGGCGAATTCGGGTCGCCTAGCTGCTTGCCCTTTTCGTAGACGCGAGCAAATTTTCCCGATAGACGACTTCCTACATAGAGCGTCAGGCCTGTGTTATCCGGGTCTCCTTGCTCCCACGCTCCACGGAGCTCGACTTTGGGTGGTCGTCCCTGGCGCTGGAAAGCCCCTTTTTTGGCGGCCTTACGCATTTTTTGGACGCCGAACAACTGACCGTCGTAGTCGTCGTAAGCCCAGTCAATACGTGTCAGCCACCCACTGACACCCATCAGGAACCAGTAAAGCCGTTCCTCCCATCCCGTCTTGGCCGCAAATGCGCCTTGGCCGGAAATCGTCACAAGAACAGTTTTGCTGGAATGGCCGGCATGGACGACGCCTGATTGAAATGGCATCGCTACCGCGTAGGTGTAACCGTTCAGGCCATTAGCGAATTCGCGCCACTTGGTACGCGTTGTTTCATCCAGGCCGAGCACCCAAGTGAAAATGTCTTTGATGAACGCTGCGACCTCTTTGGGCTGGACCGGCTCGTAGTTCTCCATCACGATCAAGTGATCGGAGTTAAGGTAGTAGCGCCATGCGTTTGTTTGCTCGAAGACGCAGGAAACCCAATCCACGCCTACCTTTTGGCCCTTGATGAGCCTGACACCAGGGCGAATGACAGGATTTTGATTGCGGTCGAGTACGATGCTTTCAGTCGTTTCAACTTCTGAAAGGTCCAAAAAGGCCGGAATCATCGCAGCCACGGGCATTTCCGAGCCGGCAGCTGTCGGACTTTCCCCCCCTATTAGTAAGGGGGGAGTGCATCCGGCGCCGCGTCCGTCCTCACGGGCGGGCGCGGCGCCGGTCAGCCCTGCCAACTCTTCCGGCAAAACAAGTCCCAGAGCCTCAACCTGAGCGGGAGGCATACCCGGATGCTTATGCTTGCGCAGTCGCATAGTCAGATCAGAGCCTTGGACGCGCATTGAGCACGAAGGGCTTCCATGTTGATAAAGACTCTTCTGCCCAGGTGTAGGGTGGGCAGGAAAGCTCTATCGGTCATTGAATAGACTGTGGCGTGGGTTAGCCCTACCAAATCTGCAAACCGCTCTCGTGTAAGCAATGGCATCGCGAGTGATGCATGTGCCGAAAAACCATGCTGTAACTGTTCAAGAGATTCAGTAGCACCCATAATGCAATCTAGGAGTATCGTGTATTGAATAGTGTACACAATGTACACGAATATTTACGCGGTTTGCAAGTATTTGTGCTTTTGGAGGTGGCTATGGCTAGAAGAGAACCAGCGGAGATGCGTAGCCTGGATCAACGTGCTAAAGAGCTGATAGATGAGTTTTTTGGCGGTCGGGGGCGATTTGCCGAGCTAGAGAAACAAAGCGGTATTCCACTCAATCGATGGAAAAATTTCGTGTACGGGAAACAGCGGGCTTCCCAGGAAATGATTGATTTTCTGTGTAAGTCGTACCCGGAAGAGTCCGATTGGCTCCAGACCGGGGCAGAGCACCCAGATCAAGCGTCCTTTCCTTTCTTGGCAGCAGTGCCTAAGAAATGGGAGGGGCAAACGATGGGAGATAGATTGGCGTGGGTCATCAAAGAATGGGCCTCTCCCAGGGGGGCAGAGTTATTCCAGTACCTTGAGAACAGATCAAGAGGGAAGGTTACTGCTGACGAGTGGGCTCAGTTGATGCTTGGAACCCGCCAGCCAACTCTTGAGATGGTTCTGCTTGTAGTTCAGAACCGACCCCAATTCCTCGAATGGGTTATACGCGGGAGAGTCAGCGGGGATTACCAAGTTGACCCAACTGATCGCCATTCAGTAGAAGAGTGGAGGCATTTTCAGATTTGGAAGGAGAAGGGGAAGAGAGAACCTCTTCCGAGCCCAAAGGAGGAGACCAAGCGAGCTTTCGAAGCGTATCGGCAATCACAGGCGCAACGCAGCAATTCTGGCAAGAATGACGATTAAGCAAGTAAAAACCGGGTGGCAGGTGAACATTCAGCCTGGTGGTAGGGGCGGGAAGCGTGTCAAGAAGACCTTCCCCACCAAAGCGGAAGCGATCGCTTGGGAGCGCCATGTAAGAGCGAAAGTGCAAGAGCAACCGGATTGGGCTGCTCCAAAGCGTGATGCTCGCCCTCTGTCAGACTTCGTAGATATCTGGTTCAAGCATCATGGTGTCGGCCTGAGCGATGGAGAGCGCCGAAAGCGGATTCTTGAGGCCATGTGTGAAGCCCTGAGCAATCCTCGGGCTGACAAGTTCTCTGCCGATATGTTTGCGGAGTACAGAAGCCAGCAGCTGGATGGGGGTATCCAAAAAAGTACTCTCAACCATCGCCTTGCTTATATGAAGGCTATGTTTAACGAGTTGAGGCGTTTAGGACACTGGAAGAAAGAAAATCCAGTGAAGTCGCTGAGGCCGTTCAAGCTCCAGGAAAGGGAGCTTTCGTACCTAAGAGGGCCGCAGATTGAGCAGTTGCTTGGAGAGTTGAAATCATCAACGAACAAACACGTTCATTTGATCGCGAAGGTGTGCCTCGCTACCGGTGCTAGATGGAGTGAAGGTGAAAACCTGACGATCACCCAGCTACATAACAGCCGTATCCAATTTGCGAATACAAAATCCAAGAAGGTACGGGCTGTACCAATACGTCCAGAGCTGGCTGTGGAACTTGAAAAGCACCACGAAGCCCATGGCCAGGGTAATCGTATCTTTGGGTCGGCGTACGCTGCGTTCCGCGAAGGTATCGAACGAGCCGAAATTGTTCTGCCCAAAGGGCAGTTAAGTCACTCGTTGCGCCACACCTTTGCAAGTCACTTCATGATGAATGGTGGAAACATTCTTGCCCTTCAGCGCATCCTTGGTCACAGCGATTTGAAGATGACCATGGTCTATGCGCACCTGGCGCCAGAACACTTGGAAGAAGCGGTTCGCTTGAATCCGCTGAACTCGCTCCAATGCTAGTGGTATAAATGCACTTTCGCCGATATAACTATGGCGGCCTTCCAAAAATCTAGGAGAAAGTGCTGTGCCAAACAAATATGTTTTGGCGTTTGGTTCCTTCGTAATGTTGCTTATCTTGAACTTCACAGGTGTTCTTGAGTGGTTCGGGAACCGATTGGTACAGCCATTGGCGCTAGGTAACGACGATATGCCGTATGCGCGTCGGATCGCAGAATCAGTCCTTGATAGTCCAAGTTGCGCCCGCTTTAAGGATGCGATCCTGGAGGCGGGCAAGGGGCCGCCAGCGTCCGGGGCAACCAAGTACAAAATTATCAGTGCTTATGAAGAAGCACGAAAGAATGGCTGTGGGAAAGTTGCTCAATAGCACCCAGCCAATTTCGGCAGGTGGGCAGCGCGGGTATTGGCGCTGCCTCCGCACTTCGCCAATGATTGCAAGGGGGTTATCGTGGATTTAGCACCGCAGGTCAAAGATGCGACCGAAGCAATTCAACATGTCCCGCCTCTAGTGGACGCGGTTATGGGCTTGCTTCAGACCCCGACGGGGTTTGGGGTGCTCCTTGTCTTCTTCACTTGGCTGGTCATCAACAAGGACTTTTCGCATCTTTTCCAGATTTTCGAGCGAAAAGAGAAGCGACGTGCCGAACACCTTGATCTCTATGTGTCAAAGCCGGAGTTGGCGGATACCGAAGCCTTCAAGGTTCTCAGCGATCTTCGCGACGCGTATTACTTCAAGATGGCGACAGGCATTTATGCAGAGAAGAAGCTACGACAAGCTCTGATCGATCTACACGGCCGTACCTCCCACAAGATCAGTTGGGGGCAAATTCGACGGGCATTCCCGTACATCGAACCAGCAAACAACGGTGAGGTAGTTATCCGAAAACTAACCACTTTCGAAAAGATCGGCTATTGGTATAACCAAGCGATTGGCTATGGAAGTCTCTTGAGCGCTGCTGTCCTATGGAGCTTGTTTTTCTTGTCTAGTCCGAAAACGACTGGCTCAATCGTGTGGGGGTTGGCGGGTACGTTTGCTCCGGTTCTTTTTGCGATGTTTGTATTTGCCCAAAACTGGCCGGTTGGTGCGGCCAAACGAATTCAAAGAGAACTCGCTACGGGGAAGTCAGAAGGCAGTGAATCTGCGCCGGAGCAATAGCCACCAACCATTAGGCTCCAGCTGTCTAGAATTCTCTGGTTGAACCTTCGTTGAACTATTGTGAAAAACAAAGGGGTTGCATCGCTGCAACCCCTTGTTTTTATGGTGGGCCCGCAGGGGCTCGAACCCTGGACCAAAGGATTATGAGTCCTCTGCTCTAACCGACTGAGCTACAGGCCCGAAAGGGCGACATTCTACAGGGTTGAACCGATATTCCGAAACGCTGGCATCCGGCGGCTTACGGCTGTTCCCCTTCCTTCGCCAGATTGTCGGAGACCGCCGGCTGCCGCGTGGTCCTGACCCACTCCGCCAGCCGCTCGGGGGGCATCGGGCGGGCGATGCCGTAGCCTTGGGCGAGGACGCAGCCGACGGCCAGGAGCTGCCGGCTATGGGCTTCGGTTTCTACCCCCTCGGCGATCACTTGGCGGTTGAAGGCCTTGGCCAAGCCCAGGATGCCTTTGACGATGGCCAGGTCGTCGGCATCCTGGAGGATGTCCCGGACGAACATCTGGTCGATCTTGATGACGTTGGTGGGCAGTTGCTTGAGGTAGGCAAGGGACGAATAGCCTGTGCCGAAGTCGGCCAGGGCCACCGAAACCCCCAGAGACTGGCAGTCGCCAATCACCGTGCGGGCATGCTCCAGGTTGGCCAGGGCGCTGGATTCCAGGATTTCCAGTTCCAGGAAATGGGGCGGTACCGTGTCGAAGGTATTCAGGGCAGCCTCGATGCGGTCGGCGAAATCGCTTTTCAGAAGGTGCTTGCCGGCGATATTGACGCTGACCGGGATGTCCAGCCCCTCGGCCCGCCAGGCGGCGGACTGGCGCAGGGCCTCGTTTACGGTCCATTCGCCGATATCGATGATGAGGTCCGACTGGTCGGCCAGGGGCAGGAACTCGATGGGGGAGAGCAGGCCCCGCTCCGGGTGGTTCCAGCGGATCAAGGCTTCGGCGCCGATGACCCGGCCGGTGAGGAGATGGACCTTGGGCTGGTAATAGAGGACCAGTTCGCCCTGGTGGAGGGCCGCAGTCAGGCGCTGGGTATCCTGGTGGAAGCGCTGGACCTGCCGGTCCCACTCGCTGTCGAAGAAGTGAAAGCGCCGCCGGCCGCTCTGCTTGGCGGTGTAGAGGGCTTCGGAAGCGTGGCGGAGGAGGGTGTCCGGGTCGGCGTCGTCGTCCGGGAAAACCGTCACGCCGATGCTGGCGGCGGTGTCGATGCGCTGGCCGGCGACTTCCAGCGGTACGGCCAAGGCTTCCAGGATGGCGGAAAGGCTGGTGTGGAGCTCTTCCATGCCGTCATTCACCGGGACCAGGAGGGCGAACTCGTCGCCTCCCAGGCGGGCGACGGTTTCTTCGGACCGGGCGATTTCCCGTAGCCGCTTGCCCATCTCCACCAGGCAGTCGTCGCCGACCGCAGCGCCGTGGGCTTGGTTGATGGCCCGGAAGTAGTCCAGGTCGAGGACGCAGACCGCCAGCTTGTTGCCCCGGTGGCGGGCGTGGGCCATCTCCTGGTAGAGGCGGTCGGTGAGCAGTGCCCGGTTGGGGAGGTCGGTGAGGGGGTCGTAGTTGGCCTGGCGCTCCAGCTTCCGCTGGATGTCCCGCAACTGGCTGATGTCGCTGAACACCGCCACGTAATTGGCCGGCTTGCCCGCCTCGTCGCGCACCAGGGAGATGCTGAGCAGCTCGATGTAGATTTCGCCGTTTTTCCGCCGGTTCCAGATTTCCCCCTGCCAATGGCCGTCTTTCTGCAGGGCACCCCACATGGCGCGGTAGAACGCCACGTCGTGGATGTTCGACTTGAGCAGGCTCATCTTCTGGCCGATCACCTCGCTACGGCTGTAGCCGGTGATGCGGGTGAAGGCGTGGTTGGCCTCCAGGGCGTGGGCGTCCAGGTCGGTTACGACGATGCCCTCCCGGGCGTTCTGGAAGGCGCTGTCGGCCAGGAGAAGCTGGGTCCGGGCAGCGTGGCGCTCGGTGGTGTTGTCCGAGATGGCGATCAGGACGGGGGGCTGGCCGCTCTGGTACAGGAGGCTGAAGCGGATGTCCGCCGGGAAGCCGCTGCCGTCACGGCGCAGGTGCCGGGTATCGATGGCCAGGGTGGGCTTGAGCTGGGCAAGGAGAGTGTTGCAGGCCCTCTCCACGGCGGCATGCTCCGAGGGGGGAAGAAGCTCTAGGAAGGACATTTGGAGCAATTCCTCCCTGCCGTAGCCGAAATTGCGCTCCGAGGTGGAATTGACGTCCAGAATCTGCCAGGTTTCGGGGTCGATCAGGAAAAAGCAGGAAGGCGCGGCATCGGTGGCCGCCCGGAAGCGGGCCAGGTCGACGCTGGTCTTGCGGTGGGCGCGGACCAAATCGGCATGGGCGGCCTCGTAGCTCTTGCACAGGACGATGGCCCGGGAGAAGGCTGCGAGGATGGGGGTGAAGGCCTGTTCCAGGAGCCGTCCGGCCTTGGGCGGCTGGACGGAAAGCAGGACGATGGTGTGGCCGTCGTCGACGGGGAGTCGCAGGATGTGGCGGTATTGCTGGTCATGACAGGGGAGGTCGGCGAGCAGGGCCGGCGCTTCCATGAGGGCAGCCTTGGGGCCGAGCAGGCCGGGGGACAGGCTGAGGGCCTTGCCGCGGCAATTGACCAGTCCGAAGTCGCCGACCGCCGCTTCCACCTGCACCGGCGGAACAGCTTCCGGGGATGTCGGCTTGGCGTGGCTGAGCAGCAGTCCGGCCGGAAAGCCGGTGTGGTACATGAGACGCTGCAACACCCGGGTCTGGAGGGGGCGCAGCTTGACCTCGGAGGCGATGGCCATCGCCAGGTCGTAGAGGGCAGGAAGGATTTGCTGCTGGGTCAGCATGCCGATGGCTCACGGATGGCGGCTGCGCAAGGCGGACCGCCTGTCATTTTTTCGGAATGATGCCACAGGCCTAAAAACGACGCACCCGCCATTTGGCGGGTGCGGTGGTTTGCTGCGGAGGCTGGCGATCAGCCCTGGTTGGTGTCCAGGAAGCTGCGGAGCTTGTCGGACCGGGACGGATGGCGCAGCTTGCGCAGGGCCTTGGCCTCGATCTGGCGGATACGCTCCCGGGTGACATCGAACTGCTTGCCGACTTCTTCCAGGGTGTGGTCCGTGTTCATCTCGATGCCGAAGCGCATGCGCAGCACCTTGGCTTCCCGCGGGGTGAGAGTGTCCAGGATTTCCTTGGTCACGCCGCGCAGGCTGGAGTACATGGCCGCGTCGGCCGGCGCCAGGGTGTGCTGGTCCTCGATGAAGTCGCCCAGGTGGGAGTCGTCGTCGTCGCCGATCGGGGTCTCCATGGAGATGGGCTCCTTGGAGATTTTCATGATCTTGCGGATCTTCTCCTCAGGCATGTCCATCTTCTTGGCCAGGGTGGCGGGATCGGGCTCGGCGCCGGTTTCCTGGAGGATCTGGCGGCTGATCCGGTTCATCTTGTTGATGGTTTCGATCATGTGCACCGGGATACGGATGGTGCGGGCCTGATCGGCGATGGACCGGGTGATGGCCTGGCGAATCCACCAGGTGGCGTAGGTGGAGAACTTGTAGCCGCGGCGGTACTCGAACTTGTCCACGGCTTTCATAAGGCCGATGTTGCCTTCCTGGATCAGGTCCAGGAACTGCAGGCCGCGGTTGGTGTACTTCTTGGCGATGGAGATCACCAAGCGCAGGTTGGCCTCGGTCATTTCGCGCTTGGCGCGGCGGGCCTTGGCTTCGCCGGTGGACATCTGCTTGTTGATCTCCTTGAGATCCTTCAGCGGAATGCCGATGCGGTCCTGGAGGGCCAGAAGCTTCTTCTGCTCTTCCTTGATGGCGGGTGCATTGCGCTCAAGGATGGGGGCGAAGGTCTTGGCGGCGGCGGCAATTTCGCCGTCCACCCATTCCAGCTTGGTCTCGTTGCCGGGGAAGACCTTGATGAAGTGCGGACGGGGCATCTTCACCTTGTCCACGCAGATCTGCTGAATCTTGCGTTCGGAACCGCGGACCCGTTCCACCATGTCCCGCACCGAGTCGCACAGCTTCTCGATGGAGCGGGAGGTGAAGCGGATGTTCATCAACTCGTCGGTGATTTCCTGCTGGACCTTCTGGTAGGTCTTGTCCTGGGACCCCTTGGAGGCCAGGGCCTTGGCCATCTTGGCGTGCAGGGCGCGGATGGTCGCGAAGCGTTCCAGGGCATCGGTCTTCAGTTGGAGCAGGGAAGCGGAAGCCGCGCCGCCGCCATCGCCTTCACCGTCCTCTTCCTCGTCTTCCTCGTCCTCTTCGATGTCCTCCTCGGCCATTTCGGCTTCCGGAGCTGCCTCGACGGCGTTGGGGTCGATGAGGCCATCCACCAGTTCGTCGATGCGCATCTCCTCGGCTTCGACCTTGGTGGCCATGTCCAGGATTTCGACGATGGTGGTGGGGCAGGCGGAGATCGCCTGGATCATGTGCTTGAGGCCGTCCTCGATACGCTTGGCGATCTCGATTTCGCCTTCCCGGGTCAGCAGCTCGACGGAGCCCATTTCCCGCATGTACATACGGACCGGGTCGGTGGTGCGGCCGAATTCGGAATCGACGGTGGACAGGGCCTGTTCGGCTTCCTCTTCCACTTCCTCATCGTCGGCGACGGCGGGGGCGGTGTCGGACATGAGCAGTTCTTCGGCGGCCGGAGCCTCGTCGAAGACCTGGATGCCCATGTCGTTGAAGGTGGTGATGATGGACTCGATCTGCTCGGCGTCCACCACGTCGTCAGGCAGGTGGTCGTTGATTTCGGCGTAGGTCAGGTAGCCCCGTTCCTTGCCGAGCTTGATCAGGTTCTTGAGGCGCATCTTGCGGGCTTCGGCATCCAGGGGAGCCGGAGTCTCGGTCATTGCGCCTTCCAGCAGCGCTTTCTCGGCTGCCTTCGCCGACGCCTTGCTGGCGCGAGCCTTGGAAGTGTCCTTCGCGGTGTCTTTTGCCTTAGCCATGACCACGATCCATAGAATTGGAGAAAACCGCAAATTTTACCATAAGTTAGCTCTTATTTCCCGATCCGGTCAGGAGGCGCAGGTACTCCTGTTTCTCCTCCGGTGTGAGGCCCGTCACCCCCAGGCGCTGAGCCTTGGCCTGCAACTCGGCGAAGGCCCGTTTCTGGCCGCCTTGCTCCAGTTTTTCGAGGGCGTCCGTGAATTCGGCCTCCACTTCCTCGGCATCGAAAGGCGAGTCCAGGATTGCTGCCGCCATTTTCTCGATCAAGGGTTCCTCCGGCGCGCCCCGCAAGCGTTCCCGCAGGGTGGGGTAGCTGAGGGAATCGCCGCTTTCGGTTGCCAGCCGGTGCAGTTGGATGAGCGCTGGCCGCTCGGGAGCGTCCGGTAGCAAGTCGACCGGCAGCCGGCGGGCGAGTTCGGGTGTTTGCAGTACCAGGTGTAGCAGGCGGCGGGTGAGGGATGGGGCGCTGCGCTTAGGCTTGGGTGGTGCAGGCGGTGCGAAGGATTTCAGGTCGCACAGGCGCTCCACCTCGGCCTGGGCGAAGCCGCTGGCCTCGGCCAGGCGCTTGACCAACTGGAGCCGCAGGAGCGGCGTCGGCAGCTTCACCAGTAGAGGCTTGGCCTCGTAGATGAGCTTGGCCTTGCCTTCGGAGCTGGTAAGGTCGCAGCGGGTGGCCAGTTCCCGCAGCATGAAATCGGACAGGGGCATGGCTTCCTTCACCCGGCGCTCGAAGGCTTCCTTGCCCTGGCTGCGGACGAAGCTGTCCGGGTCCTCCGGGTCGGGGAGGAAGACGAAGCCGATGCTCTTGTTGTCGGCCAGGGCCTCCAGGGCGTTTTCCAGGGCGCGCCAGGCAGCTTTGCGGCCGGCGTTGTCCCCGTCGAAGCAGAAGACGATGCGGTCCACCTGGCGGAACAGCTTCTGGACGTGCATCGGGGTGGTGGCGGTGCCCAGGGTGGCGACGGCATTGCCGACCCCGTGCTGGGCGAGGGCGATGACGTCCATGTAGCCCTCGACCACCACGGCGATATTGGTTTCCCGCAGGGCTTGCCGGGCCTGGGGCAGGCCGAACATTTCCCGGCCCTTTTCGAAGAGCGGAGTTTCCGGCGAGTTTAGGTACTTGGGCTCCCCCTGGCCGAGGACCCGGCCGCCGAAGGCGATGATGTCCCCCTTCTGGTTGATGATGGGGATCATGATCCGGTCGCGGAACAGGTCGTAGCGCCGGCCTTCGTCGTTTTCCTTCACCAGTCCCGCGACCTTGAGTTCAGGCACGTCGTAGTCAGGGAATACCGTCTTGAGATTCTGCCAGCCCTCCGGGGCGTAGCCCATGCCGAACCGGGCGGCGATCTCGCCGGTGAGGCCCCGTTGCTTCAGGTAGTCGATGGCCTTGGGGGAGCGCTTCAGCTGCTCCTTGTAGTAGGCGGCGGTGCGGGCCATGACCTCCACCAGGTTGCGGGTCTGGCCCGGGTCCCGGTGGTGATGGTGGCCCTTCTCGTCCTCGGGGACCTGCATGCCGGCTCGGCCGGCCAGTTCCTTGACTGCATCCACGAAGCCCATGCCCTGGTACTCCATGACGAAGCCGATGGCGGTGCCGTGGGCGCCGCAGCCGAAGCAGTGGTAGAACTGCTTGGTGGGGCTGACGGTGAAGGAGGGGGATTTCTCGCTGTGGAAGGGGCAGCAGGCGGCGTAGTTGGCGCCTGCCTTCTTGAGCGGCACGTAGCTGTCGATCAGGTCGACGATGTCGACCCGGGCGATGAGGTCCTGGATGAAACTCTCGGGGATCACGGGCCGCTCGGAGTTGGGGTCAGCCGGCCAGCTTGGCCTTCACCAGCTTGGACACCTCGGCCATGTCGGCCTTGCCGGCCAAGCGGGGCTTCAGGACACCCATCAGCTTGCCCATGTCGGCCGGGCCCTTGGCGCCGGTTTCGGCGATGGCGGCATCCACGGCGGCGGCGGTTTCCTCGGCGCTCATCTTCTCGGGCAGGTAGGCGGCGAGAACGGAAATCTCGAATTTCTCGGCATCGGCCAGGTCCTGGCGGCCGGCGGCTTCGTACTGGGTGACGCTGTCCTTGCGCTGCTTGGTGAGCTTCTCCACGACGGCGATGACGGCGTTGTCGTCCAGGGCGACGCGCTCGTCTACTTCCTTCTGCTTCACGGCGGCCAGCAGCAGGCGGATGGCGGAAAGCTTGGCCGCTTCCTTGGCCTTCATGGCGGCCTTCATGTCTTCGTTGATGCGTTCCTTGAGGCTCATTTTCTTGTCCTTTTCCTGGTCCTTGAAAGCAAACAGCCGCCAGCTTGGAGGCGGGCGGCTGTTCTTGTCTGCGACCGTACTGGATTAGTACAGTTTCGGCGGCAGGGTCATGCTGCGAATACGCTTGTGGTGACGCTTGACGGCGGCAGCCAGCTTACGCTTGCGCTCGGCGGTGGGCTTTTCGTAAAACTCACGGGCGCGCAGCTCGGTCAGGAGACCAGTCTTTTCGACCGTACGCTTGAAGCGGCGAATAGCAACTTCGAACGGCTCATTTTCCTTGACACGAATGCTCGGCATATAAATCACCCCCTTCCGTCAGGCGCCCGCCCGGGTCAAGTGGTCGGCGGTGCGCGCAAATTTAGTCTTTCCCGCAAATGCGGAAAGACCGCGATTCTACGACGGAAATCCCTTTTCCCTCAAGTGGTAGAATGCGGTAACTATGCTAGTCCTCGGCGTCGAATCCTCCTGCGACGAGACCGGTATCGCCCTCTACGACAGCGAAGCCGGCCTCCTTTCCCATGCCCTCCACTCCCAGGTTGCCATGCATGCCGAGTACGGCGGCGTGGTGCCGGAGCTGGCTTCCCGGGACCACATCCGCCGGGTCGTGCCCCTGCTGCGGGAAGCCCTGAAGCAATCCGGCCGCACTCTGGTCGAGGTGGATGCCATCGCCTACACTCAGGGGCCCGGGCTCGCCGGGGCGTTGCTGGTGGGCAGTTCCTTCGCTGAGGCGCTGGGGGTGGCGCTGAACAAGCCGACCCTGCCGGTGCATCACCTGGAAGGGCACCTGCTTTCGCCGCTGCTGTCTTCCAATCCGCCGACTTTCCCCTTCGTGGCCCTGCTGGTTTCCGGCGGGCATACCCAGCTCATGCGGGTGACCGGCGTCGGCAAATACGAATTGCTGGGAGAGACCCTGGACGACGCCGCCGGCGAAGCCTTCGACAAGAGTGCCAAGCTCCTGGGGCTACCCTATCCGGGCGGTGCCTTGCTGTCCAAATTGGCGGAACAGGGAAGGCCGGGCGCCTATGAGTTGCCCCGGCCCATGCTCCATTCCGGCGACCTCAATTTCAGCTTTTCCGGTCTCAAGACGGCGGTACTCACCCTGGTGCGGGGCCAAGGCGGTGATCTCAACGAAACCTTCAAGGCCGATGCGGCCCTGGCCTTCCAGGAAGCCATCGTCGATGTGCTGGTGAAGAAGTCCCTCAAGGCCTTGAAGCAGACGGGCCTCAACCAACTGGTGGTGGCCGGCGGCGTCGGCGCCAACCGGCAGTTGCGGCAGAAGCTGGACAGCGAGGCGAAACGGAAGCGCTTCCGGGTCTATTACCCCGAGCTGGAATTCTGCACCGACAACGGCGCCATGATCGCCCTGGCCGGTGCCTTGCGCATCCAGGCCGGCAGCCTGCCGAAGCCGGCGGGCGACTTCGCCGTGCGGCCCCGCTGGCCCCTGGCCGAATTGATGGCGGGCTAGTTTCTGGCGTGGGAGAGGCTGAAATTCTCCACGCCTTCGAAGCGGGATAGTTCGGCAGCGAGCCTGGGCGCTGAAATGGCACTCTTGCCGTGGGCCACGGCGACGAAGTGCCAGGTGATCCGGCCTTCCTTCTGCTCGATGCGCAGGCTGCCCCAGGCGATGTCGTAGCCCCGTTCCTGGGCGGCGAGTTTCAGTGCTTCATCCTGGGGGGCGAAGCCCGGCCGGAACATCAGTGACACGGCCACCGCCGGTCGGGATGGCAGCCAGCGTTCCAGGGTGGAAATCCCGGTCATGCAGAAGGCGGACAGGGCGGTCAGCAGGATGGACGCCCCGTAGAAACCCAGCCCCACCATGACCCCGATGGCCGAGGTCGCCCAGATGGAGGCGGCGGTGGTGAGGCCGCTGATGGAGAAGCCTTCCTTCATGATCACCCCGGCCCCCAGGAAGCCGATGCCGGTGACGATGCCCTGGATGACCCGGGTGGGGTCGGGGGGCGCCGCGGTGGTGAAGGCCGAGTGGCCGCCGAACCAGAAGGAGGGGTAGCCGGCGATGATGGTCAGGGCGCAGGAGGCGGTACACACCAGGGCATAGGTCCGCATGCCGGCGGCGCGGCCGTGGTAGGAACGCTCGTAGCCGACGCACAGCCCGAGGCCCAGGGCGCCGCTGAGGTTCATGAAGATGATGAGGTTGGTGGTGATCTCCCCCAACGACCAGTAGGAGGCCAGGAGGTCGGCAGGGAGGATGCTGGACACGGCGTCAGGCCTTCTTCTTGCTGCCGATCCGGGATTCCTGGCCGGCCAGGAGGCGCTGGATGTTCTGCCAATGCTTGCCGATGAGGGCCAGGGCGAGGATGCCGACGATGACGATCATGGCATCGGTGCCCCGGGCCAGCCCGACGTAGACGGGCGCCAGACCGGCAGCAGTCACCGCCGCCAGGGAGGAATAGCGGAAGGCGAAGGCCATGAACAGCCAGGTGCCCAGGACGGCGAGGCCCAGCAGCGGATCGAGGGCCAGCAGCACGCCGGCGGCGGTGGCGACGCCCTTGCCGCCCTTGAACTTGAGGAACACCGGGAAGAGGTGGCCGAAGAAGACCGCCAGGGCCACCAGCCCGACGACGGCGTCGGAGAGCCCGGCCTGCTGGGCGGCGAAGACGGCGGCCCAGCCCTTCAACGCGTCGCCCAGGAGGGTCAGCAGCGCCGCCTTCTTGTTGCCGCTGCGCAATACGTTGGTCGCCCCGGGGTTGCCTGAACCGTAGCTGCGCGGATCGGCCAAACCGAAAGCGCGGGAAGTGACGACGGCGAAGGGCACGGAACCCAACAGATAAGCGGCGAGAAGGGCGAGGGCGACGGTCAGGAAATTCGGCATAGGCTGAGATCAGTGCGGTGGGGGCGGTTGTGAGCCCCTTGGGTTAAAATCTGCGCCAAATTTTACACTGCGGCGGCATGGACATCATTTTCATCGAGGAATTGCGGGTCGAGACGTGGATCGGCATCTATCCGCGGGAGAAGGCCATGCCCCAGACCGTGGAGCTGGGGCTGCAGATCGGCGTCTCTACCGCCTCGGCCGGGGCTTCCGACGACATCCGCGACACGGTGGATTACGCCGTGGTGGTCCAGCGCCTGCGGGCCGACCTGGCCCAGCGCCATTTCAACCTGCTGGAAAAGCTGGCCGAGTACATCGCCACCTACCTTCTGGAGAACTTCGCCGCCCAGTGGGTGCGGGTATCGGTGGCCAAGTTGGGGATGATGCCCGGGGTGAAGCGCGTCGGCGTCATCATCGAGCGCTCCATCTAAGCTCTATTTCTCCAGGGCCGCTTCCACCGGCTTGGCCTGCAGGACGCGGACGATTTCCTTGGGATCGATCCCCACCAGGTAACCCCGCCGGCCCCCGTTGATGTAGATGAGGGGCAGGTCCAGGACGGTCCTTTCCACATAGACGGGCATCTTTTTCCTGGTGCCGAAGGGGCTGGTGCCGCCCACCAAGAAGCCGCTGTGGCGATTGGCCACCTCGGGCTTGCAGGGCTCCACCTTCTTGCATCCCACCTGCCGGGCCAGTTCCTTGGCCGACACCTTGCAGTCGCCATGCATCAGGACGATGAGGGGATGGGCGTTCTCGTCCTCGAAGATCAGGGTCTTCACCACGGCGTGCTCGTCTACGCCCAATTCCCGGGACGAGACCTTGGTGCCGCCGTGCTCCTCGTACTCGTAGAGATGGTTGGTGAAGGCCACGCGGTTGGCTCGCAGGAATTTGGTGGCCGGGGTTTCCGGCGCCTTGTCGTTCTTGCTCATGGCGTGATTTTACCCGCGGGGGTGGTGCATGGCATGCAGCGACTTCAGCCGCTCCCGGGCGACATGGGTGTAAATCTGGGTGGTGGAGATGTCGGCGTGACCCAGCAGGAGCTGCACCACCCGTAGGTCGGCACCGTGGTTCAAGAGGTGGGTGGCGAAGGCGTGGCGCAGGACGTGGGGCGACAGGCGCTCCGGGGCGATGCCGGCGGTCAGCGCATGGCGCTTCACCAGGTTCCAGAACATCTGCCGGGTCATGGGGCCGCCCCGGCCGGTGACGAACAGGGCGTCGCTCTGCTTGCCGGCGAGGATGATGGGACGGGCTTCCAGGAGATAGCGGCCCATCCAGTCCAGGGCGACTTCGCCGAGGGGAACCAGTCGCTCCTTGCTGCCCTTGCCCAGGACCCGCACCACCCCTTCGTTGAATCCCACCTCGTGGAGCTTGAGATTGACCAACTCGGAAACCCGCAGGCCGGTCGCGTAGAGGGTTTCCAGCATGGCCCGGTCCCGCAGGCCGAGGGGCGCTTCGATATCCGGTGCGCCGAGGAGCGCTTCCACCTGGGTCTCCGACATGACCTTGGGCAGGCGCGACGGCCGCACCGGGTTGGCGAGCTTCAGGGTCGGGTCGGCCATGATGCGGCCCCGGGCGAGCTGCCACCGGTAGAAGCGGCGCAGGCTGGATAGATAGCGGGATTGGGAGGTGGCCCGTTTCTCCCGGGAGAGCCGGGCGATGAAATCCTTGAGGGCGCTTTCGTCGGCCATCAATATGGGGCCGCGCTTTTCACTGCTGAGCCATGTAGCCAGACCGGAAAGGTCGGAACGGTAGCTGTCCAGGGTCGCCTTGGCGAGGCCGTCTTCCAGCCAGAGGGCGTCACAGAAGGCGTCGATCTCGCCGAGATCGGCCTCAGCGGGCCCGCTCATGGGTGAGGAGCCAGCGTTTCACATCCAGAAGGAAACCACCCCGCTGGCGGCTGAAACCGCCCAGGCTGTCGCCGCAGCCCACCACCCGGTGGCAGGGCACCACCAAGGGGAAGGGATTGGCGCCGCAGGCCTGGCCCACGGCCCGGGGAGCGTTCTTGATATCGGCGGCGATGTCGCCGTAGGTGCGGGTAGTCCCGGCGGGGATGGCGGAAATCCGCTCCCAGACCCGGCGCTGGAAGGTGGTGCCGGAGGGGCGCAGAGGGAGGCCGAAGGCGAAATTGGGATCGGCCAGATAGGCCCTCAGCTGGCGCACCACCTCGGCCGCCAGGAAGTTGGTCGGGGCTTCTTCCGGGCGCGGTTCGAGATACTCGATCTCGATCACTTCCTCTTCGCTGCAACGGACGCCGAGGCTGAACCCCGGCGCCGTCACCACGGCCTGGTAGATCTCAGCCGCGGACATGCCCGTCACCCAGGACCACCCACTTCTGGCTGGTCAGCCCTTCCAGGCCCACCGGGCCGCGGGCGTGGATCTTGTCGGTGGAGATGCCGATCTCGGCGCCCAGCCCGTATTCGAAACCGTCGGCGAAGCGGGTGGAGGCGTTGATCATGACCGAGCTGGAATCCACTTCCCGCAGGAAGCGCATGGCCTTCGGATGGTTGTCCGTGACGATGGCTTCCGTGTGGTGAGAGGAATACTGGTTGATGTGGGCGATGGCCTCGTCGATGCCTTCCACCACCTTCACCGAAATGATCGGGGCCAGGTACTCGGTGTAGTAGTCCTCCTCGGTGGCCGGCTTGGCTTCCGGGACGATGGCACAGGTTTCCGGGCAGCCGCGGATTTCCACTTCCTTGGAAAGCAGCATCTTGGCGATGGGCGGCAGGAGCTTGGCGGCCACGCCCCGGTCCACCAGCAGGGACTCGGCGGTATTGCAGGTGCCGTAGCGCTGGGTCTTGGAATTCTCGACGACTTTCAGAGCCTTGGCCGGATCGGCATCCGTCTCCAGGTAAACATGGCAGTTGCCGTCCAGATGCTGGATCATCGGTACGCGGGATTCGGCCAGGAGCCGGGCGATCAGGCCCTTGCCGCCCCGGGGGACGATTACGTCCACGAATTCCCGCATGGTGATCAGTTCGCCCACGGCGGCCCGGTCGGTGGTGTCGATGACCTGGACGCACTCCGCCGGCAGGCCGGCGGCCTTGAGGCCTTCCTGGACCAGGGCGGCGATGGCGCGATTGCAGTTGATGGCCTCGGACCCGCCCCGCAGGATGGCGGCGTTGCCGGACTTCAGGCACAGGGCGGCAGCATCGGCGGTGACGTTCGGCCGGGCCTCATAAATGATGCCGATGACCCCCAGGGGCACCCGCATACGGCCCACCTGGATGCCGGTGGGGCGGAACTTGATGTCGGTCATCTCGCCGATCGGATCGGGCAGCTTGGCGACCTGCTCAACGCCTTCGGCCATGCTGTCCACGCCCTTCTCGGACAGGGTGAGGCGATCCAGCATGGCGGGCTCCAGGCCGTTGGCCCGGGCGGCGTCCAGGTCCAGCTTGTTGGCGGCGATGAGGGCGGCCTTCTCCCGGCGGATGGCAGCGGCCACGGCCAGCAGGGCAGTGTTCTTCTCGGCGGTGGTGGCCTGGGCCAAGCGGCGGGAAGCGGCCCGGGCCTGGCGGCCGACGGTCTGCATGTACTGCTTTATATCCATGATTTTTGGTGCAAACGGGGCAAAGTCCCATTATAGCGAGCAAAGCTGGGGTAAATTGGATGGAACTTCCCGACGCGGGTAAACTCTTACCCGCAACTACGGTATGTAACTGATGCGAGGGCGCAATGACCGAAAGAATTATCCTGCCGACCGAAGTCAAGGTCTGTGCGACTTGTAGCTATTGGGACGGTGAGCGGGAGTTCGATCCGGACATCCATGTGGTGGTGGTGACGGATACCTGCCAAGGTGAATGTTTGGCCCAGGAGAAGATGATTCCGGGGCTGCACGACAGCCGGCAGGAATGTTCGTGTATCTGGGAAAACCTGGAGCCGGACGAGCAGTACCTCGAAGAGCCCAAGGCGCAGGGCCAGGGCGGCCTGAACGCCTGATTTCAGCGCTGCGCCGATAGCCGCAGGCCGAGGCGCAGCAACTCTCCCCAGGGATCGCCTCGGCCGATCCCCTTGATCAGGCGGTCGATTTCTCCGGCGTGGCGCAAGGCGCCCTCGATAGTGGTTGCAGATAGCCGCTGCAGCGCCCGCTTCACCAGGTTTTGCCGAGGCCCCCAGACCTTGGCTTCCCGCATCAATGCGTCGGCCGACAGGCCGCGATCCATTCCCGATTTGATGGCCGCCAGGGCGCGGATTTCCTCGCCCATGGCCCACAGCACCAGGGGCGGCGCTTCGCCCTCCTGGTGGAGCCCGTCCAGGGTACGGGTGAGCCGCGCCACGTCTCCTGCCAGCAGGGCTTCCCGCAGGCTGTCCACGTCGTAGCGGGCCACGTTCAATACCGCTTCCCGAATTTGTTCCAGACTCAGTTCGCCCTTGGGGTAAAGGAGCCCCAGTTTCTGGATTTCCTGGTGGGCGGCGAGCAGGTTGCCTTCCACCCGGTCGGCGATGAAGCGCAGGGCCTCATTGTTTGCGGTCTGCTGCTGACGGCGCAGGCGGCCCGCGATCCAGGCCGGCAGGTCGGCCAGGGACGGCGCCATGAGCTTCACCGCCACGCCGGCCTGGGCCAGGGCGGTGAACCAGGCGGCTTTTTCTTCCTTCCAGTCCAGCTCCGGCAGGGTGATGAGCAGCAGGGTGTCGTCGGACAGGCGCTGGCACCAGGACTGCAGGGCGGCGCCCCCTTCCCGGCCGGGTTTGCCGTTGGGGATGCGCAGGTCGATGAGTTTCCTGTCCCCGAACAGGGAGAGGTTGCCCCCGGCGGCCAGCAGCTGGTTCCAGTCGAAGCCGGCCAGGGCGGTGAGCACTTCCCGCTCGCTGTAGCCCGACTGGCGGGCCTTGGCGCGGATGGCGTCGGCCGCTTCCAGAACCAGGAGCGGATCGTCGCCGTAAAGCACATAGAGGGGCTTGAGTTCCCGCTCCAGGTGTCCCGGCAGTTGGTCGCCCTTCAGCAGCATCAGGGCTGCTCGTCTTCCTGGTTCGGGTTCTTGGGCTGGACGATGGACAGCCGGCGGACCACCTGGGTGGCCACGTCAAAATTGATGTCCCGCCACAGCAACAGCTCTTCCTGCTCCTTGGCGAGCACGGCGGAGGCGTTGTAGGTCATGTCCCGGATGACGGTGATCTCATTGGGCGGTACCAGGACACGGCCCTTGGGATCGACCACTCGGAAGCCGTAGGTTACCTGCAGCCGGTATTCCCGCACCTGGCCCTGGGCATTCACGCTCAGGATGGCCTTTTCGCGGCGGTCGTAGAGCTGCTGGAGGGTGGCCTCCGCCTGGTCTGGCCGGTCGGTCAGGGTGGTGCCGCCGGCGGACTGGATGTAACGCTTCAGCCAGATGGACTGTTCGGCGTCGGTGGGCAGGGCGATATACAGGGACTTGTAGGGAAGCTGCGCACTGGCGGTGCCCCGCAGCTGGAAACCGCAGGCGGAGACGACGGCTGCCAAGAGCAGGGCAACGAGGACAGTGCGCATGCTGACTCCTTAGACGACGATATTGACCAGGCGGCCCGGCACCACCACCACCTTCTTGGCGGGCTTGCCTTCCATGAACTTCACCGCCCCTTCGGACGCCAGGGCAACGGCTTCGATGCTCGCCTTGTCGGCCTCGGCGGCGACGCGGATGGAGCCGCG
>DASRUX010000207.1:0-3046 GCA_035655235.1 Rhodocyclaceae bacterium | reverse complement strand
GGTCCGAAACCTTCGCCCACGGCTTCCTGGTGGTGCCTATCGTGCTCTGGCTGGTGTGGCGGCAGCGGGATGAACTGGCTGGGTTGTCGCCCTGTCCGGACCATCGCGCCCTCTGGGCCGTGCTGCCCATCGGGCTGCTGTGGCTGGCGGGCAGTCTGGTTGGGTCCAATGCGGCGAGCCAATTCGCCCTGGTGGCCCTGGCGGCCACGGCCGTATGGGCGCTCCTCGGCCGGCAGGTGGCCCGGCGGCTGGCCTTTCCCCTGGGCTTTCTCTTCTTCGCCGTGCCCTGCGGGGAATTCCTCCTGCCGGTGCTCATGGAATGGACCGCCCGCTTCACCGTCCTGGGGCTGCGCCTGACCGGCGTGCCGGTGTACCGGGAGGGGCTGGATTTCGTCATCCCCTCCGGCAACTGGTCGGTAGTGGAGGCGTGCAGCGGCATCCGCTACCTCATCGCTTCGGTCATGGTAGGGACGCTGTTCGCCTACCTCAATTTTCGTTCGATCAAGCGCCGCCTCGCCTTCGTCGCCATTTCTGCGGCGGTGCCCCTGGTGGCCAACTGGGTGCGGGCCTACCTCATCGTCATGATCGGCCACCTCTCCGGCAATCGGCTGGCCCACGGAGTGGATCACCTCATCTACGGCTGGGTGTTCTTCGGGGTGGTGGTGGGGCTGCTGCTCCTGGCCGGTTCGCGCTTCCGGGAGGAGGGCGGGGCGGTTTCCCGGGCCGTCGTGGGCAGTGCGCCCGATGGCGAACCGCCAAGCTGGCGGACCGCCGGACTGGTGTCCCTGGCGGCAGCCTGGCCGGCGGCAGTCCTGGCGGTTGTCGCGGCCTATGCCCCCGGACTGCCCGCCGCGGCGCGGGCGGCCTTGGCGGAATTCCGGGGCGGCTTGACGCCGGCTATCCAACCCAATCTACAAACGACGAGGGGGCTGCCTTGACCTTCCTTTCCAAAGCGCCGCCCCTGGTGGCCCATGTGGTTTTCCGCCTGGACGTTGGGGGCCTGGAGAACGGGGTGGTGAATCTCATCAACCACATGCCCCGGGACGCCTATCGGCACATGGTCATTTCCCTCACAGATATGACCGACTTCAGCCGCCGCATCCTGCGGGACGACGTGGAGCTGGTGTCGCTCAACAAGCGGCCGGGCCATGCCTTCCGGCTATATCCCCGCATCCGGCGGATGCTGAGGGAGCGGGAGCCGGCCATCGTCCATACCCGCAACCTGGCGGCCCTGGAGGTGACGGCGCCGGCCTGGGCGGCAGGGGTGCCGGTCCGCATCCACGGGGAGCACGGCCGGGCGGTGAGCGGACCGCACCCTTCCGATCGGAAATATCGGCTGGTGCGCCGGCTCTACAGCCCCTTCGTGACTTCCTATGTGGCCCTGTCCCGGGAGCTGGAGGACTACCTGCACCGGGACGTGGGCATTGCGGCGGAGCGGGTGGCCCGTATCTACAACGGTGTCGATACCCGGCGCTTCCATCCCGCCCCGGTACGCCAGCCGATCCCCGGCTGCCCCTTCACCGATCCCGGCCTGTGGCTGGTGGGCACGGTGGGGCGGCTCCAGGACATCAAGGATCAGACCAATTTGGCCAAGGCCTTCGTGCTGGCGGTGCGCTCCGCCCCCGAACTCCGTTCCCGGCTGCGGCTGGTGATGGTGGGGGAGGGGCCGCTCCGGGTCCCGGTGGAGGCCGTGCTGCGCGCCGCCGGCATGGCCGACCTGGCCTGGCTGCCGGGGATGCGGGACGACATCCCGGACATCCTGCGGGGCCTGGACGGCTTCGTCCTCCCTTCCCTGTCCGAAGGCATCTCCAACGCCATCCTGGAAGCCATGGCCAGCGGCCTGCCGGTCATCGCCACGGAGGTGGGGGGAAATGGGGAACTCCTTTCGGACGGCAATACCGGCGTCCTGGTGCCGCCGGCCGATCCCCAGGCCCTGGCCCGACAGATCGTCCATCACGCTCGCAACCCCGACGCCGCCCGCCGCCTGGGCAGGGCAGCCCGGGGCGAGGCGGAGCGGCGGTTCAGCCTGGATGCCATGGTGGATGCCCACCTGGGCCTTTACGGCCGCCTCCTTGCCGAGGCCGGCGTCATCACCCACGACGGACCGACCCCCTCCCTCGGGAGAGGTCCGGCCATCCCCCTGACCTGAGCGAGGGCCAGCCATGTGCGGAATCACGGGAATCTTTGATATCCGGGGCAAGCGGGACATCGACCGCGGCCTCCTCGACCGGATGAACGAAACCCAGCGCCACCGGGGGCCGGACGAAGGCGGTCTCCATGTGGAGCCGGGCATCGGCCTGGGCCACCGGCGGCTGTCCATCATCGACCTGTCCACCGGCCAGCAGCCCCTCTACAACGAGGACGGCAGCGTCTGCGTGGTGTTCAACGGGGAAATCTACAACTACCAGGAGCTGATCCCGGAACTCCAGGCCCGGGGCCATCTTTTCCATACCCGCAGCGATACGGAAGTCATCGTCCATGCCTGGGAGGAGTGGGGCGTCCATTGCGTGCGGCGCTTCCGGGGCATGTTCGCCTTCGCTCTGTGGGACCGCCGGCGGGAATCCCTTTTCCTGGCCCGGGACCGGCTGGGGGTGAAGCCCCTGTACTATGCGGTCCAGGACGACGGGCTGCTGATCTTCGGTTCCGAGCTGAAGTCGTTGCTGGCGGCACGGCGCAAGGCCTGGGACATCGACCCTCTGGCGGTGGAGGAGTATTTCGCCTTGGGCTACGTCGCCGAGCCCAGGACCATCTTCCGCCAGGCCCGCAAGCTGCCACCGGGCCACACCCTGCTGGTGGAGCGGGGGGCGCTTCCGGGCAAGCCCAAGGAATACTGGGACCTCCATTTCCGCCCCGACCATTCCCTGTCCGAGCGGGAGGCCGGCGAAGAACTGGTGCGCCGTCTGGAGGAGTCGGTGCGGCTGCGCATGATCGCCGACGTGCCCCTGGGGGCCTTCCTCTCCGGCGGCGTCGATTCCAGCGCCGTGGTCTCGGCCATGGCCCGGGTTTCCCTGGGGACGGTGAATACCTGTTCCATCGCCTTCACCGA
>DASRUX010000206.1:0-2399 GCA_035655235.1 Rhodocyclaceae bacterium | reverse complement strand
CAAACAATTTGCCAGAGCGCATCCACCCAAACCGGGCCGCATTCATAAGCAACTGATTATTAGGCATTCCCAGCCTTGGGAATGGGGTGGCACGGCTCTTGTTATAGGAATGCCATCATGGCCCTATTAAGACGATTCTGGGATTCCGCGACCGGCAGCTGCGCCTACCTGATCGGTTCGGCCGCCAGCCAACAGGCGGTCTTCATCGACCCGGTACGGGAACAGGCGCCCCTATACCTGGGCGTGCTCCAGGAACTGGGGCTGACCCTCGCCGCCGTCCTGGAGACCCACCTCCACGCCGACCACGTCACCGCCGCCGCCACCCTGCGCCGGCTGACCGGGGCGCGGGTGATCGCCGGCTACCAGAGCGGCCTGAAGGGAGCCGACCAGTTGCTGGCCGATGGCGAGCCCCTCATCGTCGGCGATCTGGCCTTCCAGGCGCTGGTCACCCCCGGCCACAGCCCGGGATGCGTCACCTACGCCTGGGGCGACCGGCTGTTCACCGGCGATGCGCTGCACATCGGCGGCTGCGGCCGTACCGACGAGCCGGGGGCCAACGCCGGCCTGCTTTTCGACAGCATTACCCGCCGCCTCCTCACCCGCCCCGACGAGCACCTGGTCTATCCCGGCCACGGCACCCAGCAGCGCTGGGTGAGCTGCATCGGCGAGGAGCGCCGCACCAACCCCCTGCTCCTGGGGGTCAGCCGGGACGAGTTCATCGCCCTGGCCAAGCGCCGCCAGGAGCCCCCCCTTCCCGCCCCCGCCGACACCCTGGCCGCCAACCGGCGCTGCGGTGAAATGCCCGAGGGCAAACCCGATTCCGATTTTTCCCATTGAGGTAAGCACCATGAACGACAAGGTCACCCCTCCTGAAGAGACCAAAGTCACCATCTCGCTCTACGAGAAGCACCGGATCATCTACGCCCGGGCGGTGAAGGGCTTTTTCGCCAACTGGCGGATCGCCCTGGTCCTCCTCACCCAGTTGGTCTTCTACGGCACCCTGTGGCTGGATTGGAACGGCCGGCAGGCGGTCCTCTTCCATCTGGTGGAACGCAAGTTCTACCTCTTCGGCCTCATCCTCTGGCCTCAGGATGTCATCTACCTGTCGGCGCTGCTCATCATCTCCGCCTACGGCCTCTTCCTGGTGACGGCGGTGGCGGGGCGGCTGTTCTGCGGCTACGCCTGTCCCCAGACGGTCTACACGGAAATCTTCATGTGGATCGAGAACTGGGTCGAGGGCGACCGCAACGCCCGCATCAAGCTGGACAAGGAGCCGATGAGCGCCCGCAAGGCCCGCATCAAGCTCACCAAGCACGCCCTCTGGCTGCTGGTGGCCCTGTGGACCGGCTTCACCCTGGTGGGCTACTTCACCCCGGTGTCCGAGCTGATCGAGGAAGCCAAGACCTTCGCCTTCGGCGGCTGGGAAACCTTCTGGATCTTCTTCTACGCCGGCTTCACCTACCTGATGGCCGGCTACATGCGGGAGCAGGTGTGCAAGTACATGTGTCCCTATGCCCGCTTCCAGTCCGTCATGTTCGACCCGGACACCCTGATCATCACCTATGACACCGAGCGCGGCGAACCCCGGGGAACCCGCAAAAAGGGCGCTGACTACAAGGCCGAAGGCCTGGGCGAGTGTATCGACTGCGGCGTCTGCGTCCATGTCTGCCCCACCGGCATCGATATCCGCAAGGGCCTGCAATACGAGTGCATCGGTTGCGCCGCCTGCGTGGATGGTTGCGACGAGGTGATGGACAAGGTCGGCTACCCCCGGGGCCTGGTGCGCTACTCCACCGAAAACGCCGGCAACCAGCACCTGACCCGCCAGGAAATCTTCGCCCGCATCATCCGGCCCCGCATCCTGCTTTACACGACCATCCTGATGGTCATCATCGGCGCCACCGGCTGGTTCCTGGCCCACCGGATTCCCCTCAAGGTAGACGTGATCCGCGACCGGGCGACCCTGGCCCGGGAGGCCGACAATGGCAATATCGAAAACATTTACATGCTGCGCTTCATGAACACCGACGAGAAGCCGCACCGCTACCAGATCACGGTTTCCGGCCTGGAGGGCGTCACCCTGGCCGACCAGGGCCAGGTGGAAGTCGCCCCGGCCAGCCTCAAGGAAGCCACCATCCTGGTCCAGGTGCCGCCCACCGCCGGCAAGAGCGGCTCCAACCCGGTCCATTTCGACATCGTGGCCGAGGACAACGCGGACATCCATATCCGCGAAAAAGCGGCCTTTATGCTGCCCTAAGCGAAAAAAGGCCGAGCCCCCCGGCTCCGGGGCCCGGCCTATTCAGCCCAAACGAGCGCTGCGGCGAAAGCCCTAGCGCTCGTTTCTTTTCCCGACCTCGTGGCCGAGTACGCCGCCCACCACGGCACCGCCGACCCGGCCC
>DASRUX010000205.1:0-14040 GCA_035655235.1 Rhodocyclaceae bacterium | reverse complement strand
AGATCTTGGATGGTGCTTGTTCAAGTTTCCCCTGCTACTCGACCGCCGATCTGAACAACATTCAGTCCTCCAGCCTGTTCCTGGGCGTGCCAGGCCACAGCACCTGGCCGACTACACCATTGACGGGCAATCTGACCATTTCCGGTACGGTGGACTTGACGGGATTTTCCCTGGTCGGGATAGGAACGCAGGGGAGTTTCTCCAAAACGGCCTCCAGCGATGTGCTGAAGGTGCAAACCCTGGCGTTGGACATCACCGGCAACATCGACCTGGGGGGCGCGGCCAGCCATGTCAGTGCCTTCGCCGCCAAGTCGGGCGGAACGGCTGTCACCTTCGTCAACGACCAGTCGTTCTCCATTCCCGGTTCGCTCAGCTTGCCGGCCGGCGACGCACTCGCCGCTTATTCTGCCGGCGTCACAACCGCCAGTGGCGGTACGGCCACGCTGTCCACAACGACCGGCAACATCACGGTCAATGGCCAGATTTCCACGGGTACGGCCAATGTTAGCGCGGCAGGCGCCATCGTCGCCGGCAGCACGGGTGGGATTTCTGCCAGCACCGCCAATCTCACGGCGGTCACCGGCATCGGTTCGACGGCTGCCCCGCTGTCCACCGCCGTAGATACGCTGAATGCGGTGAATACCGGAAGCGGCGACATCGAGATTTCCAACAGCCGTGCGCTGACGGTCAATACCGCCAGCAATTACGGCGGCTCGGTGGGGATCGAGGCTTATGGCGGGCTCACCACGGGCGCCATGCTGACGGCCCTGGTCAATGGCTCGATGGTGCCCATCTATTCCCGAACCGGCAATATCGCCTTGACCGCCCATAGCCCGCTCACCATCGGAACGGGGGGCGTGGAGAGCGGCAGCGGGACGATCACCCTGACCGCCGGCGGGCCGTTCTCCCCAGTGACGACGGACATCATTACGGTCAATGGCCCGCTGACGACTCCTCTGGGAACGGTGGGCGCCATCACCCTCAACGGCTATGACGCTGCCGGCGCCAACGCCCCTGCCGGCGCGAACGTGGCCAGGAACCTGTACGTTCCGCCGACCCTGAGCCAATGCGTCGCAAATCCGGCGCTGGCGGGCTGCTCGATGGTCCTGCCCAGTCTGGCGACGTGCACCGCCTCTCCGGCCACTCCAGGCTGCTCTGCGATCCTGCCGACGCTGGCAGCGTGTACGGCGAATCCGACGGCAGCGGGCTGCTCTGCAGTCCTGCCGACGCTGGGGGCGTGCCTCGCCTCTCCGGCCACCCCGGGCTGCTCCGTGGTCCTGCCGACGCTGGCGGCGTGTATCGCGACTCCGACGGCGGCGGGCTGCTCTGTGGTGCTGCCGACCTTGGCCAGCTGTACTGCCGATCCGAGCCTGGCTGGTTGCTCGGTGGTCTTGCCCTCGTTGTCGACGCCGGTGATGGCTCAGCTTGTCAAGAATCTCCAGAATACGTTGGATAACGCCGGATCGCAGGATGGAGGCTCTACCCAGTCCAAGCCCTCTACCGATGAGGAGAAGGAGGGCAAGTCCGAGCCGATGCCTGGCAAAAAACCCAAGAAGGGCGTAGCCAGCTGCACCATCTAGGCGGGTTTCTCGGGCGACGGCGACGTCTTTGCCGTCGCACCGGGAATCAGCACTGCCGGCACTATCGCCAGCAGGTTTTGATGGAGGAAACTCCTGAGCCGCGCCGTCAGGGCGCGCACTCTTCCTGCTTTGCCGTGCCGATGCCCTGGCCGTTAGGCGAGTTCTGATTGATCCAGCCCGGCAGGGTGGGGAGTCGAGGAATCTCGGACCCCGTCAGGATTCTCGGGAGATCGCTGCGGCTGCCGGCAAAGACGGTTTGGCCGGGGATGACCGGCGTCGAGCCGGCATCGGTAGACATGTCGGCACCGCCGGAATGGAGATCCAGATAGGTGCCGTCCCGCGGCGGCGTGCCGGTGGCGGTGGTCAGGTGATTGCAGCTTCCCTGCTGGCAGTCGGTGATGTCGCCCTCGGTGCCGCGGATGCCGATGGTGGCCGTGGATGTCGAGTAATCCACCTTTTCCCGATTGCGCTTGCCGATCAGGCCGGTGACAAAGCGCAGGCTGCCCTTGATGATCGACATGACTGCGCTGTCGCTCTCGGGTTTTGTCGCGTTGTAGCCGTAGCTTCGGATTTTCATTTCCGAATTGGGCCGCAGGACGATGGTGCCCTCATCGCTGAATTTGATGCGGGCGTAGGTGTTGTCCTGGGTGATCAGCACGTCGCCTTCATTGACTTCGGAATTCACTGCCAGGGTCTTGGGCGGAGCGTCGGCCCGTTTGACGGACAGGGTGCCGGATAGATGGGTGACGATGCCGGCGCGCTCGGCAAGGGCGCTGTCGCAGATGCCGGCGGCCAGCAGCGCCAGGACGGCACATTTGAGGAGGTCGCCGGTGGGCTTTGAGTTTCCGGGGGCAGGGCGGTTATGCATCATGACTCCTGATTCGAGCGGTAGCCTGGGCAATAAGCGGTTCGGAATACGGCAGGTCAAAAGGCGAGGAGCAGGGCGGCATGGCCGCGCCAGTCGCCCCGGCTTTCCTTGTTGACGGATGCGGTGGCGCCGGGAACGGGGTTTCCGGGGGCCGCGGCGAGGACGTTGGCCAGGTCGAAGCGCAAGCTGACATCCTTGCGCATGCTGTAGCGCAGACCGGCGCCGGCGCTTGCGATCCTGGCATGTTCGTAGGGGCCGGAGCCCATGCCGGCATTGCGCTCGATCCGGTTGTTGTTGCCCAGGGCGAAATCGTAGAAGAGCAGGGCCTTGAGGTTGCCCGGTATCCCCAGCTCCTGGGAGATTTCGGGGGAATAGATTTCGAGATTGACGAAGTAGCCCTTGTCCATGGCCACGGCCCGTTCGTTGAAGCCGCGCACGGCCATCGATCCGGCAAGCCCGAACTGTTCGCTGGAGGGCAGGGGCGTGGCGCTGTATTGCCCGTTGAAGGCGGCTCGCGCCGTCCAGTTGGAGGCCAGCGATCCCAGGTAATTGAACGACAGCTTCAGGTAATTGAAGTTGTCCGGGGTCTTGCGCTGGGCGCCGCCGCCGTCCGGGTTCATGACGCTGTAGCGGTCGAAGCCCGTCGTCCCGGAAGCCGTGGTGTAGGCGTAGCGGGTGCCGGTGGCCCAGTTCTGGTAGGCGCCGAGGCTGTAGTCGATCACCTGCCCGGGGCTCTGCCGCTGTCCCGTGTAGGTCAGCGAGAACGGCCGTACCGTGTACGGGGTGCAGGCAGGGTTGTCCGGCGTAGGCGGGGCGATGTCGAACAGGGCGCCGGTCACCGGGTTCTTGCAGCGCGTGTTCATGTATTTGTAGTCGAAGCCGGCGATGAGCTTGGCGGTGTATTCGCCGCGGCGCTGGAAGTAATGGTTCCAGCGCAGGCCTGCTACATCGCCCTTGCCGGTGACTGCAAAGCCCGTCGCCTGGGCGGTGGGCGTGTTGATGGTGGACTTGCCGTAGATGAAATCGAGGCTTTCGCCGATGCCGTAGAAGGGCACCCGGTAGGCGAAGCTGTAGACCTGGACATTGACGCCGGCCGGCTTGTCGGGGGAATCCGTGTAGGCGAAGGTCATGACCTGGTCGGCGTTGGCGACGTTGGCATGCTGGAGCGCCACGCCCGCACGCAGCCTGCCGGTGCTGCTCGTGCCCGTGTTGTCGAGGGAAAACAGGTACTTCACGGGATTCTCATCGGTGACTTCGGCCTTGGCGTCCACCTTGTTCTGGTCGCGGACGACGCCCAGGGTGACTGCCACCTGCTTCGACGGGTTTTCGTTGGCGAGCTGGATGCCTTCGGACAACCGGCGCAGGTTGGGCGCCTTGCCTTCGGCCAGCTGGGGAAGGGAGCGGCGGATGTTCTCGGTATCGTGGTGCTTGTTGCCCGTGACCGTCACCGTGCCGAGGACGCTCTCGGTCACATCCAGGCGCACGTCGCCGTTGGTCAGTTCCTGCTCGGGGACGTGAACCTGGACGGTTCCGTAGCCCTGGGCCCGGTAGGCGTTTTCAAGGGCTTCGAGAGCCTTCTGGATATCGCCGTAATTGCGTTGCTTCCCGGTGAAGGGGGCGACCAGGGCATCCACGTCGGCGCTGGGCAACAGGGTGTTGCCGGTTACCTGGAAGCTCCGGATGTCGAAGCGGTCGTCCGCCGCATGGGAGAGATTGCTTAAGAACAACAGCATGAATGCGAGGGTGCAGCCGGTCAGACGCTTCATCCGTCAGTTTCCGTCCCGAAAAATCAAGGGATTATATTGAAAAACTACCACATTGTCCTACTTTGAAATGTGCGCGGCATATGTTAAACGCTTTGCCGCAGAGCCTGGCTCAGCGGCCTCGGCAGTGAAAGAGCCGTTCAAGCCACCGGTTGGCGGGCGGCATCCAATTTGATTTTCAGAAGCTGCCGGACATAAACTTCGGTCATCTCCGCGGCAGCCGAAAACAGGTGTCAGAAAACAACATGCCCCAACGTCCCAAGACCGATACTTCGACCACCGGCTTCGCGGATGGGGGCGGCAGCAATGGCTTGTCCGCGTGGCTTCGCCAACACCTCGACGTCACCCTCGGGGAAGCGTTCGGCTTTACCGCCCTCCTGGGGCTGGTGGCGCTGACCACCCGCTACAACTACCTGCTCTTCCATACCGCGGCGGAACTATTCAGCGTCTTCATCGCCGTCACGGTCTTCATCATCGTCCTCAATACCTGGGAACGGATCCGCAACCAGTACCTATTGTTCGTCGGCATCGGCTACCTATTCATCGGCTTCCTGGATGTCCTGCATACCCTGTCCTTCAAGGGCATGCCTATTTTCACGGACTACGATTACTACGCTCCCCAGTTCTGGATCGCAGCCCGCTACCTGGAGGCGATCACCATGCTTCTCGCCTTCGGCTTCCTGGGAACCAAGCGGCGGGTCAATTTGCCCCTGATCACCTCCGCCTTCGCCGCGGTTACCGGGGTGCTGGTCGTTTCCATCCTTTTCCTGAAGATATTCCCGGTCTGCTTCGTCCCCGGGCAGGGCCTGACCCCCTTCAAGGTCTATAGCGAATACCTCATCTGCGCCCTGCTATTGGCCAGCATCGCCCTCCTGTATCAGCGGCGGCGCCTGCTCGATGCCCGCCTGTATCGGCTCATCCAGTGGTCCCTGGTGTTCACCATCGTCACGGAGCTGTGCTTCACGCTCTACATGAGCGATGCGATGAGCGACTTCTTCAACGAGCTCGGCCATGTCTTCAAGATCGGCACCTTCTTCATGATCTACAAGGCCGTGGTCGTCACGGCCCTGCGCGACCCGGTTCATCTCTTGTTCCGGGAATTGAAGGAGAACGAGGAGCGGCTCCTGGAAAGCCAGCAACTGGCAAGGCTGGGGCGCTGGGAATGGAACCTGGGGACCGGCGCCTGGTGCTGGGATGCCAAGGTCCGCGACTTCCTGAACCGGGACGTGGGGCTGGCACCTAGCCTGGAGGGCTTCCTCGAAGCCCTGCGGGAGTCCGACCGCGGCCCGCTCTCGGAGTCCATCCAGCGCTGCGCCCAGAATGGGGTTCCGTTCTCACTTCTGGTCCAGGTGGCTCCGGATTCGGGCGAGCCCGAGTACGCGGAAATCCGGGGCAAGGCCTACTGCGAGGAGCACGGCAGGATTTCCCGGGTGGGCGGCACCCTGCAGGACGTTACCGAACACCAGCGCCTCCTGATCGCCCTGGACGAAGCCAGGCAGTCGGCGGAGGTGGCGAACCAGGCCAAGAGCGCTTTCCTGGCCAACATGAGCCATGAAATCCGCACCCCCATGAACGCCATCATCGGGCTGACCCACCTCCTCAAGCGGGACCATCCCACCCTGACCCAGCTGGAGCGCCTGGAGAAAATCCAGGGGGCCGGGATGCACCTCCTCTCCATCATCAACGACATCCTGGACCTCTCCAAGATCGAAGCCGGCCGCATGGAGCTGGAGCAGACCGATTTCCCGATTAGCACGGTGCTGGACCACGTCCGCTCCCTGGTGGCGGATGCGGGGGCGGCGAAGGGCCTCAAGGTGGAGGTGGCTTACGACAACGTCCCGACCTGGCTGCGGGGCGATCCGACCCGGCTGCGCCAGGCGCTCCTCAACTATGCCGGCAATGCCATCAAATTCACCGAGCAAGGATCGGTAGCCCTGGCAGCGAAGTTGCTGGCGGAGGAGGGCGATCAGCTCCTCATCCGCTTCGAGGTGCGGGATACCGGCGTCGGCATCCCGGCGGAGAAGCTGGCTCAGCTCTTCCGGCCCTTCCAGCAGGCGGACGCCTCAACCACCCGGGAATACGGCGGGACCGGCCTGGGGCTTTCCATCACCCGGCGCTTCGCCGAGCTCATGGGGGGCGAGGCGGGGGCCGAGAGCGAGCCGGGTAAGGGCAGCGTCTTCTGGTTCACCGCCAGGCTGGCCCGGGGCGTCGCCAAAGCGGCTCCCAAGGCGACCGCCGGTTTCGACGAGGAACCCGAAGCCCTTCTCGCCAAGCGGCACAGCGGCCGGAGAATCCTGCTGGCGGAGGACGACGAGATCAACCAACTGGTCGCCCTGGAGGTGCTGGCGGACACCGGCCTCATCGTCGATGTGGCCAACAACGGGCTGGAGGCGGTCCACAAAGCGACCCGCAATGCCTACGACCTCATCCTCATGGATATGCAGATGCCCAAGCTGGACGGCCTGGAAGCCACCCGCCAGATCCGCCGGGTCGCCGGCCGGGAATCGGTCCCGGTCCTGGCCATGACGGCCAATGCCTTCGGCGAGGACCGGGACAAGTGCCGGGAGGCCGGGATGGACGATTTCCTGTCCAAGCCCGTCGATCCCGGCGTCCTCTACGCCTCCCTGCTGAAGTGGCTGGAAGCCCGGGAGCCGGTATCCCAGTAATGGGCGTTCAGCCCATGTGATTGCCGCCGTTCAAGGAAAAGTCGGCGCCGGTGGCGAAGGCGCTTTCCTCAGAGGCCAGCCAGGCGACCATGGAGGCGATTTCCTCCGGGTTGCCCAGGCGCTTCACGGGGATGGTGGCCAC
The DNA here is from genome assembly GCA_035655235.1 of Rhodocyclaceae bacterium. Taxonomy (GTDB): domain Bacteria; phylum Pseudomonadota; class Gammaproteobacteria; order Burkholderiales; family Rhodocyclaceae; genus JAGTRP01. The sequence continues at coordinate 7,021 of DASRUX010000205.1, read as the reverse complement.
GATCTTGTCGAGCACGTCCTGCCGGATGGCACGGACCATGTCGGTGCCGACGTAGCCGGGTGAAACCGTATTGACGGTCACGCCCTTGCTGGCGACTTCCTGGGCCAGGGCCATGGTGAAGCCGTGCATGCCGGCCTTGGCCGTGGAGTAGTTGGTCTGGCCGAACTGGCCTTTCTGGCCGTTCATGGACGAGATGTTGATGATCCGACCCCAGCCCCGCTCCAGCATGCTGTCGATGACCTGGCGGGTGACGAAGAACAAGGAATTCAGGTTGGTGTCGATGACCGCCTTCCAGTCCTCAGGGCTCAACTTGCGGAAGACGCAGTCCCGGGTGATGCCGGCGTTATTCACCAACACGTCGATCTCGCCCACTTCCCGGCGAATCCTGGCGAAGGCGGTCACGGTGCTTTCCCAGTTGGACACGTCGCCTTCCGAGGCGATGAAGTCGAAGCCCAGGGCGGCCTGCTCCGCCAGCCACTTGTCCTTGCGCGGCGAATTGGGCCCGCAGCCGGCGATCACCTTGAATCCGTCCTTGGCGAGCCGCTGGCAGATCGCCGTTCCGATGCCGCCCATGCCGCCGGTGACGTATGCGATTTTTTGATTCACTTGTCTTTCTCCCTCTGTCGGTTTGGTCAGGCCTGGTCGTGCCAGGAAGGGAGCAAATCTATGACGGCGGGCAGCGGGGCGGCCATCAGGCCATGACCCCATTCCGAAGGTAGGGCAATCCTGCATATCCGGATAGGCGGGCGGAATACGGGGTGGATGCCGGTGGAAATACAGTATTCCCCCACTACGCATACGGGCTGGCCCTAGCTATCCTGCATTCCGTCCTCAGTCCTGACTGAGGCGTTGCAACCCGTGCTGTTACGCCCCTTCCCCGCCCGTTTGGGCGGGGTTTTTCTTTCTCCCGATACCGAGTCCCCTTGATATGCCGCAATTGTGTCCTACATTGACATCAGAGGCGGCGAACTGGCGACGGGGTGCAGACCGCGCGTGCATCCACGACATTCTCCGTGAGAAAGTGCGCCGCCTCGCATTCCTCCCTGGCCGATGGCTGACCGGCGCTGCAGCCCAAGGCAGGCCTCCCGTCTTCCTCGTGTGGTTTCCCCTCGCCATGTTCCTGGCGTTTGTGGGCATGAGCCTGTGGCATTCCTACCGGGATCATATCCACCAGGCGGAAATCAAGTCCGTCACCCTGGCCCGGGCCGTGGAGCAGCACGCGACGGCCACCATCGACCGGGCCAATCTCGCCCTGCTGGCCGTCATTCCGCAGATCAGGCCCGACGACCTCAGGCGCAGCGCCTTGTCCAAGGACCGGCAACTGACCGATATCCTCGCCAACCAGCATCGCCTGACCCGAGGCGTGGTTTCCATCTCCCTGACCAATGCCGACGGCGTGGTGGTCGCCAATTCGGTGGGAGCGCCGCCGGGGACCGACCTCGGCCAGCGCTCCTATTTCCGGCGGGTGAAGGCCGGCGCCCCCGACAGCATCGTCATCTCCGAGGCCATCAAGGGCAAGGTTTCCAACCATTGGGGGTTGCAGGTCGCCCGGCGGATCAGCCTGCCGGACGGCAGCTTTGGCGGCATGGTGGTGGCCAACCTGGGGCTCTATGAGAATTTCGAGAGCTTCTACCAGAGCCTGGATATCGGCCCCGCCGGCCTGATCACCCTGCGCAGCCCGGAAAACACCGTCCTCGTACGCTTTCCGGTGGTGGAGGCGGTGCTCGGCAAGGCGACCCACGGCTCCCTGGTCAGCCAGGCCATCGACGGTGGGGTGACGGAAAAGGTCGTCCGCTCCGTTTCCCCCGTCGACCAGGTGGACCGCATCACGGCGGTGCGCAGGCTGCCGGATTACCCCATCTACACCGTGGTCGGTATGGCCCATGAGGGGGTTCTGGTTTCCTGGCTGCGGGAGTCGGCGACCCTGCTGGCGATGAGCCTCGTCATCCTGCCCCTGTCGGGGCTGGTATCGGTGATGGCGGAACGGCGCTACAAGGCACTGGGCCGGCTGCGTGCCGCCGAGCAGGCTCTGGCCCAGGAGCGGGAGGCCCGGCACCAGCTCCTGGAGCAGCAGGTGGCGGAACGCACCGCCGCCCTGCGGACGGCCAACCACAAGCTGGAAAGCTTTCTCTACGCCGCCTCCCACGACCTCAAGGGCCCCCTGGGGCGCATCAGCAACTTCAGCAGCCTGCTGGAACGGTATTACCGCCCCCGGCTGGAGGGTGATGGGTTGCGCTTCCTGGATTTCATCCACAGCAATGCCATCCGGCTCAACAACCTGGTCGACGACCTGCTGACCCACGCCCGGGTGGACCAGCAGGAATACCGGCTGGTCCCCGTGGACATCCTGGCAGCCGTCCAGGCGGCCCTCCAGAAGCGGCAGGAGGACATCCGGGAGCGGGGCGCCGTGATCCGGCTGGAGCTGCCGGCCGACCGGATTCTCGCCGACGCCTACGGCCTCAGCCAGGTGCTCGCCAACCTCATCGAAAACGCCCTGAAGTACTCGGCGGAAAGCTCCGATCCGATCATCGAGATCGGGGGCGAGCGGGTGGGAGAGCGCTTCCGGCTATGGGTCCGGGACAACGGCATCGGCTTCGACATGGAATACCAGGAGAAGATTTTCGAGCTGTTCCGGCGCCTGCACACCTATGTGGAATATGCCGGCAGCGGCGTCGGCCTGGCCCTGGTCAAGCGGGCGATGGAGCAGATGGGCGGGCGGGTCTGGGCCGAAAGCGAGCCGGGGCAGGGGGCGACCTTCTACCTGGACTTCGCCGCCGCGCCCCCCGTCGCGGTATCGGCATCCTGAAGGCTACGGCATACAGGGCCGTGCGCCCGCCGAATACGCAAATCCCTGAATCGAAAGTCCCGGGACGGCCATCTAAGATCGGGTAAGCCCTGTTCCCGGGAGGCCGCCGCCATGAAACATCCGTCCCTGCCAGCCCTGCTGGCCATTCCCCTGATCCTCTCCGCCTGCGGCACGCCGCCCGGCCATTCCGCTTCCGAACAGGTGTCGGCGCCCACGGTGCTGTCTTCCGGCCGGGGCGGCCAGCTCGAATGGGCTCTGGCGAGCGGCACCTACCATTGCGAGCTGGGCGTGGATATCCGGGTGAACCGGGAAACCCAGGACAAGGTGACCCGCCGGGTCCAGATCGGTTGGAACGGCAGCCGTTACTGGCTCGAACGGGACCCCTCCTATTCCGGATTGCCCCGCTACGAGGATGCCAAGAACGGCCTGGTCTGGATCGACCTGCCCTGGAAGGGGCTGTTGCTCGACAGCCGGAGCAACAAGCCCCTCGCCAACGAGTGCCGCGCCATTTAGGGCGACACCCGTTCCGGATCAGGACTCCGCGTTTTCGGCCTTCCGGCGCTGGGCCAGGCGGGCGAGGCGCGCCACCTCCCGGGAGGCCGCCGTCGGCCCCTGTTGGCGGAAAGCGCGCCGGTTGCCCTCCAGGTCGTCCAGGTCGTACATGTAATTGACCATCAGGCCGAAGGACTGCCGCCAGCCATTGTCCGAGCGGTCGCCGGCCCAGTTGATGCGCTCCAGGCGGGCGCCGTTGCCCAGGTGGAACTTGGCTACCGGGTCCTTTACCGCCTGGGGGACGCCTCCGCCGGTCAGGTAATCGGCCGCGGCCTGGGTCAGGAAGGCCCGGGCGGCCGCTTCGGCATCCTTGTCGTCCGGCAGCCTGCCGGCTTCCAATGCCGCCAGCAGGGATTCCGGGGTGAGGTCTGCGCGGTGCAGCTCCCGACCGTCGTAGCGGGCCAGGTCGTCGGCCTTGAGGTTGCGCAGCCACTTACGCAGGCTGGGGATGGGCGACAGGGTGGAGAAGCCCTGGAGCCGCGGGAAGCCGCGGGTCAGCTGCTCGACGGCGGCATGGATCAGCGCTTCGCCGAAGGAAATGCCCTTGAGGCCCGGCTGCACCGAGTTGATGGAATAGAAGATGGCGAAGCGGGCATCGTTGGGCACCACCACCTCGCTTTCCACGTTCAGGATGGCCTGGACCGAATCCGCCAGGTCCCGGGTGAGGGCCACCTCCAGGAAGGCGACCGGCATCAGGGGTTCGGTGATGTGGGTGAGGACGAAAAGGCGGCGGTCCAGGTCTAGCCGGTTCTTCATGTCGGCCCAGCCTTCGAAGCGATGCACCTGCTCCAGCTGCATCACCCGCTCCAGGAGGATGGCGGGGGAGAGCCAAGTGAGGGGCTTCACCTCCAGGAAGACGCCGGCGTAGACCACCCGCAGGAGCCGCAGAAGGGCTTCGGCGATGGGCTTGGCCGCCGGGTCGGCGAGGGCGGCGTCCCGCAGGCCCACCACCCAGGGCAGGCTGCCCTGGAGATCCAGCCAGGCGCTCAGCGCCGCTTCGAGTTCGCTTTCGCCCACCTGTTCGGCCAGGGTGACCAGGACCGGGATGAGCTCGTCGTAACTCAAGCTGGCCAGGGATTCGGCCGCCGCCCGCCGGGCGCGCAGGTCTTCGTTGGTGGAGGTGAGGGTGAGCGCCTGGGCAAGCTGGGCCGACGCTTTGCGGTTGGTCTTCTTGGAAAACATGGAATCAGCTCTGGGTTGGTCTGTAGGGCTTGGCTGTCGCCAGGCCCTATCCTAACGCCGAATCCGGCGTCATGGCCTCCTGTCTATTGCCCAAAGCCGATCCGGCGGAGGCCCCGCTAAGGCGCTGCCTGCATCAGTCCCTCCACCTTGGCGGCGCAGATGAAGTCGTTTTCCGACAGGCCGCCGATGGCATGGGTGGAATAACGTACCCGGCAGTGGTTGAAGCCGACTTCCAGCTCCGGGTGGTGATTCTCCCGGTGGGAAATCCAGGCCACGGCGTTGACGAAGGCCATCGCCTGGTAATGGTTCTTGAACTGGAAGTCCTTGGCGATTTCCTGGCCGGTCTGTTCCCAGCCCGGCAATTCGTGGAGCAGGCGGCCGATCTCGTCCGCCTCCAGGGGCGGGACGCCGCCCTCACAGGGACGGCATTGCTTGGAACTCAGGTCGCAGGCGTTCATGGCGGCATCTCCCGGTCGAGTGGGTCGAAAAAGGATGGAACTGTCATTTGGACCGGTTTGGATGCGGGGCGTTGCCATTCTCCCTAACCGGCCGGCGGCCAAATTTCGGTTTTCAATATCGGCGAAGCAAAGGCAGCAGCATCAAGGCCGTCCATCCGTCGTCGGCCGGATAGCGCGCCCGGTCCGCGACGCCCAAGGCGGCTGGAGGCCCGTCCGGCTTGTACTCGAAGGTGCCGAACAGTTGATCCCACAAGGAAATCACCGCCGCGTAGTTCTTTCCCTCCGCCGGGTCGGCGCTGTGGTGATAGCGATGGAGTTCCGTGCCGATGAACACCCGGTTCAGCCATCCGGCCCGGATGTCCACATTGAAATGGGACACCAGGCCTTGAAATGCCGTCAGGACGGACGCGGCAAAGATGGCCTCCTGCGATAGCCCCAAGGCGATGGGCGGCACCATGAGGATCAGCCGGACATAGATGCTGTTGAAGGGATGGGCCACCGCATGCATCAGGACATAGACCTGCTCCGGCAGGTGGTGATGGACATGGGTGAGCCATAGCCAGCGGCCCAATCTGCCCCGGCCTTCGTGGCTGTGGCGGTGCACCCAGTACCAGATGAAATCGGATACCAGGATGGCCAGGGCGGCCTCGACCCACCAGGGCCAGCCCAGTCGCGGCGCACCGTGGGCGGAAACCCAATAACCCGCGGCCCAGGTCACCAGGGCCACCGTCCCTGCGATCGCCGCGCCGTTGATTGCCATCATCGGTACATCCCGATGCCAGAAGGTCCGCCGGGTCATTCCCCATTCCTGGCGTAGCGGGAACTTGCGCTCCAGCACCAACATGACGCCGATCATGGCGAGCAGGTAGATGGGATAACCCTGTCCCACTGGAGTATCCCGGGTAGTGGCGGAATGGCCGATGAACAGCAGGGTCAGGGCCAGGGCTGCGGGATAGAAACCCAGGCGAACGATTTTGGCGAAGTCGAGGGAGGGAACGGGAGGATAGTCTGGCGGCAAAGGTTTCATGACACTTGTTTAGTCGTGGAGGTGTGTCTATGCTCGCCGCCATGTCTCAACCTACGAAGGACTCCAAGGCGAGCCTTGTCCGTTACTGGACGGATAGGCTGCTGTCGTCCAGGATCATTCATGACCGCCAGGGATAACCCGGACCGCCGCGTCCTCAGAACCCGCGTCGCCTTGCGCGACGCCCTTCTGGCCCTGTTGCCGGAAAAGGGATGGGACGACCTCAACGTGCAGGAAATCTGCGACCGGGCCAATGTCGGCCGATCGACCTTCTACCTGCACTATCAGAGCAAGGAAGACCTGCTGTCGGAAGGCTTGAACGACCTGCGGGCCATGCTAGGGGCAACGGGTGCGGAGGGCGATTCCGGACCCGCCCGCTTCGCATTCCTTCCGGGGCTGCTGGCCCACATGATCGAGAATCGCGCCGTCTTCAGAACGGTCATCGGCCGAAGAAGCGGGCACGTCGTCGAGCGGCGGTTTCGGGCTATGGTTGTGCAGTTGTTGGAGGACGATCTGGCGGGACAAGGTCCTGGGGCTGGTTCTCCGGAAGTCCACGCCAGGTTCATTGCCGGCGGCTGGGTCGATCTGATGGCGTGGTGGGTGGATACCGCCAACCCGCCGCCGATCGAGGTTCTGGAGCTGCAGCTGCGGGAGTTGGCGGTTCGGGTGGGGAGTGGGCGGGGGGAGTCAGAGTGAATTGTTGCAGTCTTTGACTTGTAGGTGGTTGGCCAGAGCCGCTTGTAGGCCATATGGACAGGAACCGCTGTTACCGGTCCAGAACCGTCGGTTGGCTAAACGACTTCTCATCGACAAATCTCCACGCTAATTGGTATCTAAGGGCAATACCGTTCAGCAACGAGAGATCATCGAGTGGTGTCTCGAATGACTGCATTGGGTCACGTCGTTTTCGGCGATCATCAAGCCCCGACATCTAGATTCCACAATGTACGCATAAATTCCCTACTGTGAAGTTGATTTGTGTTCGCGTTGCTCCATTTT
>DASRUX010000204.1:0-3114 GCA_035655235.1 Rhodocyclaceae bacterium | reverse complement strand
AGGCCAGGGAGGAGTAGCCGGTGCCGAAGTCGTCGATGGCGATGCGCACCCCCCGCTCCTTGAGCCGCGCCATGGTGCCGGCGGCCCGGGCGGCATCGCGCATGAGGACGCTTTCGGTGATTTCCACTTCCAGGAGATGGGCCGGCAGGCCGCTGTCGTCGAGGGCCTTCTCGACGGTTTCGGCAATGTCCGCATCGCGGAACTGGCGCCCGGACAGATTGACCGCCACGGCGAACTCGAAGCCGGCCGTGCGGCGCCACTGGGCAGCCTGGCGGCAGGCTTCCCCCAGCACCCAGGCGCCGATGGGCAGGATCAGACCGGTATCTTCGGCCACCGGGATGAATTCGGCCGGCGGCACCGAGCCGAGCCCTTCCCCATGCCAGCGCAGGAGGGCCTCGACCCCGACGATCCCGCCGCTGCCCAGGTCCAGCCGAGGCTGGTAGTGCAGGCTGAGTTCGCCGCGCCCGAGGGCGCCGCGCAGGCCGCCGGCAATCTCGGTGCGCCGCTGCACGGCGGCGTTCATGTCGGCGGTGAATTGCCGGCAGCAGCCCTTGCCCGCCGCTTTGGCCTGGTACAGGGCGGTGTCGGCATTGCGCATCAGGGTATCGGCATCGCCCGGGTCGTAGGGATGGACCACCAGGCCGATGCTGCAGCTGACCACCACCTCCCCGCCTTCCACCTGCAGGGGCGTCTCCACGGCCTTGAGCAGCTTGTTGGCAATGGCCTGGGCGTCGTCGGGCTGGCAGATATCCTCCACCAGGACCCCGAACTCGTCGCCCCCCAGCCGGGCGACGGTATCCGCTTCCCGCAGGCAGTGGGAGAGCCGGTAGCCGATGGACTTGAGGAGTTCGTCGCCGACGGCATGGCCCCGGCTGTCGTTGATGTCCTTGAAATCGTCGACATCCAGCAACAGGATGGCGACCGCCCGCTGGTCGCGGCGGGCCATGGCCATGGCGTGCTCCATGCGGTCCCGGAATACCCGGCGGTTGGGCAGGGTGGTGAGGGCATCGTAGCTGGCCTGGAATTCCAGCTGCAATTGGGCCTGCCGCAATTCGGAAATGTCCCGGGCGACCACGAAAGCGCCCCGGACCTGGCCATCGCCATCGCAGTAGGGGGTGATGTTGCAGCTCACCTCGATGTAGTTACCGCCAGCGGCGGACATCTTCAAGACCCGGTCGCGCACCAGGCCATGGGAGAACACCTGCCCCAGGGCCTCCCGGGCCTGATCCGGGGCCTCGAAGAGGTCGGCGAAGGCGCCCGCCAGAATGGTCCGGCGGGTCTGCCCGGTGAGGTTTTCCGCAGCCACGTTGGCATCGGTGATGGCCCCCGACTTGCTGACCACGATCATGGGGTCGATGCTGGCCTCGATCAGCCGGCGGGCGTAGCCGGCGCTCTCGCTCAGCTCATGCTGCATGTGCCAGCGTTCGCTCACATCCCGCAGGCCGAGCACAGCCCCGCAGACCTGGCCGGCGGCATCCCGGACCGGGGAGACGGCATGCTGGATGACGACGAAATGGCTGCCCCTGGTCCACACTCCATCCCCCTGGGGCAATTGGGGGCGCCCCTCCCGCAGGCAGGTTTCGACATCCTTGACCAGGATGTTCCGGACCACGGGGTCGATGCCGAAGAAGGCCTCATGCAAGGGCCGGCCCATTTCCGTTTCGCCGAAACAGCCGGCGATATGGCGAGCCACCGGGTTGATGGCGGTGATGCGCAACTGGTCGTCGACCACCACGATGCCGTCGGTAATGGCACGGAACACCGCCTCCAGGCGTTCCTTATCCAGCAGGGCGGCGGTGCGGGAGCGCTCCATTTCTCGATGGGGGACATCGACGGCCTCCCCGTAGGCGGCCGCGAAGGCGGAGGCCATGGCCAGGACGCCGAAGAGATGGGCGACGAGCCTCGAGACATGCCCCACCTCGCCCGACGATTGCATGAAATAGGTTTCGGCCAACGCCCCCAGGAGGGCCGAAAGCACCACATGATGGGCTTCCGGGCGCTCCAGGCCGTTGGGCCGGAAGGCCGCGATGAAGACGACGGGCAGATAGAAATAGACGACCAGGGCCTTGAGGACCATGACCGGCTTGCCGCCCAGGTCGGACACCAGGACAAGGGGGTTGGCCAGCCCCTGCCACGCCAAGGGGATGAGTACGGCCAGGGACCCGAGCAACAGGCTCCAGCGCAGGTTCCGGCTGAGAACGGCGCGGCCCGGGGAAAGGGTGAGTCCGAGGAGCACCAGGGGCAGGGTGAGGTGGGAGAGCCCGCCGAAATAGCGGGAGGTGGCCTCCCGCTCGGCGACGGACATGAGGCTCGGCATGCCGGGCTCGAACAACAGGTGCAGGATGCCGACCACCGTGGCGATCAGGCACAGGCAGGCGACCAGGGTCGGGCGCAGCCTGAACTCCCCCCGGGGGGCATACCAGGTCACGCTGAAGGTGGCGACGGCGCCGGCCACGTAAAGAACCTCCACCGCACTGTGGATGAAGTCGTACACCGGCTCGACAATTGCCTGGATGAGCTGCGGTGAAAGGAGCCCGGCAAAGGGAATGAGCAGGGCGAACGCCGCCAGGACCGGGATGATGCTGCGCCCGGAAGGCTTGGGGCGCCTGTCCGGCAACTCGCCGTGGGGCGGCACGGGGCCTTGCCGCTCTGCCCTCATACCGCCAGCCGGTTCGCCATGGCGTATTTGACGATGTCGGCATTGCTGGCAAAGCGCATCTTTTCCATGAGCCGCGCCTTGTGGGTGCTGACGGTCTTGTTGCTGATGGACAGCTTGCGGGCGATCTCGTTGACCCCCAGGCCGTCGGCGAGCAGGCGCATGACCTGGAGTTCCCGGCTGCTGAGGGCCTCGATGTTGGACTCATCGTTGTCGCCGCATTCCCCGAAGGCAATCTTCTCGGCGATCTCGGGGGCCAGGAAGCGCTGCCCGGCGGCCACCTTGCGGATGGCAGTGAGCAGGATGGCGGGGTTGCTGTCCTTGGTGACGTAACCCAGGGCCCCGGCCCGCATCGCCCGCTGGGCAATCTGGGCCTCGTTGTGCATGGTCAGGATGAGGATGGGCAAGCGGGGATGGCGAGCCCGGACGCTGGCGATCAGCTCATCGCCGGAAAGCCC
>DASRUX010000203.1:0-21649 GCA_035655235.1 Rhodocyclaceae bacterium | reverse complement strand
CCGGAAGACCGGGCCCTGGGCAATGCCGGCGCCGTGGTCGGCATCGCCGATCCCCAGGCCCTGGCGGACGCCGCCCTGGGGCTCCTCAGCGACCCGGAGGCCTGGTCGGCGGCCAGCCGCGCCGGCATCGCCCGGGTTGAGCGCTATTATGCGGATCACCTGATGTTCAGCCGCTACCGCACCGTCTACGAAAACGCCCTGGCGGCGGGGGACGACTGATGGCGGGGATCGGTTTCGAGCTCCGGAAGCTCCTCAAGAAGGACAGCCTGCTGGGCCTCCTCCAGGCCTACACCTATGCCGGGGTGATCGGTTCCGGCCCCTGGGTGCTTTCCATCCTGGGCATCCTGCTCATCGGCCTGCTGTCCTCGACGGTGGTGGTGCCGTCCTTCCTGGTGACCCAGTTCCAGACATCGGTCACCTACCTGATCGCCTCCAGCCTGATCGTCACCGGCGCCGTCCAGCTCACCTTCACCCGTTTCGTCTCGGATCGGCTCTTCGAGGGGCGGCGGGACTGGGTGATGCCCAACCTGCATGGCCTCCTGATGATCGTCATGGTCGTTTCCGGTGCCATCGGCACCCTCTGCCTGTTCATCGTGCTGCCGGGGGAGGGGCTCATCTACCGCCTCCTGATGCTGGCCGGCTTCGTGGTCATGTGCGCCATCTGGGTGGTGACCATCTTCCTGTCGGGGATGAAGCGCTACAAGGCCATCGTGGCCACCTTCGCCGTGGGTTATGCCGTCACCGTCGGCGTCGCCCTCGTGTTGCGCCCCTTCGGCCTGGACGGGCTGATGGCGGGCTTCGTCCTGGGCCATTGCGTCCTGCTGGCCGGGCTCTGGCTGCTCACCGCCCTCCAGTTCCGGCCCGATACCCTCATCGGCTTCGATTTCCTGGATTCCAAACTGTGGTATCCGAGCCTGATGGCCATCGGCCTCCTCTACAACCTGGGCATCTGGGCCGACAAGTTCCTGTTCTGGTTCTATCCCGGGACTTCCGAGCCGGTCATCGGCCATCTGCGGGCCTCCATCATCTACGATCTGCCCGTGTTCCTGGCCTACCTGTCCATCATCCCGGGCATGGCGGTGTTCATGGTCCGCATCGAAACCGACTTCGTCGAATACTACGACCGCTTCTACGACGCCGTGCGGGAAGGCGGCTCCCTGGAGCTGATCGAGGAGATGCGGGACGAAATGGTCTTCTCCATCCAGCAGGGCCTGGCGGAAATCGGCAAGACCCAGGTCCTGGCCGCCCTCATCACCTTCGTCGCCGGGCCCATGGTGCTGTCGTCCCTGGGCATCTCCCAGCTCTATCTGCCCCTGCTCCACGTCCAGGTCATCGGCGCCGGGTTGCAGGTCATGCTGCTGGCCGTGCTCAACGTCTTCTTCTACCTGGATCAGCGGCGCACCGTGCTGATCCTCTGCGCCGAATTCCTGATCCTCAACGTCGTCCTCACCGGGCTAACCCTCTGGTACGGCGCCGCCCTGTACGGCTACGGCTTTGCGGGGGCGGTGCTCATCACCCTGATCACCGGCCTGGTCTTCCTGGACCGCAAGCTGAGCCGCCTCGAATACGACACCTTCATGCTCCAATAAGGAGCCTCAATCCATGTGGGCGCGCAGGTCGGCGAGGGCGGGGACCTGGATGCGGCGCCCGTTCATGGAAATCAGCCCCTGGGCGGCCAGATCGTGGAGGATGCGGGAGAAGTGCTCCTTGGTCAGGTTCAGGCGGGAGGCGATGGCCCCTTTCCTGACCTCCAGGGTGATCGATCCGCTGTCGCAGCCTTCGTCGGCCCCGATCTCCCGCAGCAGATAGCCGATGACCCGCTGGGCGCCGGAGTGGAGGGAATAGGACTCCACGTCCCGGACCATCTGGTGGAGCTGGGCCGAGAGCCCGGAGAGCATCTTGCGGCCGAACACCGGGTCCCGCTCCAACTGTTCGAAGACCACGGACTTGGCAACGTGGAGCAGCAGGGAGTCGGACAGGACGTAGCCGTGAAGGGCATAGGGCCGGCCTGTGAACATGGGCGCTTCCCCGAAGCTTTGGCCCTGGCCGACGATCTCGACGGCCTTCTTCTCCCCGCGGGGAGACAGGAAGGCCAGCTTCACATGGCCGTAGACCACCAGGTAGAAGCCTTCGCAGGGATCGCCCCTGCGAAACAGGGTGCTGCCCTTGATTGCCTGGATTTCCCGCGTGCCCCGGGCGATGCGGGCAATGTCTTCCGCCCCCAGGCTGCTGAACAGGGGCAGGCGAGAGAGCAGGGGCTCCAGGGCTAGGCTTGGCGGGGGAAACATGGTCAGTGTTGCAGGACTTCTTCCAACTGCTTCCGGGTCACGGCGCCTTCGAACCGCATGGCCTTGTTCCCGGCGCGATCGAAAAGCAGGGAGGTGGGAAAGAGGCGGACGCCGAACTGGGCCAGGGTCTGGTCGTTAGCCGCCACCATGGGAAAGGTAGCCTTCAATTGTCGGGCGAAATGCTCCAGCCGCTCGGGGCGCTGGATATCGCCGGAGACGCCGATCACCACCAGGTCGGGCCGCGACCGGGAGAGGGCCTCCAGCTCGGGCATTTCGGCCTGGCAGGGCACGCACCAGCTCGCCCAGAAATTGAGCAGGACCCACTTGCCCCGATAGGCGGCCAGGGAATGGGGCTGGTTGTGGATATCGGTCAGGGCGAAGTCGTCGGCCCAGGCCCCGCTGCCGATCAGCGCCATGCACAGCAAGCCCAGCCAGCGTCTGCCCATGGCTCAGAAGCGGGAAGTGACGCCGAACAGAACGGCCTTGTCGGCGGTCAGCTGGACGCCATTGACGTTCTGGTAGACCGGCAGCTGGACATAGCCGTAGACCTGGACGGCGCTGCCGACGGCGTAGCTCAGCCCGGGGCTGACGAAGGCATAGCGGCCGCCGCTGTCGGCGGGTTCCGCCGCCAGCCCGCTGTCCCGCCCGCGGTGCAGGAGGTTCAGCTGCACCTGGGCGCTCAGGCGCTCGGTCAGGCCGTGGCGGTAGCCGAAATCGGCGGTCGTCCGGCTCCCGGGACGGTAGCCGTCGCGGCTGTCCAGGGCCTGCTGGTGCTGGGCCTGTACGAACCACGAGGCATCGGCGGCGGGCAACTGCTGGTGGAGGTAGATGCCGGCGATGGCGTCCGTGGTGCCGGAACCGGGTTGCAGGCTGCGCTCGGCGACGGCCCCGGCGGCATTGGCCTCCTTGAATTTCCCGGTGGGCAGCTTGAGGCCGAAGGTGAAGCCGAGGTTGATGGGGCGCGAGGCATCGCCGAAAACCGGCAACTGATAGCGCCCCACCATCCGGGTGTCCCCCGGTTTCGTGAAATTCCAGCTTTCTCCCTCTTGGGTGCCGTTGTCGTTGCGGATGTGCTGGTGGTCCCGATTGACCAGGGGAGCCGTCACCGAAATGCCCCAGCCGGACCCGAAATTGTGGTTGTAGGTCGCCACCAGGTTGCGGTTGATGGTCCGGACCTCGTCATGATCTTGGGGGATTGCACCCACGCCGACCCTGTTGGTCCCGGAGCGGGGTTGGTTCTGGTCGATGAATTCGTAATGGAGGTCGAGGGAGGAACCCGGCTCGACTGCCGCGCTTTCCGATGTCCAGTTGCTATTGACCGAGCAGAAGGCGGCGCCGCAACTGGCGAAGGCGGCGGAGGGGAGGAGGGCGGCGAGGGCCAGGCCCGGGACGGAACGGATGAGGAATTTCACGAAAATGCGTCTTTCAATGGGGCCAGGGGAAGCGGCTGTAAGGCCGGAAGCCACGCTCCGGCGCGGCTTCCGGAACGGAGTCCCTTACTTCGCCATGGACACCATGTAGTCCACTGCCGCCTTCACATCCTCGTCGGCCAAGGTGCTGTTGCCGCCCTTGGCCGGCATGGCGCCCTTGCTGCCGTTAAAGCCCTTCAAGGCATGGTTGTAGAGGGTTTCCTTGCCCTGGGCGATGCGGGGTTCCCACTCGGGCTTGGACTTGAACATCGGGGCACCGCCGGCGCCGGTGCCGTGGCACATGGCGCAAGTGCCCTTGTAGACCTTTTCGCCCTTGGCCAGGTTCTCATCCACCGCGGCGGCAGCGGCCGGGGCCTGGGCCTGGGGCGCCGGGGTGGCGGTGGCGGCCGTGTCTTCCTTCTTGCCGCAGGCGACGAGAAGGCCAGCAAGCATTAGCGAAACCAGCAGTTTCTTTTGCACTTCGTTTCCTCTCAAGTAACGCGACGGAATATGTCGCTTTTCTAATAATCGCCCTATTTCCCTATGAATAAGGCGGATATTCGAAATAACCTGCCATAAGGCCTGGCGGTGATTTCCGGACGCGTATTGACGCAAATTAATGGCCTTTCGGGCATTGATCGGAATCAAATTTGCAATTGGCATTCCGGGCCTCGGCCGGTCGATTTTGATTTGGGCCAAATCAATATAAGACGGTACTGATTAGACTCGCCCCCTCGAATGAGTTCACGGCCATGCCTATGTATTCCAGCCCGAAACGGCAGAGTTTCCCGGTTCGATATGTCGCGGTATTTCTGGCGCTGGGGGCGCTATCGGCCTGCCGCCTGGAACCGGCTACCGGTCCCGTCGATATCGACTGGGGCCAGGAGCGGGACGCCCGTTGCAACATGATGGTGGATAACCCGCGCTTCGCCGCCGAGGTGCGCGATGCGGGGGGCAAGGTCTGGAAATTCGACGATATCGGCTGCGCCGTCATCTGGATGGAACAGCACGGCCTGGCGGGAGAAACGCCCGGCATCGAGGTCTGGGTCAAGGATCACGAGACCGGGGAATGGCTGGATGCCCGCCGGGTGCGCTACGTCCACGGCGTCAAAAGCCCCATGCGCTACCAGTTCGGCGCCACCGGCAAGGAAAGCGGCGACGGGATCGGCTATGGGGAGATGAGGCGTCGCATCCTGGCCCTTGGGCGTTGAATCCTCCGTAATATTTATTTGAATTAGTACATTAGGAATTATTGATTCGAATCCGATTTCGGATACCGAAAAGGCAGAATTAAGCGACATCAAATTCTTGGATCGTCGAACTCGATAGGCTTCGCTCCTCTGCGACAAATTGCCGCACCGCGTGTTTAATCCCGGCGGTTCATGACTGCCGGGGAAATTTGGCGAAGTCCTTTTAATTGGAGTGTTCGATGACCAAAGATGAGCGCAATGCCGCCCCGCTGACCCCGGCGGATCCCGCACGGCGTACTTTCTTCAATAAAGCCGCTCTGGCGGGGGTTGCCGGCGCCGGCCTGTCCATGGGCCTGGCCGCCTGCAAGGGCAACGAGGCCCCGGCGGCGGCTGCCGCCAAGCCTGCGGCCGACGCAGGCGCTGCCCACGCGGCGGGCGGCGAAGTCGCCCCCGGCCAGCTGGATGCCTACTACTCCTTCTCCAGCGGCGGCCACTCCGGCGAGGTGCGCATCTATGGCATGCCCTCCGGCCGCCTGTTCAAGCGCATCCCCGTGTTCAACACCGATGCCCTGGTCGGCTGGGGTATCACCAACGAATCCAAGAAGATTCTGGGCACCAAGGCGGACGGCAGCCTGCGTTACACCACCGGCGACACCCACCATGTCCACATGTCCTACAAGGACGGCGTCTATGACGGCCGCTACATGTTCGTCAATGACAAGATCCATGGCCGCCTGGCCCGTATCCGCCTGGATACCATGGAGTGCGACAAGATCACCGAACTGCCCAACGTGCAGGGCTTCCACGGCACCTTCCCGGACAAGCGCGACCCGCTGGACGAGAAGATCAACCACACCACCCGCGTCTTCTGCGGCGCCGAATTCCACATCCCGCTGCCCAACGACGGCCGCGACCTGGACGATCCTTCCAAGTACGGCTGCCTGTTCACCTGCGTCGATGCCGAAACCATGGAGCCCCGCTGGCAGGTCCGCCTCGACGGCAACATGGATCTGGTCGCCACCTCCTACGACGGCAAGCTGGCTGCCACCAACCAGTACAACACCGAGGGCGGCGCCCACTACGAAGACATGATGGTTTCCGAGCGGGATGCCTGCGTGTTCTTCAACATCGCCCGCATCGAGCAGGCGGTCAAGGACGGCAAGTTCAAGACCATCGGCAATTCCAAGGTGCCCGTGGTGGATGGCACCAAGGCCGCCAACAGCGACCCGAAGACCGCGCTCACCTGCTACGTCCCGATCCCGAAGAACCCCCACGGCGTGAACGCCAGCCCGGACGGCAAGTACTACGCCTGTTCCGGCAAGCTGTCCCCGACCGCCACCCTGATCGAGCACGCCCTGGTGCTGAAGTGGTTCGACGGCGAGCTCAAGGACCCGCGGGATACCGTGGTGGCCGAGCCGGAAATCGGCCTGGGTCCCCTGCACACCGGCTTCGACGGCCGCGGCAACGCCTACACCACGCTCTTCCTGGACAGCCAGATCGTCAAGTGGAACCTGGAAGCCGCCATCAAGTCCTTCAAGGGCGACAAGAACGCCAAGCCGGTGGTGGACCGCATCGATGTCCATTACCAGCCCGGCCACGGCTTCACCTCCATGGGTGAAACCGCCCAGCCGGACGGCAAGTACTTCCTGTCGGACAACAAGTTCTCCAAGGACCGCTTCCTGCCGGTGGGCCCGCTCCATCCCGAAACCGCCCAGCTGATCGACATCAGCGGCGACAAGATGAAGCTGGTTGCCGACCACGCCGTCTATTCCGAGCCCCACGACTCGATCATCGTCCGCCGCGACATCATCAAGACCCGCCAGGTCTATGACCTCGACGAGTTCCCGAACGCGGTCAAGGATCCGAAGGACAGCCGGGTCGAGCGCAACGGCAAGAAGGTCACCGTGTACATGACCTCCCAGGCCCCGGCTTTCAGCCTGCGCGAGTTCAAGGTCAAGGTCGGCGACGAGGTCACCATCATCCTCACCAACCTGGACAAGGTGGAGGACTTGACCCACGGCTTCGCCATCCCGAAGCACAACATCAACTTCATCGTGAATCCCCAGGAGACCAAGTCGGTCACCTTCAAGGTGGATCAGCCGGGCGTGTATTGGTGCTACTGCACCAACTTCTGCCACGCCCTGCACCTGGAGATGCGGACCCGGATGCTGGTGGAGCGGTAATTCCGGTTCTCGGTACTTCGATAGACTCTTGTTTAGCAGCGAGAGCCCATTGGGGGGGACTTTTGTCTCCCCCTTTTTTCATTGCCGCCGGAAGGGTTTATCCGGTCAATTTTCTTAAATTGATTTCAGGCAATTTTTTCCCGGAGCCGGTTTTCTAGAATTCGTGCTCCGCGGTACCCGCTGACGAATGCCATGAATAGACCGAGCCTGTTGATTTATTTCGCCTTGGCGATTTTCGGATTTCTCTGGAAATCGGCGGCTTATTCGGCCGCCTATGAGGCGCCCCTACCGCCCGAACTGCACGGGTCGCCCAACCTGTGCGCCTATGCGCCCTGCAAGGAGGTCATCCCCGGGGCGGACAGCTTCTCGGAGCGCAAGGGCCGCCCGCCCTACGTGGAGGCCTACCGCAACGACAACGGCAAGAATATCCTGATCGGCTACGTCTTTTTATCCACCGATATTGTCGATATTCCGGCCTATTCCGGAAAACCCGTGGTGACGCTGATCGGCATGGATACCAAGGGGATATTCACCGGCGCCAAGGTTTTGAAACATTCCGAACCGATATTGCTGCTGGGTATTCCCGAATCCTCCCTGATCAAATTCATCGATCAATATGTGGGTAAATTCGTCGGCGATAAACTGGAAATCGGGGCGGGCGAGGGCGGTATCGGCCTCGACGCCATTTCCGGCGCCACGGTCACGGTCATCGCCCAGAATCAGGTCATGCTGCGGGCTGGGGCCGAGGTGGCGAAGCAGGTAGGCATCCTCCAGCCCAAGATTCGCCCCCCCGCCAAATACACCCCGGTGGCTCCGGCAACCGATTGGGACGCCCTGGTTTCGGAAGGCGGCGTCCAGCGCCTCACCCTGGCTTCCACGGATGTCGGCCGGCCGCCCAGCAGCAAGCCCTACATCGAACTGTGGTTCGGGGAACTGAACTCCCCCGGTGTCGGCAAGGCCATCCTGGGGGAGGCCAACTATACCCGCCTGATGGAGCAGTTGAAGCCCACCGACCACGCCATCTTCATCATCGGCAGCGGTATCGAGTCCTTCAAAGGCTCCGGGTTCGTGCGGGGCGGCATCTACGACCGCCTCCAGGTCAGCCAGGACGGCGATACCTTCACCTTCCGGGATACCGACTACCTCAACCTCTACGGCGTCCAGGCCAAGGGGGCGCCCGAGTACACCGAGTCGGGCATCTTCATCGTCCGCAATGCGGCCTTCAGCGGCGCCTATCCCTGGTCCCTGGCCTTCCTCGGCAACCGCATGGACCAGGAAACCGGCGCCAAGACCTTCGCCAGCTTCGAAAAGGAATACTGGCTGCCCGCCCGCTACCTGGACGGGGGGCGGCCTGCCGTCACCCGGCCGGACCCCACCTGGCTCAAGGTCTGGCGGGAGAAGCGGGTGGAAATCGGCCTGTTCGTCGCCCTGCTGGCCTTCGTGGCCGTGGCCTATGCCTGCCGGGACGCCCTGACCCGGCGCGCCACCCACAAGAACAAGTGGCCGGTCAATGCCTTCAAGTACACCGGCTGGGTGGTGAGTATCGGCTTCGTGGGCTTCCACGCCATGGCCCAGCCTTCCATCACCCAGGTGCTGACCTGGTTCCACTCCCTGATCTACCAGTGGAAGTGGGAACTTTTCCTCTCCGATCCGTTCATCTTCATCTTTTGGCTGTTCATCATCGCTACGGTGTTCATCTGGGGGCGTGGTCTGTTCTGCGGCTGGCTGTGCCCCTTCGGCTCCCTGTCCGAGCTGATCTACAAGGTGGGGAGCGTCATCGGCCTGAAGCGCTTCCAGAAGAAGCTGCCCATGGCCTGGCACAACCGCCTGAAGTGGATCAAGTACGGCGTCTTCTGGGGGCTGCTGGGCATTTCCTTCTTCTCCATGGGGCTGGCGGAAAAGCTGGCTGAGGTGGAACCCTTCAAGACCACCTTCCTGGTGGGGCTCCTCAACCGTTCCTGGCCCTATACCTTGTTCGCCGGCGGGCTGCTGGGCATTTCCCTGTTCGTCGAGCGCCCCTTCTGCAAATACCTGTGCCCTCTGGGAGCCGCCCTGGCGATGCCGACCACCTTCCGCTGGTTCGGGCTGCGGAGGAAGGCGGAATGCACCAGCTGCACCGCCTGCGCCCGGGGCTGCGGCTCCCTGGCCATCGACGCCCAAGGCCGGATCGATCAGCGGGAATGCCTGCTCTGCCTGGATTGCATGGTGTTCTACCACGACGACCATGCCTGTCCGCCGCTGGCCCAGGAGCGCAAGCGCCGCACCAAGGCGGGCCTGCCGATGACGCCCATCGGCAAGGACGGCTATTTCATCCCGATCCAGCCCGTCGATGACCGCAAGGGGAGCGCTGCATGAGCCATATTACGGAACCGAATCTGCCCGCCTGGGGCGCCGAATCCCGCGGCGTCGCCTGGCTGGCCCACGAGGTGGAAGACCACCTGATCCCCTGGAGCCGGGCCGGGCTGCGGCGGGGCAAGGCCCTCCAGATCGCCAGCCTCATGCTGGCCGTGCTGGTGACCGGCGTGTGGGGCCTGGCCGCCAACGGCCAGATGCGCGGCGGGCTGGTCATCGCCTGGTGGCTGGCCTGGAGCGTCATGGAGGTGCTGGTCCGCCTGGCCGGCAAGCCCTACGTCAAGGAAGGCGTCTGGTGGGGCCGCCACTACCGCCGGGCAGGCGTCATGGACATGATCTGCTACGTCGGCTTCAAGAATCTGCTGATTGGGGCGACGCTGTTCATCAGCCTCAAGTCCCTGGGAATGCTCAGTGTCTAGGATTCGGTTTCCGCCGGTCTGGCTGGCGCTGGTCCTGGGGTTCCTGGCAGTTTCCGCGGGGGCCGCGGAGCTGCTGGTGAAGCCCGGCGAGTCCATCGGCGCGGCCATTGCCCGGGCGGCGGCGGGGGATACCGTCGTGGTGGAAAAAGGCCGCTACGAGGAGCATCTACGCATCGACAAGCCCCTCAAGCTGGTCGGCCGCCAACGGCCCACCATTTCCGGCGGCAACCAGGGCGACGTGATCCGCATCACCGCCCCGGATGTGAGCATCGACGGCTTCATCGTCACCGACAGCGGCGACGACCTGGGCGCCCAGAACGCCGGCATCTATATCCAGCCCGGCGCCGACCGGGTGGCGGTGAAGAACTGCGACATTGCCTACAGCCTGTTCGGGCTGTGGATTCAGGGGGTGAAGGACGTGGAGGTCCGCCACAACCTCATCACCGGCAAGCGGGACCATCCCTCCGCCCAGCGGGGCAACGGCATCCAGCTCTACAACACCCGGGGCGCCCAGGTGGTGGATAACGAGATCAGCTTCACCCGGGACGGCTTCTACGTGGATATCTCCCACCACGCCCTGTTCAGCCACAACCGCATCCACAACGTGCGCTACGGGGCGCACTACATGAATTCCTACTACAACACCTGGGAATACAACGATTCCCACCACAACCGGGGCGGCCTGGCGCTGATGGAGGTGAAGAACCAGGTGGTGCGCCACAACCGGGCCTGGGCCAATTCGGACCACGGGATCATGCTGCGCACCATCCAGGATTCGGTCATCGAGGACAACATCGTCGCCGGCAACGACCGGGGCTTCTTCATCTACGACGCCGAGTACAACACCATCCGCCGCAATCTGGTGGTGGGCAACCATGTGGGCGTCCACCTCTGGGCCGGCTCGACCCGCAACGCGGTGGACGGCAACGACTTCATCGAGAACCGGCAGCAGGTCCGCTACGTGGCCACCAAGGACGAGCTGTGGGGGACGAAGCAGGGCAATTACTGGAGCAATTACCTGGGCTGGGACCGGGACGGCGACGGCATGGGCGACGTTCCCTACGAGGCCAACGACCTGGTGGACCGCCTGTCGTGGCGCCACCCCATGATGAAGCTCCTGATGAACAGCCCGGCGGTCCAGACCCTTCGGCTCATCGCCCGGCAATTCCCGCTGCTCCGCGCCACCAGCGTGGTGGACCGGCAGCCCCGGATGCAACCCTATCATTTGGATTGGAGAAACTGGCTTGGCCTCGAAAGTCATTGAAGTACGCCAGGTAGTGAAGGACTACGGCGATGTCCGGGCGGTGGACCACGTTGACCTCGCCGTCTCCGCCGGGGAACTGTTCGGGCTCATCGGCCACAACGGGGCAGGGAAGAGCACTCTATTCAAGATGATGCTGGGCCTGGTGCCGGCCACGGCCGGGGAAATCCACATCAACGGCGAGGCGGTGCAGGGCCCGGCCTTCCGCCGGGTGCGCCGCAGCATCGGCTACCTGCCCGAGAACGTGGTCTTCTACGACAACCTCACCGGCGTTGAAACCCTGCATTTCTTCGCCGACCTGAAGGGCGTCGACAAGCGCACCTGCCGTGGCCTCTTGGACAAGGTCGGCCTCGCCCACGCCGCCGAGCGGCGGGTGAAGGGCTACTCCAAGGGCATGCGCCAGCGCCTCGGCCTGGCCCAGGCGCTGCTGGGTTCCCCGTCGCTCCTCTTCCTGGACGAGCCCACCACCGGCCTCGACCCGGAGGCCATCCGAGAGTTCTACCGCATCCTCCAGGCCCTGAAGGGGGAGGGGGTGACCATGATCCTCACCTCCCACATCCTGGCCGAAATCCAGGAACGGGTGGATCGCCTCGCCATCCTGAAAACCGGGCAGATCCAGGCGGTCGGCACGGTGCAGGCGCTGCGGGAGCAGGTGGACCTGCCCCTGCGGCTGAGGGTCCGGCCGGTGCATCCATCGGCCGAGGAGCGCCTGGCCCAGGCCCTCTCCGGGCTGCTGGCGGACGGGCCGACGTGGGAAGGGGAGCACCTGGCCCTGACCTGCCATCGCCAGGCCAAGATGCCCATCCTCAACATCCTCGCCGCCCAGGGCGGCGCAGTGGCCGACATCCTCATCCAGGAGCCGTCCCTGGAAGATGTTTTCCTCGGCTACTCGGGGTAATCGCCATGAACATCGACATCGAATTCGCCCCCATTCGCACCATCGCCGCCAAGGAATTCCGGGACCGCATCCGCAGCCGCTGGGTCCTCGCCGTGGCGGTGGTATTCACGGTCTTCGCCCTGGTCATCGCCTATTTCGGCGCCGCCCAGCAGGGGGCCGTGGGCTTCCGGAGCATCGACGTGACCATCGCCAGCCTGGTGAGCCTGGTCATCTACCTGATTCCCCTGATCGCCCTCATCCTCGGCTTCGACGCCATTGTCGGGGAGCGGGAGCGGGGCTCCATGGACCTCCTGCTGTCCATGCCCATCACCCGGCTGGAACTGCTCCTCGGCAAATATCTGGGCCTAGCCCTGGCGCTGACGGCGGCCACGGTGTGCGGCTTCGGGTTGGTGGGCGGCATCCTGGCCGTCCAGATGCCCGCCGCCTCGCTCTTCCATTACGCGGGCTTCATGGTCAGCTCCATCCTGCTGGGCCTGGTCTTCCTGGCCCTGGCCGTCCTGCTCTCCACCTACGCCGGGGACCGCACCCGGGCGAGCGGAGCGGCCATCGGGATGTGGTTCTTCTTCGTCCTGGTCTTCGACCTGCTGCTCCTGGGCGCCCTGGTGGCTTCCGGCGGCGAATACGGCGCCCAGGTCTTCCCCTACCTGCTGCTGTTCAACCCGGCAGACATTTTCCGCATCCTCAATATCTTCAGCATGGACGAGGTGCGCACCCTTTATGGCCTCGCCACGGTCTTTCCCGAGACCCTGGCCGATCCCCGGCTGCTGGCTGCCTTCATGGTCCTGTGGATCGTCGTGCCCCTGTCCGTTGCTGTTCGGAGATTCAACCAATGATCCTTTCTCCCTTCGTTCGCCGCCCGCTCCTGGCGGCCCTCATCGCCTCGCTTGCCGTCCTGGCCGCCTGCGATGCCCACGACAAGGCCGTTGCCCCCGTGGAAATCACCAGCGGCACCGCCTGCAGCCTGGACGGCATGGTCCTGGCCGACTATCCCGGCCCCAAGGCCCAGATTCATTACACCCAGGGCGATCCGGATTTCTTCTGCGATACCCTGGAAATGTTCTCCATCTACCTGAAGCCGGAACAGAAGCGGGGCATCGCCGGGATTTTCGTCCAGGACATGGGCAAGGCCGACTGGACGACCCCCAAGGGGAACTGGATCGACGCCAAGACCGCCTTCTACGTGGTCGGCAGCCGGAGAGAGGGCAGCATGGGGCCGACCATCGGCTCCTTCTCGTCGGAGGCGGACGCCCAGCATTTCGCCGCCCAGTACGGCGGCAAGGTGCTTCCTTTCGCCGCGGTGACCCCGGACATGGCGGTCCTCGACGGCGGCATCATTCACGACCAGCGGATGTAAGGGCGGACCATGGAAGATTTCTTCAGGAATGTGCCGGTGGATGAGGTCATCGACATCGAGGCGGCGGCCCGGGTCATCTACGATCTGCGGGAAAACCGTGCCGCCATCTTGAACGGCCACGGCGTCCATGACGAGACCGAATTGCTGGAACGCATCGCCGACGGCAGCCTGCCGGAACACCCGGCCTACGATTCCTACCTGTCCGCCGGCATCGTCGCCGAAACCCGGGAATTCCTGCGCCGGCAGCTGGAACGCCACCTCGCCCAGGTCAACGGTACCCGCGCCCAGGCGATTCCCATGGAGGAATGGGACTTCAGCCCGCTCGCCATCAAGCGTCGGCTGGAAGAGGTTTTTTCCGACCGGATCGAAGGCGAGGTCCTGGCCGCCCGGGATGCGGTGCTGTTCAAGCTGGACAACGGCGTCATCGTCGAACTGAAGGTGCTGTCGCCCACCGAGTATGCCTTCGGCTGGCTCTGGGGGGAGGCGACTCTGCGCATCGACACGGCGCCGGGGGCCGACCGGGCGGCAAGCCATTTCCATGACCTGGAAGGTGATGTCCGTCCCGACCCGGTGACCGTGCCCGGTCGCGATCCTTGGGAGAATATCGACCGCCTGGTCAAGGCACTGCTTGCCGATCCGCTGCTGGCATGAGCCGGCGGGCGTCCCGCTGGCTGGCCGCCGTCGGCCGGGCCATCGGCTTTCCCGCCACCGGCTACCGGGTCAGCGAGAAGCTGGTCGCGACGGCCGGGAGCATCCTCAGCGTCTTCTTCGTCCTGGTGATCAGCCGGGCCCTGCTGGGCCCCGAGGCGGTGGTGGTGATCGTGCCGTCCATCGGCGCCTCCGCCGTGCTGATCTTCGCCATCCCCCATAGCCCGCTGACCCAGCCCTGGGGCGTGCTCGGCGGGCACCTGATTTCGGGCGCCATCGGCGTGGCGTGCGCCCGGCTGATCCCGGAGCCCCTGCTGGCGGCGGCCCTGGCCGTCGGCTTCGCCGTCGGGGCCATGCACCTGGCCCGTTGCCTTCATCCGCCGGGGGGCGCCACCGCCCTGACGGCGGTGATCGGCGGCAGCGCTATCCAAGCCCTGGGCTACGCCTATCTCCTCACCCCCGTCCTGATCAACTGCCTGGTCATCCTGGTCATCGGCGTGGTCTTCAATTTCGCCTTTCCCTGGCGGCGTTACCCCTCCAGCCTGATGCGCTATGTCGCCGTTCCCCATAGCCGGCATGCCTGGCCCAGGGTCGGCGAGCCCCACATCCGGGAGGCCATCGAGCGCCTCAACGTGGTGGTGGACATCAGCAACGACGAACTGGCCGAGCTGATCGACCAGACCCTGCATCTGGCCCAGAACTCGGCCAAGCGCAAATCCCACATCCGCCTGGGCGCCTTCTACGGCAACGGCAAGCATGGGCGGCATTGGTCCGTACGCCAGATCATCGATGAGCGCCCCTCCCGCCGCCCGGAGATGGACCTGGTCGTCTTCCAGGTGATGGCCGGCGCCGGCAAGGGGCGGCGCGGGTGCTGCACCCGGGACGAATTCGCCGACTGGGCTGTCAGCGAGATGCACTACCGGGGGTGACGGAGAGGAAATCACTCGCTCTTCACCCCCGTGCTTCGGCCTTTTAAGGGGAATCAAGTCGCTCGCCATATTATCCGAGTAAATTACTCGACATTATTCTGGCCCGCGGAGGGGACCCCATGTTCGGAGCAAAGGCAAGGCAGGATTTGAAAGCGGCCCAGGCGGAAAACGCCGCATTGAGACAGCGGGCCGACGCCCTGGCCGCGGAATTGGCCTCCGCCCGGCAGCAGCTCGCCCAGGGGGAAGCGGAGCGGACCGCCATGGTGGACCGGCAATCCCTCCTGACCGGCGTCCTGGGCAACATTCCCCGTTTCGGCGAATCCCTCTCGGGAATCCGCCTATCCTTCTCAGGACTGTCCGCCCAGTTGAACGAGGATTCGGCGACGGCGCTGACGGCCGCCGCCGAGTCCGACAACAACCGGGCGGCCTTCGAGAAGATTGCCACCAGCCTGCATGCCATGTTCGAGCGCATCAGCGCCGCCGGCCAGAGCGTCGAGGGATTGTCCCGCCGGGCCGGGGAGATCGGCGGCATTGTCCAACTGATTAAGGAGATCGCCGAGCAGACCAATCTCCTCGCCCTCAACGCCGCCATCGAAGCCGCCCGGGCCGGCGAGGCGGGGCGCGGTTTCGCGGTGGTGGCGGACGAGGTGAGGAAGCTGGCCGAACGCACCGCCAAGGCCACCATGGAAATCGGCAATCTGGTGGCTGGCATCCAGGAAGAGACGGGGCACGCCCGGTCCATCATGGAGCTTGGCGCCAACAATGCCGCCGACCACGGCGCCGAAAGCGAGGCCGCCATGCGCAGCATGGAGCGGCTCCTGGGGCTTTCCCAGCACATGCAGGGCACCATCGCCGCCTCCTCCCGGCTGGCTAATGCGGAACTGGCCAACGTCGAGGAACTGACCCTGAAACTGGAGGTGTACAAGGTGCTTCTCGGTCTGTCCGATCTGGCTCCCCAGGAACTGCCGGATGAAACCCAATGCCGCCTCGGCCGCTGGTATTACGAAGGGGAAGGGCGGGCCGAATTCTCCCGTCTCCCCGGCTTCCGAGAAATGGAAGCGCCCCACAAGGCGGTGCACGACTACGCCCGGAAGGCGGTGGAGCGCTATCGAGCGGGGGATGTATCAGGCGCGCTGGAGGCGCTGACCCGGATGGAGGAGGCCAACCTGACGGTTATGGGGGGCATGGAAAATGTCCTCGCCTATGGCAAGAGGAAGCTTGCCTGAGCCGCTGGGCGGACGTCGTTTGCGGATAGGGAAATCATTCCGGGAGTCCATTGGGCGGCGGTGGGGCCGGATACTTCGGTTAGCCGCCGCTCCGTGGGGGCGTTCCAATTCCAGCTATTCGTAATTTCTGGTTGATTTGTTGTTGTGCGTCGCGGCATTTTAAGAGCATTGACTCTTAGCCATCCCAGTCCTGCCAATGGCGGAAATTCGCGTTTGCTATGCAATTTGAATTGATGCACCATGCGGCGATCGCGTTTATCGAACATAGGCGACCATGGGATTTTTCCGACTGCTTGTGCTTATTTCAAGTTTGCTTGTCGCCTGTACGGCCTTCGGAAAAGGGGCAGATCGTCCGCCTTTGATGACTGAACGGTTCTTCCTGGCTCAACAGGAGGAGCAACCCAAAGAGAGCAGGGTCTGGAATAAGGTGCTGCTCGAAATGGAGATTCCCGGATTCCAGCCTCGGGAAAACAATTCCTACTCCGAGTGCCATTTTGACACTGCGTTGGCCGTTCTCCGCAAGCTCAAAGAAAGTGCTGTTACACCGGACTATCAGGCCATCTGGGCAAGGAACCAAGACAAAGTATTTGCAGCCTGCGATGGCAGTAAGGACAAGAATGATCCCCCAACCATGCCAAGCGGCCGTTTCTTGCCTAACCGGGCCGCGAGCGATTTCCTCTACCAACTTGGGAGTTGGCATTTCTACCGTGGGGAATACGAAGCCGCCCTCCTGACATATCGACGGGTGGAGAAAATTCGGAGTGCGCCGATGCGCCCCAAAGCCGCATACATGGTGATCCGTTGCCTTGCCTATCTAGATCAAGGGGACGAGGCTTACGACAACATTCTAAAGGTCCTGGCTGACCCTAGTCTCAGGGAGGTCCATCCGATCGCCTCGAACTATCGCTTTGTGATTATGAACAACATGCGGTTTTCCAATGTGCCGCATATCACGCCGGAACTAGCGACTCGTCATTTGAAGTGGCTGCTCAACGTTGTCAAGGCCGATCCCGCGAAAGCCGCGGACCCGACCCAGGCGAGGGCAGACTACAGTGACGCAATCGCTCAACTCAACGTTTACTTTCCCCGCTATGACAAAGCTTCCAAGCGAATCGACTGGTGGTTGGAGAATGATCAGGAGGAGGAACCGTTTCCCCGGATGCAGGCAGTCAAAACCTTGGCCCCTATCAATGAGTTTGTAGATTGGATGCAGGCACAGTGGGCATACAACGTCTTCACGGTTGATTGGTTGTGGTCCTTGCACGCTCAACAGCATCCGTATTGGGAACAGAATCGTCGGCTCGTTGAACATGAGATTGCGCAATGGCAAAAATCCGGCAATGGGGCCTGGCTTCACCTGGCCATCAGTCGGGTTCATCCCTCCGATCCCATGGCTTCGGTGCTCCAACGTAAAGCTGAGGCCTACCTGGACGGCGCATGGAAATCTGAAACGATAGAGTACCGACAGTGGCTGTTTGACCTATGGTCACACTCTATCCGGATCGCTTTAGGGCAAGGCCAGAACGAACACGCGCTGGCCCTGATCGTCAACCACGAGGACTTTTCCCAGCTTTTCGACAACCTGAGCTTCGACTATCGATTCAGCTATCGTCATTCTGCCAATTACGCGGCCGTGCTTCAGGATACGCTCAGGTGGTTGGTGTATACCGGTCAGACCGAGCAGGCCCGAAGCTTTTTGAACGCGTTCCAGAAGAAAGCTCCGCAGTCATACACCCAATGGAGAACGCTACTTGCAACCAATGTTGACGAAACCATGGCGTCCGGGAGCAAAGCGTTTTGGTCCAATAGCCCGGGCACATCCAAGTTCATCTGGCAGGAAATGCTCAACACGGTTTCCAGCCGCTTTCTCGACCGTCTGGCGGGAGACGATCGGTTTCCTCAAGGTGATCGTGCATTGATCAGCCGTTCCCTTCTGAATCGCGCAATCTTGCTCAATTCGGACTCGGCAGCTATTGACCATGCTGCAGCCGTAGCCGCTAAGCACAATCCGGATCTACGCGAGGAAATCCTGGCGGCGATTTCTGGCCACGATCGATTGAAATACATCGAATTTCTGCTCAAGCATCCGCGTTTCCGGCCGGCGGTGTTCCTGGAATACGCCCCTGACCCCGAGAATCGAAAAACCGAGGAGAAGCCTGGGACGATCGATATCTACAATCACAATGACAACAATTGGTGGTGCCGCTTCGATGAGGATTTGTTCGCCGAAAGGCTCTTTAACACCGTGAAGATTACACCGGCACCATCACCTGTTTTTGCAGTGTCGGATGTCGGCGGCGAGTTCGATCATTACTTGGACAATCAGCGGGGGCTACTTGAGGCCCACCCCTATCACGAAGTCGAGGATGATGAAGAAATTGAGGCGCTGGAGGCTCTCCCTTCCGGGCCGGAATATCTTAGTACGTTCATCAATCAGTGGGAGCGGAGCACGTCAGCAGCGCAAACAGAAGACGAGCGTAGCCGGCGGGCAGCCAATCTTCATCGCGCGGTCCGTACTACGCGTTACGGCTGCAACCGTGACAATTCGCACGCAGCTTACTCCAGGGAATCGTTCAAACTCCTTCATTCACGTTATGAGGACACCCCTTGGGCGAAGGCGACTCCCTATTGGTTTAAGTAGGCAACCTTTCGTTTAGTGGACAAGCCCGAGATGCTACGCAGGGCGGTTTATTCTGACGTTAGATGTCTGCTTCTAGTAGAAACCTAGGACCGCTTGGGGGCGGCCTGAGACAGCGGTTGCTTTTGGCTCAAGGGAGCAACTCGCCGCCACCTTAACGTAGCGTAGCATCCCTAGCGCGTATCAACCGGCAATTGCGGCTCCCCCAATTTCCCAACCCGCGGCAGTTCGATCCGGATCGAATTCCGTCCGTCGATGCACTCGTACTCCATGCTCCTGGCCAGGTTTTGCAAGATATTGAGGCCATGACCCCCGATGGCTTTGGCGCTTCCCGCCGTCGGGTCCTGCGCCAGGGGGTTGAAGGGTGGCGCCTCGTCCCGGTAGTCGATAAGCACTCCGTTGGGCAGGAAGGCCACGGCCACCGCCACCGGCCGGTCGCTTTCCTCGCCGAAGCCGTGCTCGACGGTATTGGCGAACAGCTCTTCGACGACCAGTTGCAGCCGTCGAGTCTCATCGCCGCCCAGGCCGGCCTGGGCGGCCTGGTTTTCCAGCCAGGCGAGCAGGGCGGAGAGGGCGGCATAGCGCGCCGGGCAGCGATAATCCGTAAAATGCATTCCCATCTCATATCAACCGGAGATATCCGTGGGGATTAGAACACATTGCTTCATCGGCCTGCTATTGGCCTTCGCCGGCGGCTTGGCCGGGGCGGAAGAGGCTGACCAGGCCGGGATGGTGAAGGTCAGCAAGGGGAGCGTGCTCATCGACCGGGCCGGCAAGCGGATTCCGGCACCCGTCGGCACGCCGGTCCTGGGGGGCGACAAGGTTCGCACCGGGGAGGACGGCAGCGTGGGTATCGGCCTCAAGGATGCGACCCTCCTTTCCGCCGGCCCCAATTCGATCCTGGTCATCGACCGCTTCGCCTTCGACCCGACCACCCATCAGGGCGGCATGTCCGCGACGGTCAAGAAAGGCACCCTGGCCGTGGTGTCCGGCAAGCTGGCCAAGGCTGCTCCGGAATCCGTGGAATTCCACACGCCGACCGCCATCCTCGGGGTGCGGGGCACCGAATTCGCCATCGAAGTCCTCGACGGCGGGGAGGAGTGACATGCGCCTTCTGACCCTCCTTGCCCTCTCCCTGGGCGTTGCCGGCTGCACCACCGAGCGCATCGTCCTCCTTCCCTCCCAGGACGGCCGCCCCAGCGCCCTGGTCGTGCGCCAGGGCGGCGCCGAGCAAAACCTGACCCATCCCTACGCTACCGTCGCCCGCCAAGCCGGGAGCCTGAACGCCTACACCAGTTCTCCCGACGAAGTCGCCGGCCGCTTTGCTCCGGTGCTGGCGGCCTTGCCGGCCCGACCCAAGAGCTTCCGGGTGAATTTCCTGCCGGGAGGCGACGCCTTGGCGCCGGAATCGGTGGCTGAGTTCGAGCGCATCAAGGCCGAAATCGGCAGCCATTCTTCCCCGGAAGTGGTGGTCGTCGGCCATACCGATCGGGTGGGCAGCCTGCGGACCAATGACGAGCTTTCCCTGAAGCGCGCCCAGTCTGTTCGGGAAGCCCTGATCGCGGCCGGCGTGCCGGCGGAAGTGATCGAGGCCTACGGCCGGGGCGAACGGGAGCCCCTGGTGCCCACCGAAGACGAGGTGGACGAGCCCCGCAACCGCCGGGTGGAAATCAGCGTCCGCTGACCGCCGGGCCGTTCCAGCGGGCCAGGAGGAGGGTGAGGTCGTCGGCGGGCGGCTGGCCCTCTTCGAAGCGGCGTACGTCGGCGACCAGAGCCTGGGCGATGTCCGCCGGGGCACCCTCCTGGCGGGCCAGGAAATTAGCTAACCGTTCGCCGCCGTAGAAGGCGGTGCCGTTGCTGGCCTCAGTAACTCCGTCGGTGAAGAAGCACAGCAGGTCGCCCGGCTCCAGCCGGGTCTGGCTGGAGCGATAGGGGAAGTCCGGCAGGCTGCACAGCGGCGGGCCGGAGGCCTCGGCCACCTCCAGGCGCCGGGCCGTTCCGCAGCGCACCAGGAGCGGCGCGTCGTGGCCGGCGCAGACGTAGGTCAGGGTGCCGCTCCCGGCATCCAGGACGGCGACGAAGGCGGTCACGAATAGCATCTCGGGATTCTGCCGGTCCAGCTCGATGCCGGCCTCCTGGACCGCAGCGCCCAGGTCGTCCTGGCGGCGGGCCAGGGCGCCGGTCAGGGTCTTGGCCATGGACATGAAGAGGCTCGCCGGAATGCCCTTGCCCGACACGTCGCCGACGGCGATGACGATGCGGTTCTCGTCGAGCCGGAAGCAATCGTAATAGTCGCCGCCGACGGTCTTGGCTGGCTCCAGCAGGGCCGCGATTTCCAGGCGGTTATCCCCGGCCAGGGCGGCCTTCGGGTCCGGCAGCAGGCCCATCTGGATGCGCCGCGCGGCGCCGAGTTCGCCGTCCAGGCGGGCGGCAGCTTCCCGGCTGGCCTGGAGTTGGCTCTCCGCCGTCCTCCGCCGCTCGTCGGCCTCGACCAGGGAACTGCTGATGAGGACGGCGATAGCCGGGACGAGGCAGAGGGCGATGTCCAGCCCGTCGAAGAGCCAAGTGCCGCCCGCAAAGGCGGCGAAGCCGACGACGGGGATGAGGAGCACCAGGCCGCCGGCCGCGGCCACGGCGGGGACGGGCCGCAGGCGGGGCAGGAAGGCGATGAGCAGGCAGCCGGCGGCCAGCAGGGCCGCCAGTTCGACGGCCAGCATCGCCCCCGGACGCTTGGCGGCCTTGCCGGAAAGCAGGCTTTCGATCACCTGGGCGTGGATATCGACGCCGGGAATCCGCTCGCCGCCCAGGGGCGTCACCACCTGGTCCTGGAGCCCGACGGCAGTGAGTCCCAGCA
>DASRUX010000202.1:0-6896 GCA_035655235.1 Rhodocyclaceae bacterium | reverse complement strand
CCGGGGGCACCAGGCCCCCGCAAGTTGAGGCAGGGTGAAACGTATAAAAAAAGGGGGGACAAGCCCCCCGCAAAGTGCAGGGAGAACCTCCGCCCCGTGCAGAAGCGGAGATTTCTCTACAGGGGAGATGGGTTGCGGACCGTCAGTCGCCGCCGCGCAGGTTCTGCACCTGGAAGAGTCCCGGGGGATTCTTCTTCGGGTCCACCTGGCCCTTGAACTGGCCGGTGGTGCAGTGCTTGGACTGGAGGTCGATCATGGAGAAGGCGTCGTCCACCCCGATGCCGGCGCCCTTGTTCACCGGCAGGTGATGGTCGGCGTGGGACTTGCCGACCATGAAGACCTTCCACAGCTCGCCCTTGCGGTCGTAGATTTCGTTGGCGCCGTTCAGGTTGCCGAGTTGGGCGTCCATGTAGAAGACCCGCTTGCTGACCGGATGGTTGGCATTGACCGGCGCGGCTTCCAGCACGTACACCTTGCGCAGCTGCCAGGTGCCCTCGTGGAAGCAGCCGCCCTGGCCGCCGAAATTGACGTACTTGTAGCCGTCCGCCTCGGCGGGCAGGTCGCCGGCCAGGGCCAGCTCGTTGTGGTTCCACAGGGGCAGCAGCACGTTCTTCGTGCCCTTGTAGGTCCACTTCATGTCGGAGATGCGGCCGTTGTAGCCCTCGAAATCCTCGATCATCAGGTCGGAGCCCAGGAAGGCGTCGGTGACCTGGCCCTGGGCCAGGCGGCGCACCCGGCGCTGGAAGCCCAGGTAGAGGTAGGCGTCGTCCAGCTTCAGGTCATCGGAAAAGCGCTGGATCAGGAGCTGGGTGTTCTTCAGATCCTGAGGCTCGTTGGCCTTCACGTAGATGGCCCGGAAGATGCCGGACGGGTTGGGGGTGATTTCCGGCACCGGGGCATCCTTGGTCCGGTGCATGAAGTTGAGGAAGTGGAAGTCGTACTTGATGGTCTTTTCCACCTGCCCGCTCTGCATGTTGCGGTACTTCCAGTAGAAGGGGGAGATGATGCCGCCGTCGCCCCAGTTCACGCCGTACTTGTAGTTCCAGGCCAGCTTCTCGCCGGCACGGGGATCCTTGGCATCCGGCTCCTCGGGGAAGGGACGGCCGGCCACGTAGCCGGTCATCTCGCCGGGCTGGCTGCCCAGCTTGGCCTTGTTGAGGTTGGCGCGGGTGGCGTCGATGTAGGCCTTGTTGATGGGGAACTGGGTGGTCGGGCCCACCTTGATCTGGAACAGGCCTTCCTTGATCAGGCGATACACGCCGGCCCCCAGGACCTCCTTGAACTGGTCCACGTTGGCCTTGCTGATGACGGTGCCGGCAGTCAGGCCCGGGGCGCTGGGCATGCCGCCCTTGTAGGGATTGAAGGAATTTTCCACGTCGGCGTCGGTGGCGGCCTGGGCGGTGCCCACCAGGGCCGCGGCGGCGAGGGGCAGCAGCGGGATGAGATGCTTTTTCATGTTATGTCTCCTCGGTTAGGTCAGAACTTGTAGTTGAGCTTCACGTAGATGTCGTTTTCCCGGAACGCCGTGCCGATGGGGCCGGCCCGGAAGCGGCCCAGGGGCTCGAGGCCGGACAGGCCGCGGGAATAGGCGGTCATGGGGTTGGCGTCGCCCACTGGGGCGGTGAAGGGAGCGAAGGGATTGCAGCTGCGGCAATCGTCCACCTTGTAGTGCTCGTCGCCGTTGGCGCCCTTGTAGTTGGCGCCGAAGGTGAGCTTGAGGTCGTTGGTCATGTTCCACTCCACCTGGGGGGCCACCGCGAAGGCCTTGGCCTGGAAGTCCCGGGCGAAGATCACCTGCGGGCTGACCGTGCCGTTCTTCAGGAAGCCCTTGATGAGCAGGGTGCCGATGAAGCCGTCTTCCCAGTCGGCCATGCCCACCTTGCCCAGGGTGCTGTCCCGCAGCTCGTAGTTGAAGATGTGCTGGTAGAAGAGCTGGGCTGAGATCAGGGTGGCCGAGGTCTCGCTGATGAGGGGGATGAAGGTGGGACGATCCACCCCGATCACCGAACGGAACACGTTGTTCTTGGAGTACAGCTCGGGCCGGGCGGAATTGGCGAATTCCTCACCCTCGGTCAGGGCCGCCTCCATCCGCACCGCAGCGCCCACGGCCGGCAACTGGAAGTCCATGGAACCGCCCACCAGGTTCACCCTCGGGAAATACATGTCGAAGGAGATCAGGTAGGGCCAGTTGTTCTGGTAGGCACCGGTGAAGGAATTGACCGCCCGCTTACCGCCGTGGAGAGAGGGCAGCTGGGAGCGGTAGGTCAGGGCGTTGAGGGAGAAGGACAGGCCATCCTGGGTCACGCCTTCGTACTTGGCGCCCAACTGGGTGTTGCTGAGGCTCCAGCTGGGCATGTGCACGTCGGCAAGGCCGATCTGGTGGGGGCCGAAGTTGGTGGCCAGCAGGGTGCCCGGGGCCACGTTGGCGAAGTTGGCCACGGTGCCGCCGTTATCCCAGAGGTTGGCCATGCCCCGGAAGAAGCAGCCGGCGTCCAGCATGACGTTGGGCGAACCGCACTGGCCCAGGTTGTTGGCCCGGAACTTGTCGAAATTCCAGACGATCTGGAAATTGCGGTCCTGCATGGTTTCGCTCGCCCCCATGCGGTACTCCGCCTGGGCGATCCACATGGGGATGCGGATGTCGGAAAGCTCGTCGTAGATGTTGTTGCGGGAGTAATCCACCGGGTTGATCACGTCCAGCACCCGGAACAGGTCCGTCCGGCCCCACACCACCTGCTGCTTGCCGATCTTGACGAAGAGGTCCTTGCCGTCCTCCAGGTGGAAGGTCTTCTTGGTATAGACCTCCCGCAGGAAGTCGAGGCGGTTGTTGAACTCCGGCGCTTCCAGCTCGGACTGCTTCAGGTTGCCGTAGCCGCCGAAGTCCCGGCAGCCGCGGCTGTCGGTGTCGCAGGGACGCACCGGCACGGCGAAGGCGACCCCGCCCTCGATGTTGTGCCAGCGGTCGCCCAGGACCCGGAAGCCGGTATTGGGGCTGTTGGGATAGCCGTTGGTGAAGGCATTGCTGGTCAGGCCCATGCCCGACACCACCGTATTGGTGACCGGGCCGGCGCCGTAGGGGGTCTGGATATAGCCGCCCGGGGTGGTGGATTGCAGGCTGACGGCGCCGCCGGCTTTCTTGCCGTACTCGTCGCTGTTCATGCGATAGACGCCGTCCCAGCTGCCCCGCAGGACGCCGTGCAGGGTCCAGCCGTCGTTCATGCCCTTGTCGAACTCGGCCTGCAGGGTATTACGGAACTTGGCCAGGCCGACGTTCTCCCGGCGGACCGTGTGGTTCTCGTAGGTCACATCCACCTTCCAGGGGGAGTCGCCCTCCCCCAGGGACGGCAGATCGGCCCAGGCCGCCTGGCCGGCCAGCGCCAGCCCGGCCGCCGCTACGGCCGCCCTGATCGGCAGCCGGTGATGCTCTTGCTTCTTCTTGTGCATGGGTGTCCCCCTCCTTTTTAAGTGCTGCAGAAAAAACTGCTTGTCTTGTCTCTTCCGGGATGGCCGTCAGTCGGTTTCCAGCACGCCGTCCTCGTCGTAATGGGCCGCGGTCACGAATCGGGGCTGGAACACCACGCACCAGGAGGGCACGATGAGCATGGCCGCGATGGCATTGACGATGAGCATGAAGGACAGGAGCACGGCCGCATCGGACTGGAAGCGCAGGTCCGACATGAAGATCCACATCACCACGCCGGCGATGAGGGTGGCGGCGGTGAAGCTGACCGCGTAGCCGGTGGTGGCCACGGCGTTAATGACGGCCTTCTTCATGTCCCGCAGGGCGGCGAACTCCTCCCGGATGCGGTCCATGAAATAGACGGCGTAGTCGATGCCCACCCCGACCCCCACGGCGATCACCGGCACCGTGTTCACGCTGATGCCGATATTCATGGCCCCCATGTAGGCGTAGGTCATGAGGGTGGAGAAGAGCATGGGCAGGACCATCAGCCAGCCGGCATGGAGCGAGCTGTAGTAGGCCATGACGATGAGGAAGGCCAGGATCATGACCGCCGGGATGATGATCATGTGGTCGGTATGGAGCGCCTGGTTGCCGGCCGCGGTGACGCCGATGATGCCGCCCCCCAGCTCGATATGCAGGCCGGGCACGTCCTGGTTGATCTTCCGGATGCCCTCCTCGGCCAGGGCCACCACCCGGTTGATGGTCGCCGCCTGGTGGTCCTTGTAATAGAACACCATGTCGGCCTGGTCCTCCTCCGGATTGACGAACTCCTTCAGGGCTCCCGGGATGGGGCTGGAGGCCATGTAGGCGAACATCAGGCCGCCCATTTCGTCGGCGGTATCCGGAAGCTGCATCCAGCGCGGATCGTCGTTGTGGGTCAGGCGGTTCACCACCCGCACCACACCCGGCAGGGCCTTGGTGCCGCCCAGGGTCGGGTCGGACAGCATGTGGGCCTGGAAGCGCTCGATGGCCGCCATCACCTCCGGCCGGCGGATGCCGCCCTTATCGTCGGTGCGGGCCACCACATGCAGTTCCTCGGAGCCCGGGAAGAGCTTGTTGATGGCCTTGGTGGAGACGTTGTAGTCATGGTCGTGGTGCAGGAGCGGGGAGCCCGGCTCGGATTCGCCCAACTGCACCCGGGTCACCAGGTAGGAGGCGCCGATGGCCCCGATCAGGGTAAGGAGCAGGATGCTACGGGCGCCGCCCTCGGTGCCGCCGGTGCGGGCCATGAAGCCGCCCAGCAGCTTGCGCACCCCCTGGTTGGCGTTCTCGGTATTCCTGGGCTGGGGCAGGATGGTGAGCGCCAGGGGCACCATGAAATGCACCGTGAAGATGACCGAGAAGCCCCAGAAGCCCGCCGACAGGCCCAGCTTGTAATTGAAGGGCGCGGCCCCCAGGATGAGGACGGCGATCCCCACCGCATCGACGATGATGGCCAGGGACCCCGGCCGGAACAGGGCGTCCAGGGCGTTGCGGGCGGCCTTCTTGGCATCCTTCACCACCGCCAGTTCCTCGTAGTAGCGCACCACCAGCTGCACCCCGTGGGAGGTGGCGCGGGCGGCGATGAGGAAGGGGATGGGCAGGGCCAGGGGCTCCAGGTTGATGCCCATGACCGCCATGAACCCCAGGCCCCAGATGGAGGACAGGGCGATGCCCAGGAGCGGCAGGGCGATCCCGTACAGGCGGCGGAAATAGACCACCAGCAGGGTGGCGAGCAGCGCCAGGGTGTAGGCCAGGATGCTGACGATCTGGTTCAGGTAGGTATAGACCCAGCCGGTGAGGACCGGATTGCCGGTGACGTGGATGCGGTGCCCCGGCTTTTCCAGGGAGGCGCGCACCTGCTGCAGGGCCTCGAAGGTCTTGCGGTAATCCACGTCGGATTCGTTGAGCTGGGCCTTGATCAGCGCCGCCTTCAGATCCGGCGACACCAAGAGGCCGTAGATGGTCGGGTTGGAAATGACATCCTTCTTGAGCTGTTCCAGCTCCGCCACCGTACGGTGGGTCTTGCCGGGCTCGTAGTAGGCGTCGGAAGCGAAGCCGCCCTCCTCGTCCAGGTACACCTTGCGGGCGGTGCGGTGGGTGAGGCTGGAAACCAGGTTGTGATTGACGCTGGGCAGGCTGTCCAGGCCCTGGGTGGCCTCGTGGATGAGGTGCAGGGTTTCGTCGTTGAAGATGGTGCCCTGCTCCACCTCGACGGCCATCACGATCATGTTGGCGCCGCCGAAGTTCTCCTTCAGGCGGTTGTAGACCTGGATGTAGCGGTGGTTCTGGGGCAGCAGGTCGGCAAAGTCGGAATAGACCTGGAGCTTGGGCACGGCGAAGCTGAACAGCACGGTGGCCAGCATGATCAGGGAGAGCACGATCTTCGGGTTGGCGAAGATCCACTCCTCCCCGCGGTGCAGGGCGTGGGTCAGGGAATGGCGGAACTTGGTGACCATGTCAGTCTTCTCCCATCAATTCGTCTTGGTGCCGACCACCCGGATCAGCCCGCCGGGGCCGCCGATGGCGATGGCGTTCTGGCTGGACAGGGAAGTCCCCGCCCCCAGGAAGACCGGGCTGGCGTCCGGATAGGGCATGGGCCGCCAGGTGCCGCCTTCGAGGCGGGCCACGACGCCGCTGGCGCCCACCCCGTAGGGCACGCCGCCATGCAGGAAGAGGCGGTAGAGGGAGGCCTGGGCATGGTTGGGCTGCTTGTTCCAGGTCTTGCCGCCGTCCCGGGTTTCCACCATCTGGCCGGCGATGCCGCTGGCCCAGCCGTGCTGGCGGTCGGCGAAGACGGCGGCGTAGGGATAGAAGTCGCCGGGGATGGGGGCTTCCTTGTTCCAGGTAGCGCCGCCGTCGGCGGTGGTCAGCACCTTGCCGAACTCGCCCAGGACGATGCCGTGGTCGGCGTCGAAGAACTGGATGGCGGTGAGCTGGGCATCCTGGCCGAGGTCGGTGTATTGCCAGGTGGCGCCCTGGTCCCGGCTGCCGGCGATGGTGGTGTTGGTGCCCGCCACCCACCAGCGGCCTTCGCCGTCACAGGCAATGGCCAAGGGGGTGCGGGGCTTTTCGATGGGATGGGCCTTCCAGGTCTGGCCGTCGGGGCTGCCGGACCACACCCGGCGGTAGAAATCGACGCCCACGAAGGAACCGTCCGGGCAACTGGCCAGGCCGACGATGGAAGCATTGGCCAGGGGCTTGCGCTCCCAGGTCTTGCCCTGGTCCGGGGAAACCAGGACGGCGCCGCTGTGGGTGCCGCCCACCAGGGTCTTGCCGTTGCTGGCCAGGGATTGGGTGATGTCGTAGCGCTTCAGGGGCCGGGCGGCCTCGCCCACGCCGCCGATATCCGCCTCGGCGGTACAGCCGGCCACCAGGGCGGCGGCCAGGGCCACGAGCCCCAGGCCCATCCCCTGCCGGGCGGGTTGGAATACGTCAGTCAGCATTTCTTGTC
>DASRUX010000201.1:0-6844 GCA_035655235.1 Rhodocyclaceae bacterium | reverse complement strand
AAGGTGGTGTTCATGGGCATGGGGGAGCCGGCCCACAATCTGGACAACGTGCTGGAGGCGATCGACCTGCTCGGCACCGTGGGGGGCATCGGCCACAAGAACCTGGTGTTCTCCACCGTCGGCGACCGCCGGGTGTTCGAGCGCCTGCCCCGGGGCGCGGTGAAGCCGGCCCTGGCCCTGTCGCTGCACACCACCCGGGCCGACCTGCGCGCCCAGCTCCTGCCCAAGGCGCCCCGCATCGATCCCGACGAGCTGGTGGACCTGGCGGAAGCCTACGCCCGCACCACCGGCTACCCGGTCCAGTACCAATGGACCCTGCTGGAAGGGGTGAACGACACACCCGAGGAGGTGGACGGCATCGTCCGGCTCTTGAAGGGCAAGTACGCGATCATGAACATGATCCCCTTCAACACGGTGGATGGCCTGGGCTTTTCCCGTCCCTCCGCCGAACGGGCCCAGGCCCTGGCCCGGGAACTGCACGGGCGGGGCATCCTCACCAAGCTCCGCAATTCCGCCGGCCAGGACATCGACGGCGGCTGCGGCCAGCTGCGGGCGCGAGCCCTGGCGCCGAAAGAGGCGATAGTGACCGCTCCGGCCTCGGCCAAGGCCGGGCGCCTATGATCCGGTAATGTGACATTTGCCTTGGCTGGATAGGGGGTGAGACGGTAAAATCGCTGGTTTTTCAGCCTCTTGCCGCGATTTTCCATGTCCGAAAAAACCCTGGCCCAGCTCATGACCTGGAATCTCGTGACGGTGGACCGGGAAGCCAGCCTGGCCCGGGCCGCCGAGGTCATGGAAACCGCCCATATCAGCTCGGTGCTGGTGGCGGACCAGGGCAAGCCGGTAGGCATCGTCACCGAGCGGGATATCCTGCGGGCCCTGGAAGCCCAGGTGCCGCCGGATCGGGCAGTGGCGGCGGTGATGGCTTCCCCCCTCCTGTCCGCCCGGCAGACGGTCTGCATCCACGAGGGCTACCACCTGATGGCCGAGAAGGGCGTGCGCCACCTCCTCATCACCGACGGGGAAGACCGGCCGGTGGGCATCGTCAGCGACAGCGATTTCCGCTTCCACCTGGGCATGGATTTCTACCGCCGCCTTCAGGACGTGCGCACGGTGATGAGCAGCCAGGTTCCCGTCATGGCCCCCGCTGCGCCCCTGTCGGAAGCGGTGGCGGCCATGGCCGCCCGGGAGGCCAACTGCATCGTGGTGGCCGAGGACGGCATCCCGGTGGGCATCGTCACCGAGCGGGATGCGGTGCGCTTCTACCGCCAGGGCGACGGCGCCCTGGCGCAGCCCCTGGCCGAGGTCATGAGCAGCCCGGTGGCCGCCATCGGCCTCGCCACCCATCTCCACGACGCCATGGACCGCATGCAGGCTCAGCGCATCCGCCACCTGGTGGTGGTGGGGGAGGATGGCCGGGTGGCGGGGGTGCTGTCCGAGCACGACGTAGTGCGCCAGCTGGAAAGCGAATACCTGGAATTCGCCCTGCGGGAGAGCCGCCGTACCCGGCAGCGCCTCCAGGAAAGCGAATCCGAGCTGCGCCAGTTCCAGCGGGCCGTGGAGCAGTGCCCGGTGTCCATCATCATCACCGGCACCGACGCCCACATCCAGTACGTCAATCCCAAATTCACCGAGATCACCGGTTATTCCCGGGACGAGGTGCTGGGCCGGAATCCCCGCATCCTCCAGTCCGGCCTCACCCCCCCGGTGACCTACGAGCAGCTGTGGGGCTCCCTGAAGGCCGGCGAGGTATGGACCGGCGAGCTGTGCAACCGGCGCAAGAACGGCGAAATCTTCTGGGAACTGGCCCGCATCCTGCCCATCACCGACGCTTCTGGCCAGGTCAGCCATTTCCTGGCGGTGAAGGAGGACATCACCGAGCGCCGCCAAGCCGACCAACTGCGCCGCCTCGCCCTGCGGGTGTTCCAGAGCAGCCACGACGGCATCCTGATCACCGACCCGCAGGGCATCATCATCGACGTGAACCGGGCCTTCACCGAGCTGACCGGCTATTCCCGGGACGAGGCCGTGGGCAGTTCCTCCCGGCTCCTCAACTCGGGGCACCACGACCAGGAATTCTTCCGCCGCCTGTTCGCCACCGTGGCCGAGCATGACTACTGGCAGGGGGAACTCTGGAACCGGACCAAGGCCGGGGCGGTGAGCGTGGTGCTGATGACGGTGAGCGCCGTGCGCAACGCCGCCGGAGAGCTGACCCACTACGTCGGGGTGTTCACCGACATCACCCAGAAAAAGGAAAGCGAGCAGCGCCTGGAGCGCCTGGCCCACTACGACGCCCTCACCGGCCTGCCCAACCGCAGCCTGTTCCGGGACCGCCTGCTCCAGGCCATCAAGAAATCCCGCCGGGACGGCCAGTCCCTGGCCCTGCTGTTCATCGACCTGGACCACTTCAAGGAGGTGAACGACACCCTGGGCCACATGGTCGGGGACCAGCTCCTGGTCGAGGCGGCCCAGCGCATCGCCGCCTGCGTCCGCGCTTCCGACACGGTGGCTCGCCTGGGGGGCGACGAATTCACCGTCATCCTGCCGGGGACGGAAAGCCCGGAGGCGGTGGAGCGGGTGGCCGGCGCCATGGTCGAGGCCCTGGCTGCCCCCTTCGTCCTGGGGCGGGAGACCGCCTATGTGTCGGCCAGCATCGGCATCACGCTGTACCCCGACGATGCCGGCGATCCGGAAAGCCTTACCCGCGCCGCCGACCAGGCCATGTACGAGGCCAAGGCCCAGGGCCGCAACGGTTTCTGCTTCTTCGCCGATTCCATGCAGGTGGCGGCCCGGGAGCGGCTGCGCCTGGTGGGCGACCTCCACGCCGCCCTCAAGGCGGGGCAGTTCGAGGTCTATTACCAGCCTATCGTCGATCTCTCCACCGGCACCATGGTCAAGGCCGAAGCCCTGCTGCGCTGGCACCACCCCGAGCGGGGCCTGGTGATGCCGGGGAAATTCATTCCAGTGACCGAGGAAATCGGCCTCATCAACGACATCGGCGACTGGGTGTTCAAGGAGGCGGCCGGGATGGCCGGGCGTTGGCACGGCCTGGCCCAAAGCGGGGCGTCCGGGCCGGTGCAGATCACCCTCAACAAGTCGCCCCGCCAGTTCCTCGCCGGCCAGACCCACGCTTCCTGGTTCGACCACCTCAAGGCCCTGGGCCTGCCGCCGGGGTGCATCGCCATCGAGATTACCGAAAGCCTGCTCCTGGACAACCGGGCGGAAGTGCCGGAGAAGCTGAACCAGTTCCGGGAGGCCGGTGTCGAGATCGCCCTGGACGACTTCGGCACCGGCTATTCGGCCCTCTCCTACCTGAAGAAGTCCCCCATCGACTACCTGAAGATCGACGTGTCCTTCATCGCCGGGCTGGCCGACGACCCGGGCGACCGGGCCATCGTCGAGGCCATGGTGGTCATGGCCCACAAGCTGGGCCTCAAGGTGGTGGCGGAAGGGGTGGAGACGGCGGTCCAGCGGGACATCCTCCTCGCCGCCGGCTGCGATTACGCCCAGGGCTACCTGTTCGCCCCGCCCATGCCGTCGCGGGAGTTCGAGGCCCGCCTGGCGGGCTGAGCATCCACCTCCCGGCTGGCTGCCGGGCCGCCCATGGTCTATGGTGAGATAAAAGCCATGGGAATGGTGGGGGCGCCGTTTCCCGAACATCCTTGAGGGCGGGCGGCAGGCCGGCATGCTCCTCAAGGCGTAGCGAGCGGGAGGGGTTCCATGAAGCCGTTGCTGACTGTTCCGTCATCCCGGTGCGAAATCGCCCTGGACC
Source organism: Rhodocyclaceae bacterium (assembly GCA_035655235.1). Taxonomy (GTDB): domain Bacteria; phylum Pseudomonadota; class Gammaproteobacteria; order Burkholderiales; family Rhodocyclaceae; genus JAGTRP01. The sequence continues at coordinate 3,072 of DASRUX010000201.1, read as the reverse complement.
AAGCGGGCAGCGCCGGCTTGCACACCCTCCGCCTCAGCCTGGGCTTGGCAGCGTCCATCGTCGCCATGGGGCTTGGGGTGGTGCTCTTCGGCCATATCCAGTTGGCGGCTTTCCCGCAGTTTGCCACCTTCCAGGCCAGCGTCGTCTTGCTGGAGGATGCGATCACCAGCCTGATCCTCTTCAGCCAGTTCCGTTACCGCCGCCTGCCGGCCTATGCCGTTCTCGGCTGCGCCTTCCTGTTCAACGCCCTGGTCATGGTGCCCTTCCTGCTGTCCTTCCCCGGTGCCCTCAAGGCGGAGGGGGGAGTGATAGGTGGTCCCCAAAGCGCCATCTGGGTCTGGCATTTGTGGCATGTGATCTTCCCGGCGATGGTCGCCGCCCTGTTGGCGGCCGAGGCGGCGGGGGCTGCCTCCCCGGTGCCCGAGCGGCGCGTGGCGCCGGTCCTGGCAGGGGCGGCCGGCCTCGCCCTCGCCCTGGTCCTGGCGCTGACCCTGGCGGTGACCTGGCTCCACGACTATCTTCCGGTCATGATCGCCGCCCCGCCCCAGCCCATGACCTCCAATTTCTATGGGATGGGCATCCTGGCCGCCGTGGTGACGGCCGTCGCCATGGGCCTTGCCTGGCGGCGGGGCTGGACGGACCGTTCCATCCTCTATTTGTGGCTGGCGGTGGCCCTGACCGCGAGCCTGGCGGATGTCGCCGCGAGCTTGTCGGCCAATGCCCGCTACACGGTGGGGTGGTATTTCGGCCGGGTCGAATCGATGATCGCCGGCAGCGTCCTGTTGATCGTCTTCCTGAGCGAGATGAATGGCCTCTACCAGCGGCTGGCCGGGGCCTTGCGGGAGCTGTCCGAGGTCAATCGGGACCTGCTGGCCACGGTGGAGCAGAAGGAGTCCCTGGTGGCCGACCTGCGGCGCACCGAGGAGCAGGTGCGCCAGTTGGCCTACTACGACACCCTGACCGGCCTGCCCAATCGCCGCCTGCTGGTGGAGCGCATGAACCAGGCCCTGACCCTGGCCAAGCGCCACCATTACTCCATGGCCATCATGTTCCTCGACCTGGACCGCTTCAAGGAGGTGAACGACACCCTGGGCCACGAGGCTGGGGACGAATTGCTCCGGCAGGTGGCCGGCCGTCTGACCGGCTGCGTGCGGGCCAGCGACATGGTGGCTCGGTCGGGCGGCGACGAATTCATCGTCGTCCTGGCCGAGATCAACCGCCCGAGCGACGCCTCCCTCCTGGCCGAGAAGATAATCGGCGCCCTGGGGGTTCCCTTCGAACTGGGCGGTCATCACCTGCAGGTCACCACGAGCATCGGCATCGCCGTATTCCCCACCGATGGCAGCGACGACATGAAGGCCCTGATGCGCAAGGCCGATACGGCCATGTATGCGGCCAAGAGGGCGGGACGGAACACCTACCGCTTCTACAGCGACCTGGACGAGTCGCGGGGCGGCGAATCCATCCTCTCAGTCCCGGCCAGCGAAACCCTGCACTGACGGCCGGACTTGCCCGGGCCGCCGGATGGGCAGGACGATTTCCATGGCGAAACCGCCCTCCGGCCGGTTGGCACCGCCGATGCGCCCGCCCAGGGATTCCACCACCCGCTTGGCAATGGCCAGGCCGAGGCCGTGGCCGTCGCTGTCCTTGCCGCCACCACTGCGGAAGAAGGGGGCGAAGATGGCGTCCAGCTCGGCCGGCGGCACCCCGGGGCCGTTGTCCAGGACGGCGATGTGCAGTTGCCCAGCGGCGTCGGCCCGGGTCGAGACGGTTACGGCGGAGCCCGGCGGGCTGTAGCGGATGGCGTTGCGCACCACGTTTTCGATGGCCCGGTGCAGCAGCTCGCCGTCCCCGTCGATGACGCCTTGGCCATCCCCCTCGAGGACCACCGCCACCGCCTTGCCGGCGGCTTCGAAGCGGGCGTCGCCGAGGATGCCGGCCAGAAGTTCGGCAGCATCCACTTCTTCGATCCGGGGGGCGGCGGTGCCGGCTTCCAGCCGGGACAGGGTAAGGAGTTCGCCCACCAGGCGGTCCATGCGCACGCTTTCCTTTTCGACGCGCTCCAGGGTGCTTTCCAGCTTGCCGGGCTGCTGGCGGGCCAGGTCGATGGTGGCCTGGAGCCGGGCGAGCGGCGAGCGCAGCTCGTGGGATACGTCGTGGAGCAGGCGGCGCTGGCCTTCCACCAGGGCCTGGAGCTGGGTCGCCATGCGGTCGAAATCCTGCCCCAGTTCGGCCAACTCGTCCCGGCGCCCGCCCATGGCGGTGCCGATCCGCACCTCCAGGTTGCCGGTGGCGGCAGCGTCGAAGGCCGAGCGCAGGGTGCGGATCGGGCGGGAGAAGTAGCGGGCGAGCAGGGCGGCCACCCCCAGGCTGACCAGGAACCCCGCAATCAGCGGCTCGATGGGCGGGAAGGGCCGGTGGCGGTGGGGGGGCTTGGGCGGGCGGGGCTGGTCGCCGTCGCGGCCATCGCCATGGGGCGGCCTGCCGTCGGACAACTCGTCCGGGGGCGGCAGCTCTCCTCTCCCTTCCGCCTGCCCGTGGGGGGCATGCTGCTGCTGGTGCTCCCACCAGAATGCGGCGCCCACTCCGGCCATGCTGACCAGTTGGGCCATCCAGACGAAAAAGAAGAATTTCCAGAAGAGCCGTCCCATGTCATTCCTTGATGAGCTGGTAGCCGAGGCGATAGACGGTGCGGATGCAGGATTTGCCGTCGGAAAGCGTACCCAGCTTGTGGCGGATGCTGGAGAGGTGGACGTCGATACTGCGGTCGAAGCGGGCGAGGGGGCGGCCCAGGCCCTGCTCGGACAGGTCCTCCTTGCTCACCGGCCGGCCGGCGTTGCGGGCCAGGACTTCCAGGAGGTTGTATTCGGTGCTGGTCAGCTCGACGGGCTGGCCGTTCCATTCGGCCCGGCGCTGCTCCGGGTAGATGACGAGGGGGCCGGCGGCGATGGCGGCGGGAGCGCCCTGGCCCGGTGGCATGGGCCGGGTGCGGCGCAGGATGGCCCGCAGCCGGGCGGTCAGCTCCCGGGGCATGCAGGGCTTGGGGACGTAGTCGTCGGCGCCCAGTTCCAG
>DASRUX010000200.1:0-4045 GCA_035655235.1 Rhodocyclaceae bacterium | reverse complement strand
CACCACCTGGAAGCCCGCCTCAATGCCCTCCTGGCCCGACAGCCGGGCAGCCCTTTCGCGGCCCCTGATGGGGTGCGGCCCCTGCCGGTCCCCGCCAAACTGGATTTCACCGCCCTGGCCGACCGCGCCCGGGCCAAGAATCCCCAGCTCTTCGCCGAGGACGCCCGCCTCAAGGCCGCCGAGAAGAGCCGGGACCTGACCTACAAGAACCGCTACCCGGACTTCACCCTGGGCGTCTCCCCCATCCAGTACCAGAGCACGGTAAAGGAATGGGAGCTGATGGTGGAAATGAACATCCCCCTCCAGCAGGGCAGCCGCCGGGCCCAGGAGCGGGAGTCGGAAGCCATGGTCGCCGCCGCCCAGGCTAGGCGGGAAGCCACCTCCAACCAGGTCCTGGCCGACCTGGCGGAAAACCTGGCCGGCATCGAGGCCGCCCGGCGCACCGAAATCCTGGTCGCCAACAGCCTGCTGCCCCAGGCCGAATTGACCTTCCAGGCTGCCCTGGCGGGCTACGAGACGGGCAGGGTGGATTTCGCCACCCTCCTGGACGCCCAGCGCCAGATCCGGCAGGCCAAGCAGAACCAGATCAAGGCCCAGGCCGAGGCCCAGGCCCGCCTGGCGGATATCGAAAGAATCTTGGGAGAAGAACTATGAAGCGGGGAGCGGGAATCGCCGTCGCAGTTATTGCCGTGGCGGCCGCTGCCGGCGGTGGCTACCTGTTGGGCAACCGGAATGCGGGGCACCCGGAGGCGACAGCCGCCGTGGCCGCGGCGCCGGAAGCCGGCGCCAAGAAGGAACGGAAGCTCCTCTACTACCGCAACCCCATGGGCCTGCCGGACACCTCGCCCACGCCTAAGAAGGACCCGATGGGCATGGACTACATCCCGGTCTATGAGGGCGAGGATGACGCCGAGCCGGCGTCCGCCAACCAGATCAAGATCAGTACCGACAAGGTGCAGAAGCTCGGAGTGCGTACCGAGGCCGCCCAGCTCCGCAGCCTGGATCGGGTGGTGCGGGCCTCCGGGCGCATCGAGCCGGATGAGCGCCGTACCTACGCCATCTCCCCCAAGTTCGAAGGCTATGTGGAGCGGCTTTTCGTCAATGTCACCGGCCAGCCGGTGGGCAAGGGCCAGGCCCTGTTCGAGGTCTACAGCCCGGAACTGGTCTCCGCCCAGCGGGAATATGCCATCGCCGCCCAGGGGGTCGAATCTCTTCAGGGCGCCGGCGGCCAGGCCCAGGAGGGCATGAAGCAGCTGGCCGAATCCAGCCTCCTGCGGCTCAGGAACTGGGACATCTCGGAAGCCCAGGTGAAGGCCCTGGCCAAGACCGGGGAAACCCGGCGCACCCTCACTTTCCGTTCGCCGGTGTCGGGCATCGTCACCGAGAAGAAGGCCGTCCAGGGCATGCGTTTCATGCCCGGCGAGGCCCTCTACCAGGTGGCCGACCTGTCTTCCGTCTGGGTGGTGGCCGACGTGTTCGAGCAGGATATTGGGCTGGTCAAATCCGGCGCCAAGGCCAAGGTGCGCATCAACGCCTATCCGGACAAGGTGTTCGAGGGCAGCGTCACCTACGTCTATCCCACCCTCAAGGCCGAAACCCGGACGGTGCCGGTGCGGATCGAACTGCCCAACCCGGGCCAGCTCCTGAAGCCGGCCATGTTCGCCCAGGTGGAGCTGCCGGTGGGGGGCAAGGGCAGGGTGGTGACGGTGCCGACCTCGGCGGTCATCGACAGCGGCACCCGGCAGATCGTCCTGGTGCAGCAGGGCGAAGGCCGTTTCGAACCCCGAGAAGTGAAGCTCGGCGCCCGGGGCGACGACTATGTGGAAGTCATCGATGGCGTGAAGGATGGGGAGCCGGTGGTGGTTTCCGCCAACTTCCTCATCGACGCCGAAAGCAACCTGAAGGCGGCGGTGGGCGGCTTCGGCCATGCCGGCCACGGCGAGGTCCCCAAGGCCGCCCCCGCCAGCGCCGGCCACAAGGCCGAGGGCAAGGTGGAAAGCGCCGACGCCAAGGAGGGCTCGGTGAGCATCAGCCACGGCCCGGTGGAGACCCTCAAGTGGCCGGCCATGACCATGGACTTCAAGGTGGCTAACGACTCGTTGCTCAAGGACCTGAAGCCCGGAACCCAGGTGGCCTTCGAGTTCGTGGAGCGCAGCCCCGGCGAGTGGGTCATCACCGGCGTGAAGCCGGCGGCGAATAGCGGACACAGGCACTGACATGTTGAACACCGTCATCGACTGGTCCGCCCGGAACCGCTTCCTGGTCCTGCTGGCCACCCTGTTCGTCACCATCGCCGGCATCGTGGCGGTGGTGAGGACCCCCATCGATGCCTTGCCCGACCTCTCGGACGTGCAGGTCATCGTCTATACCGAATACCCAGGCCAGGCGCCCCAGGTGGTGGAGGACCAGGTGACCTACCCGCTCACCACCGCCATGCTGTCGGTGCCCAAGTCCAAGGTGGTGCGGGGCTTTTCCTTCTTCGGCGCCTCCTTCATCTACATCATTTTCGAGGACGGCACCGATATCTACTGGGCCCGCTCCCGGGTGCTGGAATATCTCAACTTCGCCTCAGGCCGCATGCCCAAGGGGGTGACCCCCCAGATCGGCCCGGATGCCACCGGCGTGGGTTGGGTGTACCAGTACGCCGTGCTGGCCAAGGACAAGACCCTGGCGGAGCTGCGGGCCATCCAGGACTGGTTCCTGCGCTACCAGCTCACCAAGGCCCAGGGCGTCGCCGAGGTGGCTTCGGTGGGCGGCTTCGTCCAGACCTACCAGGTGACGGTGGACCCGGTGAAGCTGCGCTCCTACGGCATCCCCCTCATGAAGGTGGCCCAGGTGGTGCGGGATTCCAACCGGGACGTGGGCGGCCGGGTGGTGGAGATGGCCGAGACGGAATACATGATCCGGGGCAAGGGCTACCTCCGCGGCAAGTCGGATATCGAAACCCTGGTGGTGAAGAGCGAGCAGGGCACGCCGGTCCTCGTCCGCGACATCGCCCGGGTGGAACTGGCGCCGGACGAGCGCCGGGGCCTGACCGAACTCAACGGCGAGGGCGAGGTGGTTTCCGGCATCGCCATGGCCCGCTACGGCCAGAACGCCCTGGAGGTGATCCATAACCTCAAGGACAAGATCGGCGAACTGTCTTCCGGCCTGCCGGAAGGGGTGACCATCGAGACGGTCTATGACCGCTCCGAGCTGATCCACCGGGCCATCGACACCCTCAAGCGGACACTCACCGAGGAATCCATCATCGTCGCCCTGGTGTGCATCGTTTTCCTCCTCCACCTCCGGTCGGCCCTGGTGGCCATCCTCATGCTGCCGGTGGGGGTGCTCATCGCCTTCATCGCCATGCGTCTCCTGGGTATGAACTCCAACCTCATGAGCCTGGGAGGCATTGCCATCGCTATCGGCGCCATGATCGACGCCGCCATCGTCATGATCGAGAACGCCCACAAGCACCTGGAGCGGCTGAAGGAGGGCGAGTCCCGTACTGAGGCCATGATCGCGGCGTGCAAGGAAGTGGGGCCGGCCCTCTTCTTCTCGCTCCTCATCATCACCGTCTCCTTCCTGCCGGTGTTCACCCTGGAAGCCCAGGAAGGGCGGCTCTTCTCGCCGCTGGCCTACACCAAGACCTTCGCCATGGCCGGGGCGGCGCTGCTGTCCGTCACCCTTGTGCCGGTGCTGATGATGCTCTTCATCCGGGGCCGGATCATGCCGGAGGCGAAAAACCCGGTGAACCGTTTCCTCATTTGGGGCTACCGGCCCATCATCGCCTGGGTGATGCGCTGGAAGAAGACCACCATCGTCGCGGCGGTGATCGCCCTGGCGCTGTCGATCTATCCCGCTTCCCGGCTGGGCTCCGAGTTCATGCCGACCCTGAACGAAGGCACGCTCTTCTACATGCCGGCGTCCCTGCCGGGCATGTCCATCACCAAGGCCGCCGAACTCCTCCAGACCCAGAACAAGATCATCAAGAGCTTCCCGGAGGTGGCCTCGGTGTACGGCAAGGCCGGCCGCGCCAATACCGCCACCGACCCGGCGCCCA
>DASRUX010000199.1:0-6286 GCA_035655235.1 Rhodocyclaceae bacterium | reverse complement strand
TCACTTCCCCGGCGGGGGGCTTCGACTTCGGGGAGGTGATCCACGAGGCCGACGAGATCGCCGGCTTCGGGGAAATCCGCTATGTCCGCCCCAACAAGGGCGACCTGTGGATCGGCTTCAAGTGGGACGACTTCCATGTGGCGGACAATATCCACAAGAGCTACGCGGTCATCGCCCAACTCATCGCCCGGGGCGTGGCCGGCTGCGTCAATATCGCCGACGACGTGATCCGGCTGGGCGGGCATGTGTCCGCGGCCCTCTGCGACGACCTGCAGCAAGGCATCGCCCAGGGGTTCCGGCGGGTGTCCCTGCAGGACTGCACCTCCGTCGATGCCGGCGGACTATCCATGCTGGCCGGCATCGAGGACGTGAAGGTGAAGCTGGAGGACATGAGCCCGGAGATCGCCACCCAGTTCCGCCGCTACCGGCAGCGGGAAAGTATTCGTCACTGAGCCTGGTCGCCGACCGGCAGGGAGAAGCGGAACACGCTGCCCTCCCCCGGCCGGGATTCCACCCACAGCCGGCCGCCGTGGCGCTCGACGATGCGCTGGCAGATGGCCAGGCCGATGCCGGTGCCCGGGATCTGCTGGTGGGAATGGAGGCGGCGGAATATCTCGAAAATGCGCTCGTGGTACTTGGGGTCGATGCCGATGCCGTTGTCGGCCACGGCGATCACCCACTCCCCATCCTGCCGTTCGGCCGAAACCGTCACCCGGGGCGGGCGGGACCGGTTGTACTTGATGCCGTTCTCCACCAGGTTCTGGAGGAGCAACACCATCTGGCCCCGGTCCGCCATCACCGTCGGCAGCGGGCCGCCCTCTACCTCGGCGCCGCTGTCGCCGATGGCCGGGGCGAGGGTGGCGGCCACCTGGCCGAGAATCTCCCCCAGGTCCACGGGCTCGAAGGGCCGGGCCTGGGCATCCAGCCGGGAATAGTCAAGCAACTCCTGGATCAGGGTCTGCAGGCGCCGGGTGTTATCGATCACCAGTTCCAGCCACTCGTCGGTCCGTTCGTCCAGGCGGGGCTTGAGTTCCTGCCGCAGGAGCTGGCTGAAGCCGACGATGGACCGCAGCGGCGTCTGCAAGTCGTGGGCGGTAGCGTGAGCGAAACGCTGGAGTTCCATGTTGCTCAGCATCAGGGCCTCGTTGGACTGCTTCAACTGGACGGTGCGCTGCTGGACCCGCTCTTCCAGCTCGGTATTGAGGCGGCGGATTTCGGCCTCCGCCTCCTTGCGCTCCGTGATGTCCGTATGGGTGCCGACCAGGCGCAGGGCCCGTCCATCGGCGTCCCGCTCGGGGGCGACGGCCTGGGAAAGAATCCAGCGCCAGCTGCCGTCCGCGGCCAGCAGGCGCAGTTCGCTCCGATAGCTTTCCCGGCGGCCGGCGATCACCTCGTCGATCTGCTGGGCCACTTTGGCCCTGTCGTCCCCATGGACCCGGGCCAGCCAGTCGCCGGCGGTGGCCAGCTCCCCCGGGGCGTAGCCGAGCATGGTGAACAGCAGATCGTCCGCCGGGTGCAGGGCCTGGGTGGCGACATCCATTTCCCAGGCGGCGGTGTTCGCTGCCTTCAGGGCCATGGCCAGCCGGTATTCGCTTTCCCGCAGGGTGGCGCTCCGCTTCTCCAGGAGCCGGGCCGCTTCCTCCATCGCCCGGGCCACCTCGGCGGCTTCCTTGACCGACTGGGAAGGGACCGCTACCCGCTTTCCGGCCCCCAGGGCCATGGCGGGCGGCACCAGGGCACTGAAGGAGCGGGCGATGCGTCCGCCCACCAGCCAGGCCAGCCCCAGGCCCACGGCGAAGAGGGCGGCAATGCCCGCGGCCAGTACCGACAGCCGGCGATTGAAGCGGCTGGCAAGGCTTTCCTGGGGGATACCGATGGCCAGCCGCCAGTGGGTGACGGCGGAGCGGGTGAAGGCGGCCAGGACAGGGACGCGGTCCTTCATGACCGCCTCGAAGGTGCCTTCGTCGGCTTCCATCAGATGCCGGTAATAGCCGGGGGCGGGCTTCTGGCCGACGTATTCGTCCGAGGCGCGGCTGCGGGCGGCGATGGTGCCGGCGCTGTCGAATACCGTGGCCACCCAGCCGGGGGGCAGGCCCTGGGCGCCCAGGATGTCGTCGAGGGTTTCCGGCAGGATGGTGACGGTCAAGGCGTAACGGACCCCGTTGTCCTGCATGACCGGTACGGCCACCGCCACCAGGGGACGGTGAAGCACCCGGCTCTGGTAGACGTCGGAGACGGCGGCCTCGCCGGTGTCGAATACGCGGCGCACCAGTTCCGGGCTGCCGTGGAAAGGAAGGCTGGCGCCGAAATTCTCGCCCGTATTCGCGATCTGCCGCCCTTGGCTGTCCGCCAGGGACACGGAAGCGCCCAGCCGGGCATGGGCCAAGGTGCGGCGGGCCTGTTCGTGGAAGCGGCCGAAATCGCCGGTGGCGAGGGCGTCGGAAGCGGCCAGCCCCACGGCCAGGGCCTGGACCCTCAGAATCTGGTTGTCCACCGCCTGCGCCAGGGCCCGGACCGTCTGGATGGTGTCCTTCTTGAGCTGGCTGCGGCCCTCCCGGTACTCGTGGATGAAGAGCGTGGTGGCGCCGATGATGCCGGGAAGCAGGCAGGCCAGCACCAGCCAGGCCAGCAGCGTCCGCACGGACCAGCGGGGCGCGGGATTCGACTCTCGGGTCAAGGGACTGTTCAGGATTGCCTGGGGCGGGGTTGCGGGGCCGGGAACTGCGTCGAGCTTGTTTGACCGGCCACCCGCCGGCGAAATCCCGGGGGCGCCTTGGGAGTAGAATCAGGACGAGGGGATTCCGTCCCACGCCCAACCTGCCTGCCCAAGCCGCCATGCCCAACGAACAGCCCGATACCGATTTCCTGCGGACCTTGTCCGTGCTCTATGTCGAGGACGAGGATGAAGTCCGGGAGCTGCTTTCCCGCTTTCTCACCCGCCGCTTCGGCAAGGTGGATGTGGCGGCCAACGGCAAGGAGGGCCTCGAGCTCTTCCGGGTCGGGCACCACGACATCGTGATCACCGACGTGCGCATGCCGGTGATGGATGGGCTCACCATGGCGGCGGAGATCAAGGCCATGGAGCGGGAGACGCCGGTCATCGTCATCACCGCCTACAACGAGCAGGATTACTTCCTGCGGGCCATCGACATCGGCGTGGACCGCTACATCACCAAGCCGGTGGACCCCGGCCAGCTTCTTTCCGCCGTCCAGGGCAGCGCCAAGATTCACCTCCAGCAGCGGGAAATCGTCCAGACCCGGGAAGCGGTGGCCGAAGCCCTCAACCAGGTGGTGGCGGTGCTGGCGCGGGCCATCGAAAGCCGCGATCCCTACACGGACGGCCACCAGAAGCGGGTGTCCAGCCTGGCCGGGGCCATTGCCGAGGCCATGGGGCTGCCCCCGGCGGAGGTGACCGGCATCCGCGTCGGGGCGGCCATCCACGACATCGGCAAGATCCAGGTGCCGTCCGAATTCCTCAGCATGCCCCGCCGCCTCAGCGAGCCGGAGTTCGACCTGATCAAGGCCCATGTGGAAGCCGGCATCGAAATCCTGGGGGATGTCTCCTTCCCCTGGCCCATCGCCGACATGATCGCCCAGCACCACGAGCGTCTGGACGGTTCCGGCTATCCCCGGGGCCTGAAGGGGGAGGAGATTTCCCTCGCCGCCCGGATCATCGCCGTGGCCGACGTGGTGGAGGCGATGAGTTCGGACCGTCCCTATCGCCCGGCGGTCGGGCCCCAGTCCGCCATGGACGAAATCCGCGCCTATCGCGGCAGCCGCTACGATCCCGCCGTGGTGGATGCCTGCCTGGCGCTGCTGGAAAAGGACCCGGATCGCTTCCTGGCCCACTGACGGGGCCGGGCTTAGCCGGGACGTTTGGCTGCCAGGATTTCCGGCCGGGCGCCGAGGATGCGCACGCAGGCTTCCACGGCCGCCGGGTCGAACAGGGTTCCTTTGCCGGCCTCCAGTTCCTCCAGGGCCTTGGCGATGCCCAGGGCGGGGCGGTAGGGGCGGTGGGAGCTCATGGCCTCCGCCACGTCCGCCACGGCGAGGATGCGGGCGGAGGGCAGGATTTCATCCCCCTTCAGTCCCCGGGGGTAGCCGGAACCGTCCAGGCGCTCGTGGTGCTGGAGGATGGTCTCGGCGATGGGCCAGGGGAAATCCACCTCCTGGACCAGCTCGAAGCCCGCCTGGGGATGGGATTTGATGATGGCGTACTCGATGCTCTTGAGGGGGCCGGGCTTGCACAGGATTTCGCTGGGGATGCGGATGCTGCCGATGTCGTGGATGAGGGCGGCGAAGCGGATGCCTTCCGCGTCCTCCTCCGGCAATCCCAGTTCCCGTGCGATGGCCTCGGCCAGCAGGGAAACCCGTTTCTGGTGGCCGTCGATGTAGGGGTCCCGCATCTCGATGGCGCGCCCCAGGGCCATGACCGTCTGCTGGAGGATGTCCAGGATGCGGCGTTGTGCCGCCATCAGGTCCCGCTGCTGGGCCCGGGTGCGGGTGGCGTCGTAGATGGCCCGGACCAGGGCATCCGGGTCGATGGGCTTGGTGACGTAGCGGTCCACCCCCAGTTCGATGGCCCGGAGCAGGTAATCCCGGTCGCTGTAGGCGGTGACCACGATGATGGGGGTGGAGCGGCCGGTGGCCTTGATCTTCTCAGCCATCTGGAGGCCGTCCAGGCGGGGCATCTTGATGTCCGTGACCACCACGTCGAATTCGCCGTTGATGAAGGCGAGCAGGCCTTCCTCGCCGTCCCGGCCGACCTCCAGGTGGGCGACCCGGCGGGACAGGAAGCGGGTGAGCAGTTCCCGTACCTCGTCCTCGTCCTCCACGTACAACACCCGCAGGGTGCGCAGGAAGGCCGCATCCGCGTCAGTGGGCTTGGGGGAGGGGGCGTCGGTCATGGCTGGGCGCTGGGCACGAAGGTGGAGAGGGGCAGGGTCAGGGTGAAACGGGCGCCCCGGTCGGCATTCTCGGCGGCCACGCTGCCGTCCATGTTCTTCTCGATGATCATCTTGGTCATGTACAGCCCGATGCCGCTGCCCTTTTCCTTGGTGGTGAAGTAGGGGTCGAAGATGCGCGGCACCACCTCCGCCGGGATGCCGCCCCCGTTGTCCTCGATGGTCACCACCGCCCGCTCGCCCTGTCGGACGAGGCGGATGCGGATGCATCCGTCGCCCACTTGGCGCTCCTGGATGGCTTCCTTGGCATTCATGAGGATGTTCAGCACCGCCTGGGCGAACTGGGAGGGAAAGCCCTCGGCGACGATCTGCGGGGGCAGGTCCGTGTCCGCGGCGATATTGTAGTTCTTGAGGGCGCCCTGGATGATGAACAGGGCCTGGCGCACGGCGTCGGCCACGTCGAAGTCGGCCTTCTCCTTGTCGGGGCGGAAGAATTCCCGGAAGTCGTCGATGGTGGTGGACATGCGCTGCAGGAGCCGCAGGGTGTCGTTCACCCCCTGGTCCATGCGCTCCTGGGTGAGTTCGCCGTAGTCGTAATCGTCCTTGAGATTGCGGATCACCAGGCCCAGGGCATTGAGGGGCTGGCGCCACTGGTGGGCGATGTTGTGCACCATCTCGCCCATGGCCGCCAGGCGGGATTGCTGGATGAGGATGTGGTCCTTCTCCCGGTTGTGCTCCACCTCTTCCCGCACCCGGGTCTCCAGGCCGGCGTTGAGTTCCCGGACGTGCTCTTCGGCCTCCCGCCGCTCCGCCACTTCCTGCTCCAGCCGGGCCTGGGTTTCCCGTACTCGGTCCCGCATGGCGGTGAAGGAGGCGACCAGGTCGCCCACCTCATCCTTGCCGGGGGGCGGCAGGGGCGCCTGGAAATCCCCTTCCTGGAGGGCGTGGGCGGCCTTGGCCAGCCGGCGCACCGGGCGCCGTACCGCCAGGTCGAGGGCCACGGCCAGCAGGGCGAAGGAGGCCAGCAGGCCGACGGCCAGCGCCCCGATCAGCGCCCGATGGGCCTGGCGCAGGCTCTCCAGCAGTGCCGCCTCGCTGATCCGCACCTGCAGGGTGCCGACGACATCATCGGCGATGTGCAGGGTGTATTCCTGCCGGACCTCGTCCGGGCCGGGGGGCGGGGAGGCGGTGCCCGGCAGGGGGTAGAGCTTCCGCTGCTTGCGGTCGGTCAGCACCACCTCGACCCATTCCGGGTTCTCCTCCCGCAGGGAGTCCAGGGTGTCGTGGATATCGCCCAGTTGCTGGGCCACCACCATGGGCAGGAGGCTGTTCACCATGTTCTGCAGGGCGCGCTCCTGCTGGCGGTGGAAGGTTTCCAACTG
>DASRUX010000198.1:0-16038 GCA_035655235.1 Rhodocyclaceae bacterium | reverse complement strand
GGAAGATGTATGCGGTCGGCAAAATATGCTTCCGGGGCGCCATCGAAGACCGCCCGGTAGCCATGGGATTTCATGACTTCGAAAGCACGCACCGCGTCTTCCTGCCGAACCAGAAGATCGAGGTCGCGCATGGGCCTCAGTGCCGGTGTCCGATAGGCGAAGAAGGCAAGAAAGGCACCCTTCAGGGCCACGGAGGCGATACCTGCCTCCTGTAGCAAAGAGGCCGCCTTCACCAATTGCCGGCAAATGGAGAGATTCCGGACCGCCGTCCTACGATACGATTGCTGCAGCCTATCCTTGACCGGTACGGGAATTGCGTCTCCGGAAGGCCCTTGCGCCAACCGCTCGTGCATCAGGGGCCCCAGTCGATGCATGGCCACGAGGGCGAGAAATTTCTGCCACTCTTCCTCGCTACTCGGCAAGACAGGCGCGGGGGAATTGGCGTTCAAGGCAGAGAGGATGGTTTGCCCCCCCGGCGGTAATGCCGTCCCGATCATGCCACGACCTCTGCCGCCATCCGCCACTCGCCGACGAGACCGTCATCCACCGCTACCACCCCGTCGATGAGCCCGGCCAGTTCCTCATGCCGGTGAGTAACCACCAGGACCGTCATGCTGCCGTGCAGGCTTCGGACTGTATCCAGCACCAATCGGTGATTGTCGGGATCGAGGGCACTGGTCGCTTCATCGAGGATCAGCAAAGTCGGCTTTCTGAGCAGCGCACGGGCCAGCGCGAGACGCTGCTTCTCCCCGCCCGAGAGCTTCACGCCCCTTTCCCCCACCTCCGTATCCAGGCCATTCGGCAACTTTCTCACCAGCCCGTCGAGTGCCGCCAGGGAAAGCGCATGCCAGAGTTCACCGTCGCCCAGCGCCTCGTTCCCCCACGCCAAGTTTTCGCGAATGGCGCCACTCTGGATCATCGTCTCCTGAGGAATATAGGCGATGCTTCGACGCCAGCCCGGAACCTGCCCCAAAGGCAGGCCATCCACCCGGATATCCCCGCCATCCGGCACCAGGAGCCCACTCAACAAGTCCAGCAGCGTCGTCTTGCCCGACCCCGACTCGCCAATGATCGCGGTTGTCGACATGGCTGGGATGGTGAGGCGCTCGACATGCAGATGGTGGTGGGAACGCCCGTGGCAAAAGTCGACGCGATCCAGCACGATGGAGTCGGTCATCGGAGCCGCTCGGCCGGCCGGTGCCATCGTATCGCGTTGTCTTTCGCAGGCGGCAAACAAGGCGCGCCACGCTTCGAATGCGGGCAACATGTGCAGGAGTTGCTGACGACCATTCGAGATTTCCGCAACTTGAGGGAGCATGCGCACGAAGATGGCCAGCATCACCAGCAGCCGAGCCGGGGACAATTCCATCAATTCCAGGGCCACGTAAGTCAGCAGCGCCAATGCCAGCGCCCCGCCGACGCGGAAGAACATCTGCGCCCGAGTGTTTGCCTTGTGGAAGTCCTCGAAACGATCCGTAACCACGTCCACTGCGCGGCAAAACCGGTCGATGTTGCCGGCCTCTTCGCCGTGAATCTTGACGAGCTTCAGGATTGACAAGAAGTCCTGGGTCCGGGAAAACAGATTGCGGTTTGCCTCCCCCAACAGGGCCCCGCTCTGCCGGCTCAAGCTATCCGTGCTGCGCAGCAGCAGCCAGAGAAACAGACAGGTCCCCACGGCCAGGGACGCAAGGCCGGGAGACATGCGAAAAGCGACGAACGCGTACGCCAGGGCGGACAGGGAAACCGTGAAGACGCGAACGAGAAAATGGGTGCCGGCGCCAATGCGCTGCACCTCGGTGGTCAGCACATTGAGAAGCTCGCCGCTATGGCGCTCCACCAGGAAGCTCCAGCGTGCCCCGGCAATCGCGGCATACAGCCGTTGCCGCAGGCTGTCGGAAAAACGCAATTGCAGCGCGCGGCTTTCCCGGTCACGAAGCAGGACAAGCCATGACTGCAACCCAATCAACATAACGAACAAGGCCAATGCGGCCTCGATGCTCCACGTAAACCCCAAGCTCGCCAGGGCATCACCGACCACGAAGGAGTCATCCCCTTTTCTGCCAAAAACGCCGGCCAGCGTAAGCAAAGGAAGAAGCAACATCATTCCTGCTCCCTCAAGCCAAGCTGTAGCCACATTGAGCAGTACCACTCGCCGCATAGCGGGCGGTCTAAAGCGCAGGAATTCCCTCAGGTAAGCGCGGCCCTGTGCATGCGCCTTGCCATCAAACTCGTTGGTCATCATGACCGAATAGTAGCCGAGATTCGAGAAAGCTTCCCTGGAGCCCCAAGCTCCACGACATCCGTCCGATCTTCCTGGCAACCTATCGATTGACTGCCTCACCGGCAAATGCACATAATCCCGTCCGCATATCCGAGCCGATCGGCGTCGCCGACGGGAAAATATTTTTTGGCACGCACATGACAACGCAGGACACTACCATCTCCCTTGATTCGAACGTATGCAGGCGTGAAGGAGCCCTATCGGCGCAGGTCGATGACGCCCTGGTTTTGATGTCTGTGGAGAATGGCGCCTATTACAGCCTGGATGCCGTGGGTTCCGACATCTGGAATCGTATCGAGAGTCCGGTCTTGGTAGCAGACCTGTGCGCCGCATTGCAGCAGGAATACGATGCCGATGACCAGACGATACGCCGGGACGTGTTAGCGCTGCTCCAACAACTCGCCGCGGAAAACCTGATCGAGCTGCGTCCGTGATGCTGTTTCTCGGCACGCCCTTCCCATGACCATCGACCATATCCTCTGCGGCTGGCGCGTACGCTCCGCGCTGCCGCTGCCCGAGCTTCTCCCTTGGCAGGGCGTTGACCGGCCGGTCGATGTGGAGATATCGCTCGGACCCATACCCGCATGTACGGACACGCCCATCTTCGTGCTTCCCCACAGCAAACTATGGGCCGACGGCTCGTTCCTGCTCGATCTTGAAGATGTTGGCAGATTCCGGGTGGAGAATGGCCGGCGGGTCGTCGTGGAACCCGCCGCGGGCGCTGCCGAATCCGATCTTCGCGCCTTCCTGCTCGGCAGCGTGCTGGGCGTTCTATGCCACCAACGGGGGCTATTGCCCATCCACGCCTCGGCAGTACGCATCAATGACCGGGCGATCCTGATCGCCGGCAATTCCGGTGCCGGAAAATCCACGCTGGCCGCAGCGCTCGGCGCCCGGGGCCACGCACTGGCGGCCGACGACGTGACAGCATTCGACCCTGCCGTCGGACTCATACTGCCAGCTTTCCCTGTGCGGAAGCTGACCACTGATGTCATACAAGAGCTGGCCCTGCAACATGAGGGCCTGGAAGCCAATCGACCCGGCCAGCCAAAATTCCGCGTACCGACCAGAGATAATTTCGCCCCCACGCCCTTGCCGCCCCTGGCCGTATATGTGCTGTCCGTCAGGGGGGCGGCCATGCAGCCAGGGAAGATCGACCGCTCCCACCCAGCGAAGGCCATGGGTCAGCTCAACAGCATGATTTATCGCCGCGCCGTCGGCATGAGGATTCAGCCTCAGCCGACGCTCTTTCGTTCCCTGGCGAGACTCGCACAGTTGGCCCCCGTTCATCACCTCCATCGCCTTGAGGGGCAATCGCTCCGCACGCTCAACCAAATGGCTGCAGAAGTGGAAGCACACGCCTTCAGCGTGTTGGCAAAATGAGCGGCTACTACTGGCTCGCCTCTTATCCGAAATCCGGCAACACCTGGCTGCGAATGTTTCTCGACAGCCTTGCCCTCGGCGGCGCCTCACCCGATATCAACTCGCCGGGCATCGATAATGCGGCGACGCGTGACCGCTTCGACCGCATCCTCGACATCGAATCCAGCGACCTCACCGACGACGAAATCGCCTGCGCCCGCCCGCGCATGTACGAGCTCGAAGCCGATGCCGCGCCCCGCCCCCTGCTGCGCAAGGTGCACGACGCGTGGGGGCTGACCCCGGCAGGGGAACCCCTTCTCCCGGTCGGCCTGACCCTCGGGGCACTCTACATCGTCCGCGACCCCCGGGATGTTGCGGTGTCGCTGGCCCACCACATGAACGACACGATAGACAAGTCGATTGCCCTGATGGCAAATCCAGCAGGGACGATGGCGACCAGCGAGAAGCGTCTCTTGAGGCAACTTCCCCAGCGCCTCACTACCTGGAGCGCGCATGTGGAAAGCTGGCTTGCTGCACCGGTCAGAATATTGTTGCTGAAGTATGAGGACATGCTGTCCGACCCAATTGCTCGATTCGGCGAAGCGTCCCGCTTCCTCGGTTTCGATGCATCGATGGAAGCCATCACCTCTGCTGTCGAGGCGACCGGATTCGAGCGCCTGCGCGCACAGGAAAACACGCATGGTTTTGCCGAAGCTCCACCGGGCATGGCCCGCTTTTTCCGGCGCGGCGTCGCAGGCGGCTGGCGCGACACCCTCACGGAACAGCAGGTTGCGCGCATTGAAGCCGATCACGGTGCAATGATGCGCAAGCTGGGCTATCTCCCCGCCTGAACCATGCAATTCCTGCCGATCGAAGTCTTGCGCATCTTTGCCGAGCAACTGGATCGCCAGGTTGCCGACGCCGCTGCCCCGGAGAGTACCGAAGAAGCCACCCCGGCGCGCAGGAAACTCGCCAATGCCTATCTCAATGTGGCGAAACGGATGGCCGAAGCCGGATACCCAGAAGACAGCTTGGCCTGCTACCGCAAATCGCTGACCCAGGCGCCCGACGACCAGGACCTACACTACGACGCCCTGTTTCCAATGGAGAGGCTGAACCGGGTCCGCGAAGCCTGGGACATCCTGCAGTCGCTGGAGACTACGATTGGGACTCCTTGCGATCCGGGTAAGCCCCTGTTCATTCTGAAAGCCCGCCTACAGTATCGGCGGGGCAATCTGGAAACCTGCCGCGCCATGCTGGAAGGCTTCCTGAACAAACATCCCGCCCATACCCACCGCCATCTCGCCTGGGGATGGCTGGGAACCGCACTCGATGAACTCGGCCATTACGACGACGCGATGGCCGCCTTCAACGCCAAGAACGAAGTCCTGCTCCGTACTCCCACCGCCGCCAGACTCTTGCGCAAGAACGACATTCATTTGACTGAGGTGGACGAAAGCATCCGCTGGTATGGCGACCGCCGTTCTTTCGGTTGGCAGGAGACGGCTCCGCTGCCGGCCGACTCTTCCCGCCCAGTCCTATTGGTTGGCTTTCCGCGCTCGGGAACGACCCTGCTCGACCAGTTGCTGGATTCCCATCCGGCCTTGTCCGTCATTGAGGAAAAGGCAACCTTGCATGGCATCGCTGAGCGCTTTTTCGGAAATGCTGCCCACCTGGAATCCCTGCAGCGCCTGAGTGAGGCGGAAATGGAAGCCTGCCGCCAAACTTACTGGTCCAACATCTCGGGTATCAGGGGCCACTCCCCGGGCAAATCGCAGGTGGTCGACAAGCAGCCCCTGAACATCATGCACCTCGATATCTATGCCCGGCTCTTCCCCGGCGTGAAAGTCGTCGTTGCCATCCGGGACCCGCGGGACGTGGTCCTGAGCAACTACATGCAGTTGTACCAGTTGAACCCTTCCATGGCCGCCAATCTCAGCCTGGAGCGCAGCGCCCGCTACTACAGCAAAGTCATGGGCCTGTACCTGCTGTTCCGGCGGCTCATGCCGGATAACGTCCACGAGGTCAGATACGAACGGCTCGTCCAGAGCCTGGAGGAAGAAACTGCAGCGCTCATGCAGTTCCTCGGACTGGAATGGAAGGACGAAGTCCTGCGCTTCCACGAGCACGCCCGCCGCCGCCCGATCACGACCCCCAGCTATCATCAGGTCGTCAAATCCATCTATGGCACTTCGGCAGGGCGTTGGAAAAACTATCGGGCCCATACCGAAGCTGTCCTTCCCCTGCTGCAGCCCTTCATCGAAGCGTTCGGCTACTCCAGTTCATAGCCCCAAGCGAAAATCACAATAGGCATATGCACGCATATATGTCTTTGTATTACGCCAAATGAATAATGTGTGTAAGATCGAGTTGCTACTCATCGTAGCACCTTCGACATAACCACATTGAGGACGCACATGGACTCGTATCTCGGTGAAATAAAACTTTGGGCACTCAACTATGCGCCAGACGGTTGGGCGTTTTGCAACGGTGCCATATTGCCTATTCAGAGCAATCAGGCGCTCTTCGCACTCCTTGGCAATGCCTACGGCGGCGACGGCAGAACCACTTTCGCACTTCCCGATCTCCGCGGACGCGTACCGCTCGCCAACAGTCCCACCGTTGCGAGGGGCACCCGTGGTGGCTCTGAGACCGTGAAGCTGACAGCGGCTACGACGCCTCCCCACACCCATTCCGTGGGCGTCTATCCCAGCAGCGGCAACATAACCAATGGACTGGACCACCATATCGCTGCAGCGGTCACCCGGGCCACGCCCCCCGCCAACGTCAACCTGTATGCGCCGGCCAGCGCCAACACCGTTGCGCTCGACCTGACCACGGTGAGCACCGCCGGCGGCGATGCACCGCACGACAACATGCAGCCCTGGTTGGCGCTGAACTATTTCATTTGCACCACCGGCGTATTTCCGCCCCGTCCCTGACCAAGAGGAGACTCGAAATGGACCATTACTTGGCCGAAATCCGCCCCTTCTTGGGCAACACCCCCCCCCAGGGTTGGCAACTGTGCAACGGAGCCGAATTGACTATTCAGAACCACGAAGCGCTCTTTTCGTTGCTAGGCACCACCTTTGGGGGCAATGGCTCGACAACGTTCTGCGTTCCTGATCTCAGGGGCCGCCTGCCCATCGGTTCGGGCCAAGGCACCAACCTCACCAATCGCACCTTCGGCACTTACGGCGGTAGCGAATCGGTGACGCTCACGCTCGCCCAGACCCCTGCCCACACCCATGCTTTCAATGTGAGCAAGGATGCGGCAAAGAGCAATGTACCCACGGGCAATCTGTATGCCGATCCCAGCCCGAACCTCTTCTTTGCCACCACGCCCATTTCCGGCTCGCCCCCGCAGGTGCTCAAGAGCGATACCGTATCGACTGCCGGGCCAACGCAACTGCAAGCCCATGAGAACCGCATGCCCACCATGGCGATCAATTACATCATCGCCCTCGATGGCATTTACCCCGTACGCCCCTAGGAGGAAAGCCCCATGTCCAATCCTTATATTGGAGAAATACGCGCCTTTGCTGCCAACTACTACCCGGGCGATGGCAACTGGCTGCCCTGCGACGGGCAAGTCTTGGCCGTCTCCCAGTACCCCGCCCTGTATTCGATCATCGGCAATACCTACGGCGGCAACACCACGTCCTTCAATGTGCCCAACGTGAACGGCTTGCCCTTGGTCGGGGCGGGCCTGAGGCCAGGATCGGCGCACAATTATGTGGTCGGAGAGAAGACCGGAGCAGCAACCGTTACCCTGAACTCCAATCAGATTCCGGCCCATAACCACACCGTCACCGGCATCAATTCGCAAACCATGTACGGGCCGCCGACCAACACGGCCCATCTTAGCCGTCTTTCGGTATCAGGCACCATCGTCAATGCCTATACCGACCAAGCGCTGCCCGGCAACGCCACGCTCGCTCCGACCACCTTATCCGCCTATCCCGGCGGCAATCAGGCGCACGACAACATGCAACCGTGGCAGGCCTTCATCTTCGCCATCGCGGTGAACGGCGACTATCCCGCGGCCTAAGTCAGAGCGCAAAACAACGGGGCCGGTCTTCCGACCGACCCCGCTAGCCTTATCCCGCTTCCGAACAATGTCAGGACATCGTGGAACTCCCGGCGCCGTCAGTGCCGGGGTTGAACATCCCCTCCGTCATGCTGGCAATGGAAACCGACGTCAGTCGCGGCGCATTCCAGCGCTTTTTTTTCTGCGCCAAGCATTCATCCTCGACCTGCGTTTCCCCGGTGCGAATATTTTCCATATCCATGACCCATCCCTTCAATTCCTAGACGACTTCAACTCTAACACAGGCAGCCTGCCAGTTAAATGCCTATTGCATCAACTACCATCCCTGAGACTCGGCCCAACTCAGGAAGCGTCCCACATGTAGCGCCCGCGGCAAGGCCAGCGTCACTTCAATCTTGTCCGACGACGACTCCACGATTCTGGCCAGCCGCGGCAAATCCAGCAGGCGCGCCGCAAGGGGCACTCGTTGCAGGTCGGCGACTTCCTGCCGCATGACCGGGCGCATGGCGGCAATGCGCACTTCGATTTCCGGATTTTGCGCCCCCAGCAGGTTGTTTCGCCACACGGAAGCCGGCAGGCGGTCGGCCAGGGCCAGCCGCGGCAGGCGCCGGTTGATCCCGTCCCGGAAGAATTGTTCTTCAGGAAGGGACAGACAGAATTCGAGCAGTCGAACATCAAGCAATGGCGAGCGATGCTCAATGCCGGTATAAGCCCGCAACGCAGTAGCAACCTCCTTGGCGTGCTCCATTTGGGACAGCAGGTACAGGCTGCTGGCAAGCCCGCCGGCCGGGCCGCCCAGGCCCGCATAATGCCCGGAGCGGCGACTGCGTCCAGAGAGGTCTATCTCCGCGGCGAAGCCCGGATTGACCGCACTGTATTCGTGCCACAGATCGTGGGAGGCAAGCCGCTTACGTCTGCGCCATTTCATGAGCCAGCGCGGCGCAAGGCGCTGGGCTTCCCGGCGCAGCACGGTCCGGCCATCCCAGCCGTAGGGGCGGCTTTGGTCGAGGAGGCGAAGCTCGCGCGCCAGGCTGACCCAATGGCCCCCAAGAAGTAGTTGCAGCAGCCTGCCTGTTCCGTCCGGGCTCCACGCCGCATTACCCCCCTCGCCAGTCAGCATGACGGAGATACCGGCTTGCGCCAGATGCTCGTAGCCGGGCAAAAGCCAACCGATATTGCTGATCCCCCGGGCAGGCATGCCCCCCGCTTCAAAGAACGGAACCGGATCCCTCTCGATCGGGTGAGGACCATCCGAACTCGCGAACACCGTATCCATGTTGGGATGCATGGCGGCGATGGCGGCGACGGAGGAACGCTCGTCGGGATACCAACTGACTGACAGGGGGGGCAGTTTCAGCCCCTCGGGCGGCACCGCAGTAACGGTTGCCAGCCTCCCCGGTGCCAGCAACCTGGCCGCCGTGGAAGCCACCGCCGAAGAATCGAGCCCACCGCTCATTTGGGCGCCAATGCCATCCTTCGCGCGCAGGCGGCAGGCCACCGCCCGGTCAAGATGCTCCCGCGCCGCCTCGACATATTCCTGGTCGGACGAGAGCCGGATCGTACGCTTGGGCTCGGGGGACCAGTAACGCTGGACCAGCGGCTCGCGGCCGGCAAAGAGCATCGACGTGGCAGCCGGCACCCGGCGCACGCCCTGATAGAACGTTGCCGACGGATGGCGCGAGTTCAAAATCAGGAAATCGGCCACCCCGAGCTCGTCGATCTTCCTGGGCACACCCGGCAAAGCCAGCAGCGCGGGGTAGGTGGTGGCGAAAGCGACGAAATCCGAACCCTGGTGGTAGAGCAGGGTGCGCCTGCCTTGGGAGTCGCGGGCCAACAACAGTTTTCGGCTTGTCTTGTCCCACAGGGCGAAAACGAAGTCGCCGATCAGCCGCGGCAGCGCCGCCGAACCCCAGCGCTCCACTGCTGCCAGCAGTAGTCGCCCATCAGGGACGACTTCCTGGCCTAGGGGAATGCCGAGGGCACCGGCCACATCCTCGCGGTTGTCCAGCCTGCCGTCATAGACCAGCACCAGGCCGCCGCTGCTTGTCCAGGGCTGGCGTTCGTGCATGTCTTCGATGGTCACGATGCGCTGGCGCGCCAATAGCGCCGCCGGTCCTTCGCACCAATAAGCGGGATCGCCGATGCCGGGCGCCTGAAGACGTGCTGCGGCAATGCCAAGTTCCTCGCGACGGACCGGCGCCCCCGAAAACCTGACCACTCCGGCGATGACACTCATGTTCCCATCCGTTTACAAAAGACCACATCGCTGTACGTCACGCCATCCAGCCTGATGTTTCGCTTGTCGTATATCTGCGAGGTGGTGCGATTTGCTCGTGGCTCTACGCGATATGCCACCTCGAAATCCTCTGCCACCGCGGTCTCGGCGAAGCGAAAATGGCTGTTGGCAATCGCCAGGAAGCCGCCCGGTTTCAAGCACCGGCCCAATTCCGACACGATTCGTTCGAAGTCGGCAAAACATATCAGGTGGGAACAGTTCTCTGGTTTTTTCACTTCCAGTTCCCCGTGACGCAGAACCGACATGCAAAGAATCACGTCATAGTATGCTTCCGGCTCAGCCTGCGGCGATGCGGCAACGGCGAAGCGCAGGCGGGAATCAGGGCTGCGCTTCTGCTTCTTGTGGCAGACCGCGATGTTGGATGGATTGATGTCGACCCCGACGATCTCGGCGTCCGGAAAATAGCGCCGGAGCGTAAACACCTCTTCCCCCGTCGAGCACCCGTAGGAAAGGACCCGAAGGGGCGCGCCTTCCGGCATCCGGTCGCGCAGGAAGGAAAAAACGCGGGGGTACCGGTCGGGCGCCGTCGTACTGAAAGGCTGAAACAGATTATCCGGCCTTGAGCGCGCAAGGCGCCATTCGCTGCGGTAGCCCGGGAGCAGGGCCAATCTGCACAGGCGCACCAGCGGCACCAATCCCGGAATAAGTCGAAGTTTCGCCTTTGCGTAAGTCTTGATATCCACAGGCCCAGACATTTAAATGGCATTATGCCGAATGCTCGATTGTATCCATCGCCGTCGGGCTCGATCAATCCAATCGCTGTTTCCAGAGAGCCCGCCATGCCCGACACCCTATTCTCCCTTCGCCCCGAGGCTCCCCTGGACGACGACTTTCTGGTCAAGCTCTTCCGGTCGACACGGGACGATCTATTGCATATCGGCCTGCCGGAACCGATGCTGGACAATCTGATCGCCATGCAATTTCGCGCCCAGCAAAACGGACATCGCCAGCAGTATCCAGAGGGGAATTTCTGCATCGTCGAGGCGGCAGGCGAACCCGTAGGCAGCCTGGCAGTTTGTCGGGGCACGGCAGGCATTCGCCTGATCAACATCGCGCTCCGTCCCGAAGCGCGCGGCAACGGCCTGGGAAGCAGGCTGATCCGGGCCTTGCAGGCAGAAGCCACCGCTTCTGCAAAGCCGCTGACCCTGTCGGTATCGACCCAGAATATCGGCGCCCAACGGCTCTATGCCAAACTGGGTTTTACCGCCGTCAGCAACAATGGGGCGTATCAGGAGATGGCCTGGCCTGCGCCGGAAAATGCCTGAAGACGGCAAACACGGCATCGGGGGGACGACCATCGGCCTCGGGGAGCCCCCTCCGGTAATGACTTGAGATGCACGAGAGCTGGGCCAGATTATCCTGAAGAGCCTTGATCTTGGCCTGGTTCGGCGTATCCACCTTCAGCAGGAGGTGCCCATCGGGAGCCAGCAGACGGGCGATGTTCCTCGCGTAATTCCCCAGGAAATCCCACGGCAAGGTGGTATAGCAGCCCCGATCGGCAATGATGTCGAACTGTCCATCCAGCCGGGTGAAAAGAATGTTGTCGTTGACGAACGCAACCTTTGCCCCTGCGCCATGAGCCAGGACTGACGCCTGCCCGATGGCCGTATCGGAAACCTCCGTGGCCGTAACGTCAAAGCCTCGCAAGGCGTACTGGATCGCCTGCTCCCCTAATCCGGCGCCAATTTCCAGCAGCCTGCCGGACCGAACGCCAAGGCTGGACAAGGTTTCTGCGAAGTCGCCATCCAGGGTCGCGAGGTCGCGCAGAAACGCGTTGCCGGTATCCTGCCCGGAAGCGCGCTTGCGGTATCTCGCCTCCCATTCCAAGGCATGCATCGTTGCCTGGAGTTTCCTTTCATCCATCGGCTTTCCTCATCCCGCGCCTTCTATCCGGTCCAGAATATTCCACCGGCTTTCCAATTTCGGCAAGCTGGACGTAAGCTCCTTCCCGTTTCCGGAAATACCCAGGCCTGGCGACATGCTGCCCGAGTAGAATTTCCGCCATCCCGGCTTCCATGCCGTTACCCCATCCCGAGCCGATGTTTTCGCAACTCGCCCGCAAGATACGCAGCTTCAGGCGCCGCCCGTACTTCGAGAAGGCATGGTTCCTCCCGACATGGATGCTCCTGGGTATCTGCCGCCTGGGCATCCTCGCCATCCCCTTCCGTCACTTGGCGCCCAGCCTGGGCAGGCACGCAGGTACGGCCCCCTGGACGCCGCTCATTGATCCCGAAATGGAAGCACGGGCGTCGTCCATCGCGCGCGTCGTCAAGCTGGCGGGCAGATATACGCCCTGGGTATCGAATTGCTTCAACCAGGCAATGACAGCGCGAATCCTCCTTGGCCTTTCCGGCATTCCCTACTGCTTTCTCTTCGGTGTACGCAGGGAAGGGGCGAACTCACCCTTGGAGGCCCATGCCTGGGTGATTGCCGGAAAAGTCAGGGTTACAGGAGGAGTGAGCTTCAATCGTTACCAGGTCGTCGGCTGCTTCGTTTCAAGCCACTAGAACCCACTGCGGGCAATCGTCGTGCCGTTTGCTGTGTAGAATCCCGCGCTTGACCGCCTTCCGCAAAGTCCCAGAACTTCGGATTGCCGAAGGCTTTCTCATAGGGATCACGCCAACCAACAAGGAACGACCATGGGCAACCGCCTTTCCAAAATCGTCACCCGCACCGGCGACAGCGGCAGCACCGGCCTGGGGGACGGCTCCCGCACCACCAAGGACAGCCTCCGCATCGACGCCATCGGCGAGGTGGACGAACTCAATTCCAGCCTCGGCGTGCTCCTCTGTGAGGAAATGCCGGAGGCCGTCCGGACGGCCCTAATCGACATCCAGCACGATCTTTTCGACCTGGGGGGCGAACTCTGCCTGCCCGGCATGACCATCATCAAGGACGCCCAGGTGGCGCGGCTTGAGGAGTTGGTGGAAGAGTTCAACGCCGACCTGCCGCGGCTCAAGGAATTCATCCTGCCGGGTGGCACCCGGGCCGCCGCCCTCGCCCACCTGTGCCGCACCGTCTGCCGCCGGGCGGAACGCTCGGTAGTGCGCCTGCACAGCGAGGAGCCGATCCCCGACAACGCCCGCCGCTACCTCAACCGGCTGTCCGACCTGCTCTTCATCCTGGGCCGCAGCCTCAACCGCTTCGGCGGCCAGGGCGACGTGCTCTGGCAAAAGGGCAAGAACGCCGCCTGAATCTTACGGAGCCGGTTCCCGCAGCATCTTCCGGAACAGAGCCGGCTCCCACTGGCGCACCGCCAGACACACGCTCAGGGCGGGCCGCTGCTCCAGGGGCAAGGTCGCATCGGCGGCGTGCTGCTCGGCGTATTCCCGGGCGATCTGCTCCAGGCGGGCGACCAGAGCGATGCTGGCGGAGCGGGAAAGCCGGGCGCTGATGATGCGCATGAACTCCCCCGGCCCGGCGAAAGAGTGATCGAAGTAATCCCCCGCCATGGCCGCCATGCGCCGCATGATCGGCCCGTTGGGAATCCACTCAAAGGTGCGGGAAACGCACAGCCGGATGCGGTCGTTGGGATGGACTTCCAGCAGCCCCAGATGCTCCAGCCGGAGCAGCAGGGCAATACACTCGGCCCGCTCGATGCGGTAGGCCGCCACCATGTCGTCCACCGTCATCTGGGCGAGGGCGCAGACGGCCACCAGGAACAGCCTCTCGTCGGCGGTGAGTTCCTCCTCCTGCTTCCAGGTGAGCTGGTTGATGAGGCGCTTCTGCCGGGGCGCCGAACGGGCGAGTTCGGCGATATCCACTTGCACCAGGTCGCAGAACTGGGCGAGACGGGCCAAGGAGCAATCCCGGGTGGAAAAGATGCGCTTGACCGTGGCCTCGGAAATATCCAGGGCGGCAGCCACGTCGGCATAGGTCAGGCTGCGGGCCTTGAAGTGGGCCTTGAGAGCGTCGAACAGGGAAGGAAAGGGCATGGCGGAAGCTCTACGGTATCGTTCGCCGATACTCTAGCATCATAAACCGCCACTTCGCGTCGGCACATTGAACCAGGCCCAGGGGTATTCCATAGTGGGTCCATCGCCAACCCGCCTGGAGATTGCCATGAAGCTCCCCGTCCTCGCCGCCGCCGGCCTCGCCCTATCCCTGACCGGCTGCTACGTCGTCCCCATCGATGCCCGCAATCCGCCACCGGTGATCTATCCCGGCGCCACCGGCGGGGAAAGCATCGCCGTACCGCCTGCCCAGCCCCAACCGCTGCAGTTGCAGGCCAGGCTCTATCCCATCAACGACGTGGCGGGAAAAATGGGCGTGCTGACCGCC
Source organism: Rhodocyclaceae bacterium (assembly GCA_035655235.1). Lineage (GTDB taxonomy): Bacteria > Pseudomonadota > Gammaproteobacteria > Burkholderiales > Rhodocyclaceae > JAGTRP01. Next base: position 1,767 of record DASRUX010000198.1, on the reverse strand, counting down.
CAGGTGACCGATGGCCTCAACGGCCATGGCAGCTTCTCTCTGACGAACGGGGGCGAAACCCTGCAAGGGGAGGCCAGCCGGGTGGGCAACGATTACCCGGGATTCGGGGCCGTCTATCGGCAGGTGTACGGCGACGGACGGAGTCCTGCCGTCGGGCGCAGGGGCATCGCCAACGCCGCCGGCAACCGGGGCACCTACCTCAGCTGCGAATATGTGCTCACGGCAGCAGCCCGGGGCACGGGAGCCTGCCTGTTCTCGAACGGGGCGAAGTACCAGATCCACTTCGGCGGCTGATCTCCGCCCCGCTTTGCCTTACTGGGCGGCTTCGGCCACCCGGCGGGCGCGCACGGCGGCGGCCAGCTGATCCAGGAGGGCGATGCTGTCGTCCCAGCCGATGCAGGCATCGGTGACGCTCTTGCCGTAGTCCAGGGCCTTGTCCGGGGACAGGTCCTGGCGGCCTTCCACCAGGTGGGACTCCACCATGACGCCCATGATGCGCTCTTCGCCGGCGGCCAACTGCTTGCAGACATCCTCGCAGACTTCCATCTGGAGCTTGTACTGCTTGCGGCTGTTGCCGTGGGAGAAGTCCACCATCAACTTGGCGGCCAGGCCGGCGGCGGCGATTTCCTTGCAGGCGGCATCCACAGAGGCCGCGTCGAAGTTCGGCTCCTTGCCGCCCCGGAGGATGACGTGGCAGTCCTCGTTGCCGACGGTGGAGACGATGGCGGTGTGACCCGACTTGGTCACCGACAGGAAATGGTGGGGGGACTGGGCGGCACGGATGGCATCCACGGCGATGCGCATATTGCCGTCGGTACCGTTCTTGAAGCCCACCGGGCAGGAAAGGCCGGAGGCCAGTTCCCGGTGCACCTGGGATTCGGTGGTGCGGGCGCCGATGGCGCCCCAGGAAATGAGGTCGGCGGTGTACTGGGGGGTGATGGTATCCAGGAATTCGGTGGCGCAGGGCAGATCGAGTTCGTTCACCTCCAGCAGGATGCGGCGGGCCAGGCGAATGCCCTCGTTGATGCGGAAACTGCCGTCCAGGCGGGGATCGTTGATGAGGCCCTTCCAGCCCACGGTGGTGCGGGGCTTCTCGAAATAGACCCGCATCAGGATGAGGAGGTCGTTTTGGTACTTGTCGGCTTCCTTGGCCAGCTTCTTGGCGTAATCCATGGCCACCTGGTAGTCATGGATGGAACAGGGGCCGATCACCACCAGCAGGCGGTCGTCGGCGCCGTGGAGAATACGGTGGATAGTCTGGCGGGCGCCATAGGTAGTCTGGGCGGCCCGGTTGCTGACCGGGTACTCACGGAAAACGTGGGCCGGCGGCACCAGCTCCTTGATCTCCTTGATGCGGACGTCGTCGGTATTGGGTTTGGTATGCGGCATCATGGCCTTGCCCCATTCAAAAAGTGCGGAAAATCGGGCATTGTAACGGATCAGCATGGAAGATTTCGACCGCCATCCCGATTCCGGACTGCCGCCCTCCCCGGTAAAAGGCCGCGGCACTGCCGAGAATGTCGAACACCGCTTCTCCAGCACCACCCGGCGGTTGGAGGATGACGGCTGGTTTACCGAGGAAGCATCAGCCCCCCGCACCCAGCTTTTGGTGGATACCGCCAAGTCGATCCTGTCCGGCAACGACTCCCCCGACTTGCCCTTCGACCAGTCCCTGAACGCCTATCGGGGTTGCGAGCACGGCTGCGTCTATTGCTATGCCCGGCCCACCCACGCTTGGCTCGGACTCTCGCCGGGGCTGGATTTCGA
>DASRUX010000197.1:0-2189 GCA_035655235.1 Rhodocyclaceae bacterium | reverse complement strand
CTGGGTGCCGGCTTCTATCTCGCCATGCATGACCTGGAAATCCGCGGCGCCGGCGAGGTGCTGGGGGAGAACCAGTCCGGCGAGATGCAGGAGGTGGGCTTCAACCTCTACACCGAAATGCTCAACCGGGCCGTGGCCGGTCTCAAGCAGGGCAAGGAAGTGGACCTCACCCAGCCCCTGGGCATCGCCACCGAGATCAATCTCCACGCTCCCGCCCTGCTCCCGGACGCCTACTGCCCGGATGTCCATGAGCGCCTCACCCTCTACAAGCGCCTGGCCAATTGCGACAAGGGCGACGACATCGACGCCCTCCAGGAAGAACTCATCGACCGCTTCGGCGAGCTGCCGCCCCAGGGCCAGTCCCTCATCGCGACCCACCGGCTGCGCCTCCTGGTAAAACCGTTGCAGATTCAGAAGCTCGACGCCACCATGGACCAGGTAACCGTGCAATTTGGCCCCAATCCGCCTATCGAGCCCATCCGGATCATCAATCTCATCCAGAAGAACCGGAACTACAAACTGGCCGGACAGGATAAAATCACATTTTTACGTCATTGCCCGACCCTGCAGGACAAGGTCGCAGCGGTGAAAGACTTGATCCGACAGCTTACGAACTGACAAATGCCCAAACTCGATATCGAAAACGTCAATGTCACCGCCTTCGACGCCATGCCGACGCCGGAGGAGCTCCACGCCCGCGTGCCCATTTCCGACAAGGCCGCCCAGACCGTCGTCGCCGGCCGCGAAGCCATGCGCAACATCCTGGACCGCAAGGACCACCGCCTGTTCGTCGTGGTCGGCCCCTGCTCCATCCACGACCCGGTCGCCGGTATCGAGTACGCCAAGCGCCTGAAGGCCCTGGCCGACGAAGTCAGCGATACCCTGCTTCTGGTCATGCGGGTCTATTTCGAGAAGCCCCGCACCACCGTGGGCTGGAAGGGCTACATCAATGACCCCTTCATGGACGACACCTTCCGCATCGACGTGGGCATGGAAAAGGCCCGCCGCTTCCTCCACGACGTGTGCGAAGTCGGCCTGCCCACCGGCACCGAAGCCCTGGACCCCAATGCGCCCCAGTACTACGGCGACCTGATCTCCTGGACCGCCATCGGCGCCCGCACCACCGAATCCCAGACCCACCGGGAGATGTCTTCCGGCCTGTCCACCCCGGTCGGCTTCAAGAACGGCACCAACGGCGACCTCACCGTGGCCATCAACGCCATCCTGTCCGCCTCCAAGCCCCATGCCTTCCTGGGCCTGACCAACGAGGGCCGGGTCGCCATCGTCCGCACCAAGGGCAACAACTACGGCCACGTCGTCCTGCGGGGCGGCGACGGCCGGCCCAACTACGACACCGTTTCCGTCTCCCTGGCCGAGCAGGCCCTCACCAAGGCCAAGCTGCCCGCCAATATCGTGGTGGATTGCTCCCACGCCAACAGCTACAAGAAGCCGGAACTGCAGCCCCTGGTCATGGCCGACGTGGTCAATCAGATTCGCCTGGGCAACAAGTCCCTGGTGGGCGTCATGATCGAATCCAACCTGGAAGCCGGCAACCAGTCCATCCCGGCGGACCTCTCCCAGCTCAAGTACGGCTGTTCGGTCACCGACGCCTGCGTCGACTGGGATGCCACCGAAAAGATGATCCGGGACGCCGCCGTCCTCCTGCGGGATGTCCTGCCCGAACGCCTGAGCTGAGAGCCGTAGCCCGATGGATCTGGTCATCCAGGGCGGTGCCCTGCCTACCTTCCTGCTCGAACGGCTGGTGGCGGCCACTAACCCCGCTGCCGTCGAGCCCCGGCCGCCCCAGGTCACCCGCCTGCGGGACGCCCCCCGTACTCCGGCCTTCGACGAGCTGATTCCTCTCGTCGAAGCCGAAAAGCTCGACTGGGCCTTCATCCCCACCGGCCGCAAGCTTTCCGACTACGGCCTCATCGCCTTCGACATGGACTCGACCCTCATCACCATCGAGTGCATCGACGAACTGGCGGACTTCGCCGGCAAGAAGGCCGAGGTGGCCGCCGTCACCGAATCTGCCATGCGGGGCGAGATCGACTACCGGGAAAGCCTGCGCCGCCGCCTTGGCCTCCTGGCCGGCCTGGACGCCCGGGTCCTGGCCCGGGTCTACGGGGAACGGCTGCTGCTCTCCCACGGCGCCCGGGAACTGCTGGAAGCCGCCCAGGCAGCGGGGC
>DASRUX010000196.1:0-4189 GCA_035655235.1 Rhodocyclaceae bacterium | reverse complement strand
GAATGGCCCCGGGCACGGATTTCGGCGTAGCCGAATTCCCGCTTGCTGGAGCTTTCCACCTTGCCGCCCAGCTGCTCGGCCATGGTCTGCATGCCGTAGCAGATGCCCAGGACGGGCACGCCCAACTCGAACACCGCCTGGGGCGCCTTCCAGTCCAGAGCTTCATAGACGGAGTTGGGGCCGCCGGAGAGGATGATGCCGTTGGGCTTGAAGTCCCGGACGAACTCGTCGGAAACGTCGAAGGGATGCAGTTCGCAATAGACCTGCTGCTCCCGGACCCGGCGGGCGATGAGCTGGGTGACCTGGGAACCGAAATCGAGAATGAGGATTTTCTGGTGGGACATGGCGGCGGGGCCTCAAATGAATTGGGCGGCTGCATTGGAAAAAGCAGCCGCCCGGACGATGCGATAGATCGGTCAGTCGATGTGGTAGTTCGGCGCTTCCTTGGTGATCTGCACGTCGTGGACGTGGGATTCCCGGACGCCGGCCGAAGTGATCTCGACGAAGGTGGCGCGCTCGTGCATCTGGTCGATGGTCGCGCAGCCCAGGTAGCCCATGGAAGAGCGCAGGCCGCCCATGAGCTGGTGGATCACGGCGAGCACGGTACCCTTGTAGGGAACCCGGCCTTCGATGCCTTCCGGCACATACTTGTCCACATTGGCGGTGCCGTCCTGGAAGTAGCGGTCGGAAGAACCAGCCTGCATGGCGCCCAGGGAACCCATGCCACGGTAGGACTTGTAGGAACGGCCCTGGAACAGCTCGACTTCGCCCGGGGCTTCCTCGGTGCCGGCGAACAGGCCGCCCAGCATGACGGTGTTGGCGCCGGCCGCGATGGCCTTGGCGATGTCGCCGGAGTAGCGCACGCCGCCGTCCGCGATCATCGGGACGCCGGAGCCCTTGAGGGCTTCGGAAACATTCTGGATGGCGGTGATCTGGGGCACGCCGACGCCAGCCACGATGCGGGTGGTACAGATGGAGCCGGGGCCGATACCGACCTTGACGGCGTCCGCGCCGTTATCCACCAGGGCACGGGCCGCTTCAGCGGTAGCGATGTTGCCGCCGATGACTTCGATCTGCGGGAAGTTCTTCTTGACCCAATTGACCCGATCCAGAACGCCTTGGGAATGGCCGTGGGCGGTATCGACGACGATGACGTCAACGCCGGCTTCCACCAGCAATTCGACACGCTCTTCCGTACCGGCGCCGACGCCGACGGCGGCACCGGCCCGCAGGCGGCCCAGAGCGTCCTTGCAGGCATTGGGATGTTCGGTGGACTTCTGGATGTCCTTAACGGTGATCAGGCCGCGCAGGTTGAACTCGTCGTCAACCACCAGGACGCGCTCCAGGCGGTGCTTGCGCAACAGGTCCTTGGCGTCTTCCACGCTGGCGCCTTCCTTCACGGTCACCAGGCGCTTGCGCGGGGTCATGATGGCCTTGACCGGCTGGTCCAGGTTGGTCTCGAAGCGCAGGTCCCGGTTGGTGACGATGCCGACCACCCGGCCGGACTTGTCCACCACCGGCAAACCGGAAATCCGATGCTGGCGGGTAATGTCCATCACGTCCCGGACGGTCATGCCCGGGGCAATGGTGATCGGATCCTTGAGGATGCCGGATTCGAAACGCTTGACCTTCGCCACCTCGCCGGCCTGGGCCTTGGCAGAAAGGTTCTTGTGGATGATGCCGATGCCGCCTTCCTGGGCCAGGGCGATGGCGAGACGGCCTTCCGTCACGGTATCCATGGCCGCCGACAGGAGCGGCATATTAAGGGTGATATTCCGGGTCAGCTTCGACGCCAGACTGACGTCGCGGGGGAGGATTTGCGAATGGGCGGGGACGAGCAGGACGTCGTCAAAAGTAAGGGCTTTCTGCAAAAGTCGCATGGCCTTTGATCCAAGGTCACAAATTAGTATTATACCGCAAGCCCAGCCGACTCCTCACTCCTATGAAAACTGTCTGCACAATCGCCCTCTGCCTTGCCGCTTCCCTGCAGCTGTCGCCCGCATCCGCGCAGGTCTATCAATGGAAGGATGCCAGCGGCCGAACAATCATTTCCGACAGCCCTCCTCCCTCCGCCGCCAAAGGCAGTCGCACCGTGGCAACCGATATGCAGCCCGGTTCCGGCGGATCGGCACCGAAGTCCTACGTGGAAAAGGATATGGACTTCAAGAAGCGGCAACAGGAAGCACAGAAAAAGAGCGAAAACGACGCCAAGGAACAAGCAGCCGCAGCCGACAGAAAGAACAGCTGCGATCGCGCCCGCAGCCAACTTGCCAGCCTGGAGTCGGGAGAGCGCCTGATGATGAGGGACGAAAGCGGCGAGAGGCGCTACCTGGACGATGCCCAGCGACAGCAAGAAATCGAAAACGCCCGTCGCGTCATGGCGGCAAGCTGCAAGTAATTCTTTTCGATAACCTGATCAAGCCTCGGCGTCGGAATCCCCGGCGCCTTTTTTCATGACCTTGCCCTCGGCGGCGCGCTGCTTGCGCACCTCCTTGGGATCGGCGATCAGCGGACGGTAGATCTCGACCCGGTCCCGGTCCCGCAACGCGGTATCCAGCTTGGACAGCTTGGCGAAGATGCCGAATTTGTTCTTCTTGAGGTCGATCTCGGGATACTTGGCCAGCAGCCCGGAAGCCTCCAGCGCCTGTTGCACCGTGGCGCCCACCGGCAGCTTCAGCTTGATGATTTCCTGCTTGCCGGCCAGGGCATAGCAGACTTCGATATTCACAACGTCACTCATTGCCGCTTCCATAGACCTGCGCCGCCCGGCGCACGAAGGCATCGACGAAGGTATTGGCGATATGGTTGAAGACCGGGCCGATGACCTTCTCGAAAAGTTTGCTGGAAAACTCGTAGTGCAGCTTGAACTCGATCTTGCAGGCATTCTCGGCCAGGGCCACGAAGTGCCAGGAGCCTTCAAGGCGCCGAAAGGGGCCATCCACCAAGCGGATATTCATCCACTCCGGCGCCCGCTTGTCGTTCTCGGTGGTGAAGTGGGACTTCACGGCGTGGTAGTTGATGTGAAGGGTGGCGACCGTCTTGGTATCGTCGCGGAACTTCAGTTCGGTGCGATTGCACCAGGGCAGGAATTGAGGGTAATCCTCGCAACGATCCACCAGTTCGAACATCTGCCGAGCAGAGCGTTCGATCAGTACCGACTTCTCAACCAGCGCCATAGGGCAACGTTTTTCCCGAATCCTGTAGAATCGGGCATTTTAAAGGATCGCCGTCGGCATGAGCATTACGGTCAATAAAAAAGCCTTTCACGATTACTTCATCGAAGAGAAGTACGAAGCCGGCCTTGCGCTGCAGGGCTGGGAGGTGAAGGCCATCCGCGCCGGCCGCGTCAATATCAAGGAATCCTACGTCGTCATCAAGAATGGCGAAATCTTCCTCATCGGCATGCACCTCACGGCCCTGCCGACCGCCTCCACCCACGTCAATCCGGACCCGACCCGTACCCGTAAGCTGCTCCTGCACAACGAGGAGATCATGAAGCTCATCGGCAAGGTTGAGCGCGCCGGCTACGCCCTGGTTCCCCTGGACCTGCACTACACCCGCGGCCGCATCAAGGCCGAGATCGGCCTCGCCAAGGGCAAGAAGCAGCACGACAAACGCGCCGACGAACAGGACAAGGACTGGAAGCGGGAGAAGGAACGGCTCATGAAGGAACGGCAGCGGTAACGCTGCCGAATCCGGGCATGGAGGCCCTCATCTACTGGGTGGGCCTGGTGGCGGTGGCCGTCAATGCCCTCACCGGCGTCCTGGATGCCGGCCGCAAGCAGATGGACCTGGTTGGAGCCGTCCTGGTGGGCGTGGCCACAGCCTTGGGCGGCGGCACCGTTCGGGACCTCCTCCTGGACCGCAACGTCTTCTGGGTAGTAGACCAGACCTACCTCATCATTGCGCTGGGTGCCGCCTTCATCACCTTCTTCCTGGCCCGCGCCCTGCCCCTGCCACCCCGGCTCTTCCTAATTCCCGACGCCATCGGCCTCGCCCTGTTCACCATCATCGGCACCCAGGCCGCCCTGCAATGGAACACGCCCTGGGTGGTGGCAAGCCTCATGGGCGTCACCACCGGCGTAGCCGGAGGCGTATTGCGTGACGTTCTTTGCAACGAAGTACCGCTGGTTTTCCTCAAAGGAGAACTTTATGCCTCAGCGGCCTGGATCGGATCGATCACCCTGAT